>CAMFLX010000049.1 GCA_945957555.1 uncultured Cytophagales bacterium
ACATAGATCTGTTTTTCGAGCAAGAAAAAGAGATGATCACGATTGATAGAAAAAGAGTTATATATTTAAAATTCAACACCTTCATACATCTTGTATTTCTACAAAAATAACTAAAAATATTTACATATTTAAATTTTGTGACCATTTCGTGCTTTCTAGTGGGGTACACAATTCAATTTTAATCTAAAAGAATGATAAATCATACAACTGAAGGGCTTATTTTACCTAAGTCTCTCGATTTTTGATTATGGACACTTTTTTATTTGCCTACACGGGTCTATCTTAGAAAAAATTTTCCCAATGGATCCAAAAAAGTTAAGCGAGGTTATTGAATCTAAAGAATTCAAACAGTTGGTTGCTAGGCGATGGAGTGTTTCCATAACCCTCACACTCATTATGTTTGTGGTCTATTTCGGTTTTTTGGCCTTGGTGGCTTTTAACAAAGAATTTTTGGCCACAAAGATCGCTTCGGGGATCACGCTTGCCATTCCTGTCGGTGTTGGAATCCTACTCTTTAGTTGGCTCATTACGGGTTGGTATGTAAGGTGGGCCAATCACAAGTATGACAAAGAGGTGGAACTACTCCGCAAAAAACTTCAATAGATTTTAAAAAGACTAATTCATTTTTATGTTTTTACAGGTACAAACTTCTCTTGGCGACACTAATCTCATAGCCGTTATCGTATTTTTTATTTTTCTCTCGATTACCCTATACATCACTTATTGGGCAGCTCAGAAAACAAAGACTGGTTCGGAGTTTTATGCGGCGGGTAGAAATATCAGTGGTTTTCAAAATGGTTTGGCACTGGCTGGTGACTTCATGAGCGCGGCTTCATTTCTGGGCATTGCGGGTATGGTGGCCACCAAAGGCTTTGACGGATTGATCTACTCCGTAGGATTTTTGGTGGGCTGGCCACTGATTATGTTTTTGATCGCAGAGCCTTTACGAAATCTGGGCAAATATACTTTTGCAGATGTGGTAGCTTTTCGCTTGAAACAGCGCCCTATCCGTATCGCGTCTTCGTTTGGATCTTTGTTGACCATTGCGCTGTATTTGATCGCACAAATAGTAGGTGCGGGTGGCCTTATCAAAACGCTGTTTGGCCTTCCGTATGAACTTGCGGTGGTTTTGGTAGGCGTAGTTATGACACTTTATGTATTGTTTGGTGGTATGCTCGCCACTACTTGGGTACAGATCATCAAAGCTGTGCTTTTATTGAGCGGTGCTACGGTATTGGTTATTTTGACGCTCAGTCATTTTGGTTTTAATCCTGCAACTATGTTTCAAACCGCTGCTGATAAATATGGAGAAGAAGTGCTCTCTCCTGGAGGTTATGTAAAAAACCCACTCGATGCCATCTCCTTAGGTTTGGCGCTGATGTTCGGCACTGCTGGTCTACCTCATATTCTCATGCGATTTTATACCGTACCCGATGCCAAGGAAGCCAGAAAGTCAGTTTTTGTGGCGACGGGCTTTATCGGATACTTCTATATTCTTACCTTTTTCATAGGTTTTGGTGCCATGGCGCTTGTGGGCAAGGAAGCTATTCTGCAAATAGATAAAGGAGGCAACATGGCGGCGCTTCTTTTAGCAGAGCAAACGGGTGGCGTGGGCTTCTTAGGATTTATAGCCGCTGTGGCTTTTGCTACGATTCTTGCAGTGGTGGCTGGGCTCACACTTTCGGGTGCTTCGAGTATTTCCCATGACCTGTATGTGAACGTAATTAAGAAAGGTGTTTCTGATGAAAAGGGGGAAATGCGCGTAGCTAAACGTGCTACCATAGGTTTGGGAATTTTATCTGTTTTGCTCGGGCTCTTGTTTAAAGATCAAAACGTGGCCTTTATGGTTGGGCTTGCGTTTGCGGTGGCGGCAAGTGCTAATTTCCCTTCTTTATTGATGTCTATTCTTTGGAAGAAGTTTACGACCAAAGGGGCTGTGGCAAGTATCATTACAGGTACGGCGGTCTCTGTGGTCATGATCATCCTGAGCCCAACGATTTGGGTGGATATCTTTAAAAACGAGCAGGCGATTATCCCACTGAAGAACCCTGCGATTATCTCCATCACCTGTTCTTTTATAGCAGGGATCGTGTTTTCGCTGATTTCTCCAGAGAAAGAAGCGCAAGAGAAATTTGAAAGCGAGAAACTCAGGACTTATTTGGGAATTGGAGCGGAGTAATTTAGACATAAGACGCTAGACACAAGAGTCAAGACGCAAGATTAGAGAAAAGATCAAAGAGAAAAGAATATTTGAGGGATACCTTTGCCAAAGTTTTAAACTTTGGCAAAGGTTCTATTCTGGCAAACCTTTCAATAGACTTTATCTTCGCAACTTTTAAACCAATAACCAATAACTTTTTTTACCCAAACACGCCCTCAAACACTTCCCTTAAGTTGGCGACTTGGTTTACTTTGATCTTGGTGCTGTTGATTTCTATGCCTTTGTTGTATTTGGAAATATAGATTTCCTTGAAGCCCAACTTTTCAGCTTCGGAGACTCTGTTCTCCACTTTGTTTACGGCGCGAATTTCCCCACCGAGACCTATTTCTCCCGCAAAACAGACGCCATCGGGAATTGGAATGTCTTCAAAGGAAGAGATGATAGAACAACATACGGCTAGGTCTATGGCAGGGTCCTCTACTTTGATGCCCCCGGCAATATTCAAAAACACATCTTGTTGACCGAGTCTGAAACCTCCACGTTTTTCTAAAACTGCCAAAAGCATGTTGAGCCTTTTGGCATCATAACCTGTAGTGCTGCGCTGCGGTGTACCATAGGTGGCGATACTTACCAATGATTGTATTTCTATGAGCAAAGGTCTGTTGCCTTCTATAGTAGCGCCGATACTTACCCCACTGAGGGCGAAGTCCCTTTGGGTGATCAATATTTCGGAAGGATTGCTCACCTCTCTGAGACCGTTGCCCAACATTTCATAAATGCCCAACTCTGAAGTACTACCAAATCGATTTTTGATCGATCTGAGGATTCTGTAGGAGAGATGTCTGTCGCCTTCAAACTGCAACACGGTATCTACCATGTGCTCTAAGATCTTGGGACCTGCTATGGTACCGTCTTTGGTGATATGGCCGATGAGAAACACGGGCGTACCCGATTCTTTGGCAAACTTCAAAAGCTCTGCCGTACATTCCCTAACTTGGGAGATACTACCTGCAGCAGACTCAATAAATGCAGATTGCAAAGTCTGCACTGAGTCTACGATGACCAGATCTGGGTTCAGGATCTCAATTTGTTTGAAGAGGTTTTGAGTATTGGTCTCCGCCAGTAGGTAGCAGGAGTTGGATTTGATCCCAATGCGTTCTGCACGCATCTTGGTTTGCTGTTCACTTTCTTCGCCAGTTACATACAAAATCTTCATGTCGGGGAGCGAAACCGCTACTTGCAACATTAAGGTCGACTTGCCTATGCCCGGCTCCCCGCCTATCAATACCATGGAGCCGGGGACGATACCGCCGCCCAATACCCGGTCTAATTCTGCATTGGCAGAACTGGTGCGTGCTTGTTTTTCATAAATGATATCGCTGATCAGCGTAGGCTTAGAGGCGATTCGTGAAGAAGAAAGGCCACTGAAGGCTGCTTTTTTATCATCTTTTTGCAACAGTTCCTCCACAAAGGTGTTCCAAGAAGCACAGGAAGGACACTTGCCCAACCACTTAGGCGATTGGTAACCACAAGATTGGCAGAAGAAACTGGATTTGATTTTTGACATGGACTCTTAGAACACTAAAGCGCTTGAGTTGCAAGATACCAACAAATCCTAAAGTTTCAAGGAGAGGCTTTCCATAGCTTATAGCATTTTGGCGTATTAAACACCCAAAACTCAAAATCCAACACTCACAACTCTATAAGCAAACACATCTCAAATAGCGCTGGGCTCAGTTCCCCTTCTCTAAACCTCAGCGTGGAAAACTGCAACAGACCCGACCTGAACGAAGCCAAGAGATACAGAAAGTCTATGTCTTTAGGTGATTGTTTGGTCTTTCATCGCCTCGACCGCCCCCGTTTGTGTCCCCACAAACGGCTTAAAGCTCGCTCTTAACTTCTTCAAAGCCTTTTCTATGGCCGTCTTTTGTTTGGGATATTGTTGGCAGATCCGCTCGATTCTTTGGGGTAGGATCTTGAAATACACCTGTGGTTGCGACAGCGCCACAAGGCCGATAGGGATAGCCGGACCCTCGGGCGCGATAAAGTGCAGGATGCTGTAGTATGTGATCATGGAGTTGAGGGTGTTTTGCTTGTACCAAGACGCTTTATTTTTATATTTGTAAAGTTATTGCACAATCAAGGTCGGTATTAAAAGCCCTCTTTGTAGTTTAGAAACACAGGGAATAGGATATTCCCAAAACGCATGATACAATGGAAAAAGAAATCAAAAATCTAGGACACAAGATCAAGAAACTCAGAGAACTTAGAAACTTCTCTCAAGAATATATGGCCGACCAACTGGGCCTCTCCCAATCTGCCTATAGTAAACTCGAAACCGACCAAACGGAACTGACTTATAATAGATTGAGCAAGATTGCGGATGCCTTGCAATTATCAGTGAGCGATATTATCCATTTTGATGAGAAGGTGATATTGAATGTTACCAATAACGACCATGCAGCAGGGGGTAACTATCATCAACACAATTACTATAATGACAAAAAGGTAATAGAATTACTAGAATCTCAAGTGAGGCTTTTAGAAGATAAAGTAAAGCATCTTGAGGAGCAATTAAGGGTTGTGGAGGGGAAGTGAGGGATTTCCCCATTAATGATTAACAATTGATACAACATGAGTAGGATAAGAATCAGAAACTTTGGACCGATTAAAGAAGGACTTCTGGAAGGTGATGGGTGGATTGACCTCAAAAAAGTGACTGTTTTTATTGGAAATCAGGGAAGTGGTAAAAGTACGGTTGCAAAATTGATATCCACGTTGACCTGGATTGAAAAGGCATTAACACGTGGTGATTATGATCGCAGATATTTCGAGCGAAAAAATAAATTTAAAAGCCAACTCAAATATCATCGATTAGAAAACTACTTTTCAGGCTATGAGGATACTTTTATAGAATATGAAGGCTATTCTTACCATATAATTTATGAAAATGGTAATTTGCATGTAGAGCATATAGACAACCAACCGTATCCTTTACCTCAGATTATGTATGTACCTGCGGAACGCAATTTCATAGCAAACGTAAAAAAGGCAAAGGCTCTAAACTTAACATCAGATTCTCTGGTAGAGTTTGTTTCAGAATACAACAGTGCCTTAACAGAGATTAAAGGAACTATGGCTTTGCCCATCAGCAATGCAGACTTGGAATACAATAAAACCAATGATACTGTATATATAAAGGGAAAAGACAAGAGTAATTCATACAAAATCAAGCTTTCTGAAGCATCAAGTGGGTTTCAATCATTGATTCCCTTGTATTTAGTCTCTTTATATTTGTCAAACTCTGTCAAAAGACAAAGTGAAGCATCAAAAGAAACGATGACAAATGAACAAAGAGAGCGATTTAGGAAAAACATCCAGTTTATTATGGGTAATATGGATCTCACCGATGAACAAAAACGCATTGCGATTTCCGAAGAAGCCAAAAAGTTTAACAAGACCGCCTTTGTCAATATAGTCGAAGAACCAGAACAAAATCTGTTTCCTACTTCTCAGCATAAGATGTTAAATAGCTTATTGGAGTTCAACAATGTGACTGAGGGTAATAAATTAATCATGACAACACATAGTCCATATTTAATTAATTATTTAACCTTGGCTGTTACTGCTCATCAATTGAAGCAAAGAGTTAAAACTGAAGAAACCAAAAGGAAATTAGAGAGTATCGTTCCATTGCTCTCAACCATAGACGTGGCTGATTTGGGAATATACGAATTGGGAGATAATGGAGAGATTCGGAAATTGCATACTATCGATGGTCTACCCTCTGACGAAAACTACTTAAATGAAATGCTCGGTGAAACGAATGAACTGTTTGCCCAACTTTTAGAAATACAACAGGTACTATGAACTTGGATTTTTCAGTAGCCCATTGTCAAACGTATTCTGGCAAGAAAATATTTGGTCTGTGTGACATCCTCATCCCGCAAAGGATCCTGCATATATTGACGAAAACGATGGCTCGAAATGGATAGCAGTTGTTATTAACGAAGATAGATATGATGTTACATTTACAGCAATAGATAATTGTATTGAAATTAAGAATTCAGATTTGAAACAAGCCAAACGTTGTGATGGAATGTTAACCTATTCTAAAAGTGTCATTTTTGTGGAACTGAAAGAGAGAGGGCAAAGAGGAAATGAATGGGTAAAAGATGCAGAGCCACAATTAAAAACATCAATTCACTACTTTGAAGAAACAAGTGAGTCAGAAAAATACACCAGTAAGAAAGCTTACATCACAAACAAAGAGCATCCTAAATTTAAATCTAGTCAAACAGGAAGAATGCAACGGTTTTTTGAAGAAACTGGCTATGTTTTAAGGGTTGAAGCTAGAATCATCTTGTAATATAAATTTATTAGTTAATCAATATTCTCTGTATTAATCAATTCACCAATAGTTATACTACTCTGATAAAATTTGAAAAATTATACCTTCTTCATCCATGTTTTTTTTCAAGTATTCCAAATCACTATTGCTGAAATCTAAAATCATATCTTCTTTATTATCAACAAAAGGTCTATACTTTGCATTAAACAAATGTAAATCAGGAACTTTTACTGTTTCTCCCATATAGATCTTTAACAACCTTACAATTGCAATAAGTTTATCATGATTCTCCCTATGTTTCAAAAGAACATTTATTCCCATTTTATGAAAGTTTTAATATTTATTCAACTACCTCTTAATCCGTTCATATAGCCCTGTTATAGTATGATTCAGTTCGCACTGATTACACCGATATTCCTTAATTTGTCCATAAGTTTCATAGGGTGAAATATTAAAGCCTTCCTCAATGTCATTGTAATAAATGACTTTATTTCCAAAGATCGCGACGACCCAAAAGCCTCCGCCCTCATTTCCAAACTGCTTTTCTTGCCATTTTTGAGGCTGTATTTTAATGAGGTTCCAAAAGAGTAATTGTTCTTAATCAAGCTCCATCTCTCCTTGCAAAATCAATTCTTCTAGTTTTTTTAACGGAATTGGTGTCCACATTTTAAAAATCATAAACGGTTACAGATATCTTCTTTTCTGCCAAAGCCGACTCAATCAAAGGCTCTATGCGATCCCAAGTACCGCCTGCTAGTCCACAGCCGATTCTAGGCATGTGTACTGTAGCGGATTGCTCCAAGGCAAAAGTCCCCACTTTCTCTAGTCCTGCTAAAACTGCTTCATAACGAATGGGTGCGTTGCCCTTTTCGTCTTTATTGATCTTGTGTTGTCCGATGAGGTTGGCTACCCAAATATCGTTTTCTACCTGTACAAACTGCACCTCTCCGAGAGCAAAGTTTTCTTGGGTTTTGAACCACTCCCTATACTGTTGTTCAGGTGCTTTCCAACGTTTTGAAATCGCCATGACAAATCCCTTGCCCCAACCTCCGATATCATTGCAGATATGTACAATGATTTTGTTGCCATCTGCTTTCGGGTCTGTAGCGTCACCTTTTGTGTAGTTTATGCTCATGAACGGTTTTATTTAAAGGCTATTCATTTTTCAAAGATACCAAAAGGCAAATATTTTACGCCCCACAAACTCCAAGTTTCAGCCTTTGGAGTTGGTATGCTGAACATGAGCTTGCTCTCGGTACGCGTGGCGATCACCGTCACCTTATGCTCTGTGCTGTTGGCTAGAGACACAAAGTAAATGCCATCGGCTGTGCTTTCGGGGTTGAACTTGAGCTCTTCGCCCACGATCTGCCCTATGCTTCCTAGGGTAAGCTTGCTGTTGGCATTGCTCGAGACTACAATTTACTTCCATACACTTCTGACTCGATAAATCTATGATAACTTTCTTGATTTCCTTTTTCAATCTCAATTTTGCAGATCATAAATTATTCAATAAATTAGTGGTAGTGTAGCATATTATGGAGAATACGAAAACAATCGCATGGCCGCAGGTCATAGTACTTTTGCTCTTAAACATTTTCTTGGTTATTAGTTGGCTCATTTACGATAACTTTCAGCCGCAGCTTCTGGCTAATTTCAACTTGCAAGACAGTAAACCCAATTTTGACCTCGTACATCTTTTGGTGATGGTCTTGGTTCCCATATTGGCAGGGAACTTCAGCGACAAATTTTTTAAAAACAGCAGTTCCAAGTTCCTACTCATTACCATCGGTATGAGTATCACAGCCATTATTTTTATGGCGACGGGTTCCCTCATCAAAATCAACAGTACCGGTGGTGCTCCTTACCTGAGTTATGTCTTTTTAGGATTATTCACGATCTGGATGGTAGGCATGAACGTATTCAACAGCCCTGCCAATTCTTTTTTAGAAAAATATTCTCCAGCATCGAGTCTGCCCTTAATTGTCGGTATCTATACATTACTTTCAGAACTCACCTTGGCCTTTGAGCCTAAAGTGGAGCAATTGGTATTGGAGTTAGGGGTGGTTACAACCCTTATCACGGCTGGTGCATTACTAGCGATTCTTGGGTTTGCCTTTTTCAAGATCAACAATAAGACTTTTGAAGTGACCTCTGAAACCGAAGCAGAAAACAAGGACCAATCTTATCCAAAGATTATTGCGATAGGTTTGTTTCTAGGGGCTGTGGTAGGTTGTGTCAAATTTTACATTCCCACTAGGCAAAGTGTTGTCTTAGATCCCTTTTATATTCTCATCATTTCTGCGGTTCTTGCAGTTCCTATTGGTTTGTTTCTGAACAACGGTC
Organism: uncultured Cytophagales bacterium; assembly: GCA_945957555.1. Taxonomy (GTDB): domain Bacteria; phylum Bacteroidota; class Bacteroidia; order Cytophagales; family UBA9547; genus CAMFLX01. Next base: position 8,856 of record CAMFLX010000049.1, read on the forward strand.
GCTTGGGTTTTATTTATTTGATGGGTATTTTATTCTTTTTGCTTGGCTTATTGAATTTAACAGGCAATATTGCCCGGTTGAACTATGCATGTTTCGGCTTGTCGCTAAGCGCTTTAAGTGTGAGTTCCTTCCCATTGATCCTCAAATTTGCCTGCAAGAAGAATTTAGCTTTATCGGTTGGTCTATTCCTAGGCTGTTCAGAACTCTCGGAGGGTATCATTGAAATTATGTACCAAGTATAATTTGGTACATAATTTGTCTATATTGTTCTAAAATTTATCATCATGTCAAAAAAATCATTTGGACTTGCATCGTTTTTTGTGGTGGCCCTCGTTTTTAGTATTTCTTGGTCACAAAACACCAAAAAGAAAAAGAAATCAATTTTAGGCAAAGCTACAGAAGTAGTAAGTACAGTAACTGGTGGTGCGGTTCCACTCTCAGAATCTGAGATTGCAGAGGGTCTCAAAGAAGCCTTAAAAGTGGGTTCAAACAATGCTTCGAGCAAGTTAAGCGTGTTAGATGGTTTTAATAAGAATAGTTTGATCAGGATTCCTTTTCCTAAAGATGCTCAGATTGTTGCAGACAAACTCAGACAAATGGGCTTTGGCAACAAAGTAGATGAATTTGAAACTACTTTAAATAGAGCGGCTGAGCAGGCATCTAAAGATGCCGCTAATATTTTTGTAAATGCGATCACGGCTATGACCATTACTGACGCCAAAAATATTTTGCAAGGCTCAAACAATGCTGCTACACAATATTTAAAAAGCAAAACGAGTGATCAACTGAAGACTGCATTTAAACCATATATAGAAACTGCCCTCAATAGTACTTATGCGACCAGCAAGTGGAAAGAACTTACCACTATGTACAACAAGATCCCTCTGGTAAAACCAGTGAATACCGATCTGGTAGGTTATACAAATGATAAAGCGCTTACAGGTCTGTTCACAGTAGTAGAACAAGAAGAAACCAAGATCCGTCAAGACCCAGCGGCTCGTGTGAATGATATCTTGAAGAAAGTTTTCGGAAGCAAGCAGTAATGCGTAAATAGTTGTGCGATGAAAATACTTTTGATTTTATTGGTGATATTTCAGCTAGGCCTGTTTGGTCAAAAATGGCGCAAAGTAAATCAAAAGTACTATGGCATGACTTATGAACTCCCTAGCTCTTGGGAAGTAGATGGTTTTGGTGCTGATGACAACTGGGAGCAGAATGGAAGTTCTGTATGTGACTGTGCTGGTAGCATAAATATTGGGAACAGATTTGAAGCAGATGAAATTTATATGGTAGTGTACCCTACCAAGATCAAAGATTCATTAAATGCCAGTAAGCGATTAAAAGTTTGGGAGATGGTTTTCGATACTTCGGGGACTAAAAGTGAAGTAAAAACCAAGAACTTATCTTTCCAAAAGATTTCTTCCAAATGGACCAAAGAGACTGCTGGTGAGTATGTAGACAATGAGGTCTGGAAGCTCACAACGGAATTCAAAAATCAATACTACGTTCTGTACTTCTGGGCAAAGCCTAGCGTGATTAAAAAGAACGCAAGTTTGATAAACAAAATTCTGGAATCATTCAAACCAGTAGATTAGTATAAGTCCAATAAAGCATTCTCAATATTGAAATAAAGGGCTCTGGTTTCGCCAGAGCCTTTTTGGTGTGTTAAAATGGATCAAGCATTTTATTCTTTTACAACTCCTACTAATGTCAGGATGATTGGGCTACTGGTGTCCTGTGTAGTCACAGTAATGGTTTTAGAAAAACTACCCGCATTTGCGGCGTTATAAGTTGCAGTGATCTTACCTTTTTGACCTGGTTTTATGGCCTCATGTGTGTAGTCTGTAGTGGTACAGCCACATGAGCCTTGAACGTTGGTGAGGACTGCATCGGTATTGCCCGTATTGGTAAACTCAAAGGTTATCGTAACTGGTACACCTTTCTTGATTTCTCCAAATTGGTGTTGTGTTTCGTTCCATTTCAACTTGTTGTTGCTTACAAAGGCTTCCATGTTTGTCTGTTGGGTATTCTGAGCTACTGATTCGGTAACAAATGCAAGTGCTAGAGCAATGCCTAAAATAATCTTCTTTTTCATTTTCTTAAATGTTTAAATTGTTGATGGAACAAAGGTAGTCTCCCCGTGTGAGTAGCTTTGTTAATGACTTGTTAAAGCTTGTTAACGAAATGTTAATGTATTTATAAACAGCTTGAAAGTCTTTATATTTGAACACATAGACCAGCGATGAAACGGAATTCGATCAAAATATTAGTACTTCTAGGAGCTATTGCGAGCTTGGGGATCATCCTTATTCAAATGTACTGGGTAGGTAAGGCTTTTAATCTAGAAGATAAGCAGTTTCAGCAATCGGTATTCATCGCTCTTAAAAACGTTTCTGAAAAGTTGGCAGCAAGAAACTACGTACCTAAACAGCTTACTAATCCTGTAAATCAAGTATCTTCTAATTACTATGTAGTGAATATCAATAGTGGGATTAATGCAAATCTACTCGAGTACTATTTGAAATCTGAGTTTTCCGCGTTGAATATCAATACAGATTTTGAGTACGCCATATACGATTGCGACCAAAATAAAATGGTCTATGGAAACTATATAAAGGTATTGGAATCGGGAACAAATGCTAAGCCAACGAGTCAACTGCCTACCTATAACCAATATACCTATTACTTCGGAGTTAATTTCCCACAAAGAACGAAGTACTTGGTACAAAATATGGACATCTGGATCGTGACCTCCTTATTTCTGTTCCTTGTGATTGCCTTTTTTGTATATGCGCTGTTTGTGGTTTTAGAGCAGAAAAGATATAGTGAGGTACAAAAGGACTTTATCAACAATCTTACCCATGAGTTCAAAACACCTATCTCAACGATCTCCATCTCGGCATCAGCTCTGAGCAGAAGCGATGTCAACAGTAACATGAGCAAACTACTCAATTATGTAGGAATCATTACCAAAGAAGCCAATAGGCTCAATCAACATGTGGAGAATATCCTGAACATTAATAAAGTTTCTCAGAACGATTTTCAGCTTCAAAAGGAGTGTCTTGATGCCCATGTACTAATCCACGAAATCGCAAATGACTTTGAAACTAGTATGAAGGAAAAGGGGGCCATTTTGGTCTTATCCCTAAAAGCTGATCGAACCATGATTGATACTGATCGGCTTCATTTTACGAACCTACTCTACAATTTAATTGATAATGCCCTCAAATATTCTCCAGTGAACCCTCATATAGAAATCATCACTGAAAATATGGCTCAATCACTTCAAATATCCATCAAAGATAATGGAATAGGCATCAATAAAGAATATCATAAAAAAGTATTTTTGAACTTCTTTAGAGTACCTACAGGTAACTTGCACAATGTAAAAGGTTTCGGTATAGGTTTGAGTTATGTAAAATCCATATTGGATGCCCATAAGTGGAAAATAAGCCTTGAAAGTGAACTCGGCAAAGGAAGCACGTTTAAAATTATTATACCCAATTAATAATGATGGAATCAAAAAAAGCAACCCTACTGTATGTGGAAGATGACGAAAACTTGGGGTTTGTGACTACTGACAACTTGGAGTTTAACGGATATGAAGTGGTACATTGTAAAGACGGACTTGAGGCACTGGAGATGATCGAGAAACGAGCGTTTGATCTTTGTATTTTTGATGTGATGTTGCCTAAAATGGACGGCTTCGAGCTTGCAAAGAACCTACGAAAGCGTAATCAGGAAATACCCATTATTTTTCTTACTGCTAAGTCACTTATGGAAGATAAGATCGCTGGGCTCAAGCTTGGTGCCGATGATTACCTGACCAAACCCTTTAGCATAGAAGAATTGGTGCTGAAAATTGAGATTTTCTTACGAAGGAGTCATAAGACCACTATTATAGCAAATAAAATCTTTTCGTTGGGTGTATTGACATTCAATTTTTCAGAACAAGTGATCAGTGGAGACCAAGTAACCATTTCATTGACCGCCAAAGAGGCGGAACTTTTAAGGCTGTTTTGCGAGAACCCCAATAAAATCATCAAAAGGGAGGAAATCTTAAAAAGTATTTGGGGCGACGACGATTATTTTATGGGTAGAAGTATGGATGTATTTATTTCACGTTTACGCAAATATCTAAAACCTAGCGCAGAAATCGTATTGGAAAACATTCATAATGTGGGCTTTAGACTTAATATGAAATAGAGGTTCGGGTATCAGAATTTTTTAAATACAAAAAACACCCCAGCAATCATTAATAAAATGCCCAAATAATGATTCCAAGAAGGCTTTTCTTCTTTGAAAACAAAGATGAGGAAGAACATAAATACTGAAATGGAAATAAACTCTTGGAGGGTTTTGAGCTCAAACATGGTAAAGGGCCCATCATTTTCTTTATGGCCAATTTTATTGGCAGGTACTTGAAATATGTATTCGAAGAGTGCAATAGCCCAACTTAAAAGAATTACCCCAAAGAGCCCCATTTTCTCAAAAAAGCCAAGTTTACCTTTCCAGAACAAATGTCCGTACCAAGCCAATGTCATGAAAGTATTGGAAATAGTAAGTAAAATAACCGTGTAGAACGTTTTCATACCCTTGTGTTTTTGAGTGTTCAACAAATAAGGCATCACTGAAGTGATGCCTTATTTGTATTCTAATATGAATAAAGGTCAAAAGACCTCACTTATTACAAACTCCAGTATTTCAAGCTTTTGATCTTGTTCCTATAGATTCCTTTGATGTCTACAAAGATCCCGTTGTCAGAACTTATAGATTTAAAGTATTCATCTGTAAGTGATACGTACTCTTTATGACTTACAGCAACCACTACAGCATCGTACTTGCCTGTAGGTTCTTTAGCAATGCTGAGTCCATACTCATGCTCGTATTCTGCCGAAGATGCTTTGGGATCCACCACGTCTACATGAATACTAAAAGCCTGAAGTTCTTTGATGACATCTACCACCTTAGAGTTGCGTATGTCTTCTACGTTTTCTTTAAAGGTTGCACCCATTACCAAAACTCGTGATTTGGAGATTTCTTTTCCCACTTTTGCGATGAGCTGTACTGTTTTTTTAGCAATATGAGCACCCATCTCATCATTGATCTCCCTACCACTCAAAATAATCTTAGCCACATGACCAAGATTCTTTGATTTGTATGTCAAATAATATGGATCTACGCCTATGCAGTGTCCACCAACAAGTCCTGGAGTGAACTTCAAGAAGTTCCATTTCGTACCAGCAGCTTCCAATACTTCATAGGTATTGATTTTGAGTTTATCACAAATCATGGAAATCTCATTCATTAATGCAATGTTCACATCACGCTGAGTGTTCTCTATGATTTTAGCTGCTTCTGCTACTTTTATACTAGATGCTTTATGTACACCAGCATCTACTACTATATTATAAACATTGGCAATATTGTCGAGTGATTCTTCGCCACAACCAGAAACCACTTTAGTGATTTTTCTAAGGGTGTGTTCTTTATCGCCTGGGTTGATACGCTCTGGAGAATAACCTACTTTAAAGTCATCTTTAAACTTAAGACCTGATAGCTGCTCTAGAATTGGAATACAATCCTCCTCAGTACAACCAGGATAAACGGTACTTTCAAAGACTACATAGTCACCTTTCTTTAACACCTTACCCACAGTATTGGATGCTCCCAAAAGAGGTTTTAAATCTGGTAAATTGTGGGCATCAATAGGGGTCGGTACTGCAACTATGAAGAAAGTCACGTCCTTTAAATCTTCAAGTTTCGAAGTGAAGTGTATGTCTGTACCTTTAAAATCGTCGGACACAAGCTCTCCGCTTGGATCTATATGCTTTTGCATGAGTTCAACTCGTGCTTGGTTGATATCAAAGCCAACAACCTTTATTTTTTTTGCAAACTCTAGCGCTATGGGGAGACCCACATAACCAAGACCAATGACAGCTAGTTTGGTTTCTTTTTCTATTAATCTATTGTAAATACTCATTCTTTATCCTGAAATTGATAGAGGGTTAATTCAAATCTTAATGTAAATAAGACACGATTTTAGGGATTTAAAATTAATTAACCAATAATTTTGCTCACTTTTCCGTATTCTAGTAGATATTCTTCTCCAGATTCGGGGCATTTTGCTTTGCCCTCTTTGTTGAAAACCAATTTATGTCCATATTCACTCATCCAACCCGTTTGCTTTGCAGGATTGCCAAGTACTAAAGCATAGTCTGGAACATCTTTGGTAACTACTGAACCTGCTCCGATAAATGCATATGCGCCAATATTATGCCCACAAACTATGGTTGCATTGGCACCTATGGTAGCTCCTTTTTTTACAATGGTTTTGGTATACTGAGTTTTTCTGTTGATGGCACTGCGTGGGTTAATTATATTGGTGAACACCATCGATGGCCCAAGAAAAACATCGTCCTCACAAATTACACCCGTATAGATGGATACATTGTTTTGGACTTTTACATTATTCCCTAAAATTACCTCTGGAGATATGACTACATTTTGGCCAATGTTACAATTGTCTCCTATAATACAATTGGGCATGACATGACAAAAGTGCCATATTTTGGTACCTTTACCAATACTACAGCCTTCGTCGATATATGATGAAGGATGCATGTAAAAGTCATTACTTTGTTCCATATTACAAAGCTGGAATTTATTCGCTCAATTCAAGCCACCTCAGTGTCTTTTCATCGATATTTTCAGTGATTTTAGCAATTTGTTTGGCCCAGTCTACTAATTCCTGTGGTTTAGCAGAGGGGCTGTTCAGCTTGTTTTCAAAATCTTTTTTTTCAGCTTCGAGTTTAGCTAGCGTTACCTCCAGATCGTCAAGCTCCTTTTGTTCTTTAAAAGAAAGTTTTTTCTTTTCTGGTGTTGGCGTTGCTATAGCTGCTTCTACCTTAGGAGCCTTCTTTTGACTTTCAGCAAGTTTTTCCCTTTCTGCAATCTCATTTCTGTAGTCACTATAGTTGCCATTGTATGGTCTTATGAAACCATCACCTTCAAATATAAAAAGTTGGTCAACCAACTTATCCATGAAGTACCTATCATGCGACACGAGGATCAGACAACCTGAAAAAGTTTCCAGAAACTGTTCGAGTACATTTAGGGTATCTATGTCTAAGTCATTGGTTGGTTCGTCGAGAATCAAGAAGTTTGGACTCTTTACCAATACTTTTAGCAAAAGCAATCGGCGTTTTTCTCCACCACTAAGTTTGTTGATGGGGGTGTATTGCATTGCAGGAGGAAATAGAAACATTTCCAAAAGTTTTGACACTGAAACTGTGTCCCCATTACCCAATGTTACATATTCCGCAATTTCGCGAACCTCGTCTATGATACGATTGTCTAAATTTAGGGCTTCACTATGCTGAGTATAATATCCAATATTGAGTGTAGTGCCGATGTCTATTTCACCATCATCAGGCTTGATCTTTCCTGTAAGTATGTTCAAAAAGGTAGATTTTCCGACCCCATTTTTACCCACGATACCCAATCTTTCAAACTTCTTGAAAGTATAGGTGAAGTCTTTGATAAAGGGTTGATCATTATATGATTTATTAATTTTTTTAAGTTCTATGATTTTGTTACCCAAACGACTCGCACTAATATTGATTTCGACTTCATCAGTTGAGTTGTCTTGGGTAGCTACGTCTTTAAGGTCATGAAAGGCGTCAATCCTATATTTGGCTTTGGTACCTCTTGCTTTAGGCATGCGGCGCATCCATTCCAATTCTTTCACCAATAGGTTTTTGGCTTTGTCTATGGTGGCTTGAGTCATCAATTCGCGTTCTGCCTTCTTTTCAAGAAAGTAAGCGTATTTCCCTTTGTGTCTGTAGAGCTTTCCTGCGTTAAGTTCGAATATTTCATTGGCAACATTATCCAAGAAATACCTATCGTGGGTAATCATGATCAATGTAACATTATGTGCATTGAGCCTATTTTCCAGCCATTCAATCGCATCAAGATCCAAATGGTTGGTTGGCTCATCCAAAATAATCAAATCAGGACTTGATAGTAATAGTTTTGCTAAGGCCACACGCTTTTTTTGACCACCGGAAAGCGAAGCACATTTGACGGTCAAGTCATTAAGTCCTAATTTCCCCAAAATTTGAGATACATTGGTTTCATATTCCCAAGCATCGTATTGATCCATTTTGTTCAGCAGATCTTGCATAACATCAGCATCGATGTTTGGATCTAGGATGGCTCTTTCGTATGCCTTTACGGTTTCTGCTACCACGTTGTCTTCTTGAAGAATCACCTGTTCTATGGTAACATCACCTTCAAAATTGGGTTCTTGAGGTAAGTATGCATATTTAATGTCTTTATTGATTTTCACTTGACCGCTGTCAGTTGCGACCAAACCTGCAATGATCTTCAGCAATGTAGATTTGCCTGCACCGTTAGCACCCACTAGTGCCACTTTATCTCCTTGATTCAGACCGAAGGAGATTTCTTTGAAAAGCCATCTTTCACTGTATGTTTTACTGAGGTTTTCAGCTGAAATTACGTTCATAAAATAGTATTTATTAAAAATGACCTAAATGATATGTTGCAAATGGTCTGACTGCAAAATTATCGAGAAATATTGAGAATAGCTTGTAATTAGAAAAATTGTGGTATTCGAAGGTCAAGTTCGGTCATTTTGATTGGAAAAGTGTATCATTGATTTATAATAAAACCCCAACCAATAAAGGTTGGGGTCTATCTTTTACTTTTGAATATTATGTGCATCATTATATCTGTAGTGGATCAAATCGGCCACCAGTCCTGTCCAACCTGTTTGATGGTTGGCGCCAATCCCTAAACCCGTGTCACCATGGAAATACTCATAGAAGAGAATATTCTCAGAGAATAACGGATCTGATTGGAGTTTTGGATGGTCTCCAAAAATAGGTCTACCTGTACCATTAGGATCTTGCATAAAGAGCTTGGTAAGCCTCATACTGATATCATCTGCAATCTCCTTCAAGTTTTTCATTTCTCCTGACCCAGTTGGGTATTCTACTTTTACTTCGTCTTTATAGTAGTAGTAAAATTTACGAAGTGATTCTATAATAAGATAATTTACAGGAAACCAAACAGGCCCTCTCCAGTTGGAGTTGCCACCAAACATATAAGTATTACTTTCGCCAGGCACATAGTTTACTGTTAGTATTTCTGTGCCAGTGTCAAATTTATATGGATGATCTTTGTGGTATTTAGAAAGTGCCCTAATTCCATGGTCAGATAAAAACTCTTCTGGATCAAGCATTCTTTTTAAAATCTTTTTCAAGCGGCCTTCCCTTAATAAAGAGAATCGCCTTCTTACCCTTCCATCGCCATCGGGTCTGGTCGATACTAGTGCAGCAAGTTCTGGTCTGTAGTCCAGGAACCATTCTAGGCGTCTTTTGAAATGTGGGAATTCGTCAATAAAGTCTGCTTCTAAAGTTTCTACTGCAAACAATGGGATCAAACCAACCATAGATCTGATTTTCATGTGTACACATTCTCCATCGTCTTTGTTGAGTACATCATAGAAGAATTCATCCTCATCATCCCAAAGATCTAGTTTATTGCCTCTAAGATTAGCGATGGCACCAGCTATGTAAAGGAAGTGCTCCAAGAACTTTGAGGCCATGTCTTCATAAGACATGTTTATTTTACTCAGCTCTAGAGCTATTCGTAACATGTTCAAGGAATACATCGCCATCCAACTAGTAGCATCAGCTTGCTCTAGTCTTCCACCCATAGGCGAAGGTCTACTCCGATCAAATACGCCAATATTATCTAGGCCAAGGAAGCCGCCTTGAAAGATGTTATTTCCTTCGCTGTCTTTACGGTTTACCCACCACGTAAAGTTAAGACATAACTTGTGAAAGACTCTTTCTAGAAAAACAGTATCTGCAATACCAAAATTATCTCTTTCTATTTCAAACACTTTCCAGCAGGCCCAAGCATGCACAGGAGGATTTACATCGCTGAAGCTCCATTCATAAGCTGGAATTTGGCCGTTTGGATGCATATACCATTCTCGAAGTAGAAGGATAAGCTGTCTTTTTGCAAAATCAGGATCTTGCAAAGCAAGTGGAACAGTATGAAATGCCAAATCCCATGCGGCATACCATGGGTATTCCCACTTATCAGGCATTGAGATAATGTCCTGATTGTTAAGATGCCACCATTCTTTATTTCTTCCATGCAAACGTTCTGCGGGTGGATGTCCCATGTCGCCTTTAAGCCATTGGGCTACATCAAAATAATAGAATTGCTTAGTGATGAACATTCCAGCCATAGCCTGACGTTGGATCATTCGCTCTTCTTTATTGCTTACACGTTTCTGAAACTCCTCATAGTAGAGATCACATTCATTTTTTCTACGATCAAAAAGTTCATCGTAGTTAGTGAAGGCGTTTTCCATTTCAGTTTTAGAAAGTCTCAGTCTCACTGAAACACTACCTCCTGCAGGGATCATGTACTTATATCTGAGAGCAGATTTGGTACCTTTTCGCTCAGGATTTATAGTTTTGGGGTTCCCCTTAACCACATAGTCGTTCACACCATCTTTCCAAAATCCAGGAACAGCTTTGTGGCCATATACCTTATGGTGGTTGGTATCATTTTCACAAAACATAGGTTCTGGTGCTCCTTCAAAATAGAAATAGTAATCACCAATGAATTGGTTCTCTATGTAGTATCTTGACTTTTCCTTTTGATAAGAGATGTTGGGTCGGTAAGGGTCCCTATACCATGCCCAAGTGTTCCTAAACCAAAGTTGAGGAACCAAGTGAATGGTTGCCTTTTCTGGTCCCCTATTATAAGCTGTTATTTTAATAAGGATGTCTTCTTCCGATTCTTTAGCATATTCGGCATAAACATCAAAATATCTGTTTTCGTCGAATATTCCCGTATCTATGAGGTTATATTCAGGTAGATCCTTATTTCTACCCTTGTTTTCAGTTAAAATTTTTGAATACGGAAACTCTGCTTGCGGATATTTATACAACATCTTCACATAAGAATGTGTTGGAGTGCTGTCCAGATAATAATAGTATTCTTTTACATCTTCGCCATGATTGCCTTGGTTTCCAGTAAGACCAAACAGGCGCTCTTTTATGATGCTGTCTTTTTCATTCCACATGGCCATGGCAAAGCAAAGGTTCTGCTTTACATCGCACCAACCCATTATTCCGTCCTCGCCCCAGCGATATGCCCTGCTTCGGGCATCATCATGCGGAAAATATTCCCAGGCGGAACCGTCTGAACTATAATCCTCCCTTACCGTGCCCCATTGTCTTTCGCTCATATAGGGCCCCCACATCTTCCAACCCCTATTGTGTTTCGCAATAGCAGTTCTCTCCTTTTCTGGATTAATATTCTCTGACATTTAAGATATACAATGTTATATTTACAAAAAAACAAAAAAACTTGATATATAAAGAATAAAAACATGATTGATTACGTTAACAAAACATGATTCATTCTACTTATAGTATATAATACATAATTTATATCAATTTATTGAGAAATCTTATATTCCATAGCATTCTTTTAGTTTTCTGTAGCCTTAACGCTCAGATTGTTGTCACAGGTAAAATTATAGATCAGAAGACAGCAGAGCCAGTAGTTGGTGTGGTCATTTATAGTAAGCAAAACAATGTAGCTGTAGAAACAGGAGAAGATGGTTCTTTCTCGATAACCTTAGAAAAGCCTGACACCATAAAAACTATAAATTCCGAATATAAATCCTTTCGCATATTTGTAGATAGTTCACAAACTATTGATATACCTATTGAAGAAGAGTTTACTGAGTTAGCCGAAGTTGTGATGGTAGGAGAAAAAGATGACAGACTCGAAAGCACTCAAATGTCTGTGAACGAATATACCCGAGAACAGATCAAGGAAATCCCCGCAATTTTTGGTGAACCAGATGTCTTAAAGGTAATACAGCTGAAACCTGGTATACAAATTAATGGTGAAGGTGCGAATGCCATAGTGGTACGGGGTGGTGGACCTGATCAGAACTTAGTGCTTTTAGATGAGAGTATTGTTTATAACCCCACACATTTGTTTGGCTTTTTTAGTGTATTCAACTCTGATATTGTCAATAAGGTCAAAGTATACAAGGGCGATTTTCCTTCTTACTATGGTGGCAGGCTTTCTTCTGTGATAGATGTAACTACCAAAAGTCCTTGTAAAGACTCCCTAACGGGCAGTGGTGGTATTGGTTTGATTTCGTCAAGACTAAATCTGGATATCCCTATTATAAAAGGCAAAACGGCCATATTTGTGGCAGCGCGAAGAACGTATTTTGACTTATTCACCAATGCCCTTAACAAGGCAAATGAAAAAACACCTGATTGGCAATACATTCCTAATTATCATTTTCAAGATTTCAATGCTAAACTTGAACATGATATTGGAAAGAAAGACAAAATCTTTGTAAATGGATTCGTCAGTAGGGATAAATTGGCTTTGCAAAGGAACAATTTCAAGTTTTTTTTGAACTGGGGTAATTCCGCCAATACGCTTAAGTGGAACCACATATTCAACTCAAAATTACTGATGAGTAATAGTCTTGTATACTCTGACTATAATTATACTGCGGGTAGCAAGTTTACTGCCTTTTCGTTTGAGGTAGGGGCAAAGATTCAGGAAATGGGTCTTAAGTCACATTTTGACTATGAACATAACGAAAAAAACACTTTTAATTTTGGAATAGCAGCAAAGAAATACATCATGGAACTGGGCAGATTACATGGGGGATCAGATTCAGTAAAAGTGAATCTCAGTATTCCTGCTACCTTTTCAGATGCAGCTCTTTATGGTAATTGGTCCTATAAACCCAGTGCAAGATTGAAGTTTGAATCGGGTTTGAGGTTGAATTATGTAAACAATACAAATCTTAATTTTCTTGGTTTGGAACCAAGGTTTACGGTAGCTTTTAGAGTCAGTGAAAAAGCTACCCTGAAAGCATCGTATGCTAAAGTATACCAAAACATACATTTAGTTGCCAATTCGGGATCTACACTGCCCATTGACTATTGGTATCCTAGTACACAAAAGATCCGTCCTCAGTATTCAAATCAGGTGGCGGCGGGTCTTAGTAAGGAGTTGAACAAGAAGTTTTTCTTCAGTATAGAGGCTTTTTATAAGAAGTTGAACAGGCAAGTTGATTTCAGGAACAATGCTGATCTGTACTTCAACAAGGATATAGAAAAAGATATGATTATTGGGAGAGGCTGGGCTTATGGCGCTGAGTTTTACTTAGAGAAAAAAAAGGGTAAATTCACTGGTTGGATAGGTTATACTTTAGCTTGGTCGAAGCGTCAATTTGATGGCATCAATGGTGGCCATGTATTTTTTGCTAGAAATGACCGTCGCCATGATTTTTCTTTTGTTACCAGTTACAAAATCACAAAAAGATTATCATTTTCAAGTTCATGGGTATTTAGTTCTGGTGCAATTACTACTATTCCTATGGGTAAATTTATTTTTCAGGGAATGCCTTATGATGGCATCAGTTATGCACCAGATTATGTGTCTGTGAACAATTATAGGATTCCAAATTACCATCGTTTGGATTTGGGACTCATATATCGTTTTTATAGAAAATGGGGGGAGTCGGACCTTACTTTTAGTCTTTATAATGCTTATGGCAGACGCAACACATATTTCATCACATTTGAAACAGAAAAGAGTGAGCTTCCTGTGGCGGCACTTCAAAAACTTAAGGCAGTAAGTGTATCCTTATTTTCTTTGATTCCATCCATAACGTATAACTTTAAATTCTGATGAAACAGCAATACTTCTACATAACAATTCTTGCGTTGATTATATTTATAGTGTCTTGTAATTCAAAAAAAGAAATTGATCTAAAACTCCCCCCTTATAAGCCACAATACATAGTAGAATGTTACCTGACACCAAATGAACCGTTTCGCTTACTGCTGAGTCAAAGTACTGGTATCGAAAATAGTATACCTCTGAACCCTTTGGTTTTGGCTGATGTAAGGGTTTTTCATAAAAACGATACCATACTGTTTAATGATTTACCAATAATAGACACTAATTATTACAAGGCATATAATTATGTTTCAAATTCTATAGTTGAGTATGATACCGTAAATCCATATTTCTTGGAGATTAAAATGCGAAATACTAATGATGTACTAAGGGCACAGACAAAATTTCTAAAGCTTCCTAAGATTAATAAAATTGGAATGAGCACTATCAATGGAACGGATATTTCCTTGAACTTATCTATTGATGATGTGAGTAAAGGTGAGAATAATTATTATTACTTCATGATTATAGATAGTCTCAAAAAATATGATTTTGAAGCTAGACCAAGAAATAGTGCTTTGTTTGATGACAAACTGATCACTGATAATAAAGTCGCTATTTATACCTCCTATAAATATAATGAAGGAGAGTCATTGCTTGCCAGAGTATATAATATCACCAAGGAACATTATGATTTTTTAGCGAGCATGGACGAAGCCCAAAACGCCAATGGAAACCCTTTCGGTCGCCCCACTTTCTTGGTGAGTAATGTAAGTGGGGCTATTGGAATTTTCACAGCATTGAATTTTGATGAAAAAAAGCTAGTTGTAAGTGTCGATTCCCTCTGAAGGCTTTTATTTTTAGATTTCAGAAATTATATTGCGAAAAACAAAACTCATGCAAGCATTAGATTCTTTAAACCAAGTTGCAGAATTCCACAGAACTTTCAAACATCCTATTTTGGATTCCCCAACCATCCCAGATGAGAAGAGGTCTGCACTTAGGGTTGCTTTACTCGCAGAAGAACTCAAAGAGCTTGAAGAAGCCATTGCTGACAAAGATATTGTAGCTGTAGCAGATGCACTCTGCGATTTGCAATATGTTTTGAGCGGGGCCGTATTGGAGTTTGGTTTGGGAGAAAAATTCAGAGCACTTTTCGACGAAGTACAGAGATCCAACATGAGCAAGACCTGCAAAGATGAAAAAGAAGCGCAAGATACGGTGGCGCATTATGAAGCTAAAAACACACCATGCTATTATACCAAGAGTGGTGAGCACTATTTAGTATTTAGGTCTGCCGATAACAAGACCCTTAAATCGATTAACTATTCCGAGGCTGATTTGAAATCCTTGCTAGAAAAATAAAATAAGCTTAGAATCAAAAAGGAAATTAAAGGGCTTTGAGCCATATTTTTAATCTCTTGAGCGATTCCAAAGCCCACTTTGTAGTTGCCAGTTACCAATGTCAGGCCAACTAGCAGCAAACAGATCACAACAAGGGAAAGATAACATATCAGAGCGATTCGGGCCATCTTCTTTCCAAAGATCAAATAAACACTTAATAGGGTGCTCAGAATAGCTACAGCCATAAAATAAATATTAGAGAACCACCTAGGGTCGTGAATGATGGATGTAATCAATCCTGAAAATGAATTAGGGTACGTAAAAAGTAATTGATTTCGACGAATGATAAGGTCGTTAAAATCGTAAAAGTTGATGATGTAATGATATCTCAGAAAGCCATTGAGTATATTGAATACCAATAAACAGATTAAAAGGATTTTCTTCCAATTACTGAGTGTTGGCATTTCTGTAGAATTGATATTTTGAAAACTTGTTGATCCAATATACCCATAATGTAAAAATGACCACATATACTACAAGCACAAATGTATATTTATGATTAAAATCTAGATATTTCGGATAATGGAGTCGTACAAATACGAGACTTATTACCCTAAGCAAATTCGTAAGATAAATTATAATGGAGCCGAGAAGGATCATGGCTACTTTGTTGAGCCAAGGACCTCTGGTTACGATTACAAAACTCATAAATACGGGATACAGCACTTGACCATTGCAGGCATGGTTTACAGAAATAATTCGAACATGGTCACGCAAAATCGAACATTTCCCATACGGGTTTACATAAAGAGTGTAATCATGATCAGTTAAGTTAAGGATCCAAACACTGTGCTTAGTAACTAATTTGGTGAGCCAAAAATCAAATGGACCTCCAGGGGTAAGTACAAACTGATAAAGCACTTGCCAACCAACATAAAGAAGTATGATGGCAATAAATAATTTGATGACAGGGTGAATATTTTTCATTTTTGACCAACAAATATAGAATATCTTTGGGAGACTTGTAATATCTGCTATTTATTTTCTATTATAAAAACGGCAAAATGATACCATAAAAAAAGCCACCCGAAGGTGGCTCATATTATTTGGAAATCAATCGAACTTCGTATTTGTCTGTCCCATCGTAGTAGTAATACCAAAAATGCTCTTCTTTGAGCTTTAAGATGTACAGAATCCGATCTTTCTGCGCATCCACATCAGAGCGTCTGATTTCCTCATCTTTGTTTTGAAACTCCCACTTGCCACTTCCACTGAAACTGACACTTCCATAATTGTATTGGAAAGAGTACTTACCTCCCTTTTCATAAGTCTCCTCATAGTTGTCATAAGAGGAAGTTACATCGGTGCCGTTCTTTAAAACAGTTTCTACTTTCCATGCATTTGCAAGTCTTGCTGTTCTACTTCTTAAGCTGAGCATGGGGCCGTCTTCATACTTTTTGCAAGAGCTTATAGCCAAGGCTATAAACATAGTGATCGAGAATGTGATTAATTTTTTCATTTTTTTGAGATTTAAATTATATAAATGAACTGATAATTGATATAATAACATTAACAAGGGTATATTGTTATGTTTATTTATTATTTAGAAAGGAAAACATACGTTAAGTACGTAGCTATCAATTTGAAATAGTTTTTATAGAAGGCTTCTTGTGTTTTGGGATACAAGGTGTATTGGATCCAGAGTATGGAGTTTTATAACAGGAGAAAATTTTCTGCCATGAAATCTCACCATTATATAACAAGAATGTTCAAAGCTAAAAAAATACAAAAAAGAGGCATAGAAAACTAGCCTCGATTAACGGATCTAGCAGAAGACTAATGAGTAAAGACAATCAGGCTTTGATTTTACTTACTTCCGTTTTTATAGCTTCATAAAGTTCAGCAGAAGAAGGCGCTAAAGGTAATCTAACGTTGTTTTCTGTGAGTCCCAAGATCGCGAGTGCAGCTTTAGCACCAACGGGGTTTCCCTCAGCATAAAGTAAAGGATTAATACCCGTAAATTGTAATAGTAGATCAGTGGAAGATTTGAAATTTCCTTTGAGAGCAAGTCTGATCATTTCAGAAAACTTCGAAGGGTATAGATTGGCAAGCACTGCAATAGAACCAATACCGCCTATAGAGATCATCGGTACTGCGAGTAAGTCATCACCAGCTATGAGCATGAAATCCTCTGGTGTACCTGCCTGTATCTCCATACACTGTACTAAATCGCCAGAAGCTTCTTTTACACCAACTATATTATTATGAGCAGAAAGTCTGATAACAGTTTTTGCCTGCATGTTCATACCTGTACGACTAGGTACGTTATATAAAATGACAGGAATCGGGGAGGCATCAGCTAAAGCAGTATAGTGCCTAAATAGACCTTCTTGTGAAGGTTTGTTATAATAAGGACTTACAGATAGAATCGCTTTGATCCCATCAAGATTTGTGGCTTTTAATTCCTCAATGGTTTCTGCAGTATTATTGCCGCCAATCCCATAAACGATAGGAAGATTTTTAGAGTTGTTAGCTTTCACAAACTCAAGTATCTCTTTCTTTTCATTTTTAGAGAGTGTAGCAGTTTCACCAGTAGTTCCTAAAACCACCAAATACTCGCAACCATTGTCGCTTACGTGTTTTATAAGATTTTTTAGTGAATTGAAATCAACGCTACCATCCCCTTTGAAAGGAGTTACAAGAGCTACCCCTGTGCCTCTAATATCAGCCAACATTTACGAAATTATTTTAGAATACGTACGTAACTGCGAAATTAGTAAATCTGTTGAATATTCTTCTAATTCGATGCTCAATTCGTACATATCTTTTCTGTCTTTTTGGTGAGGGCCCATTCTAAAGCCTGCTCTTGACACGGATGTAACAAGGTCTATATAATTGTTTTTCTTAGAGTTAACGACGTAAAGCACATCAAATTCTTGATCGACAAAGTCTTGTAGTTTTTTGGTTAGGATTCTTCCTGATGCGGCAATATCTTTACTGGTAAAATACTGGACATTTTTTAGAATGAAATAATCGGGTATACGTTTCACGTCGGTAACATAGGCGATCATTTGCACTTGCGCATTTTCAGTGTTGAGTTGTGTCTTTAAAGTGTCTATTTCAGAAACGTTGTTAAGATCAGCCATATTAATGATGATGCCGATGTTCCTTACACTTCTAAAATCAACAGACCTTCTTACTGTCTGCCTGTTCTTGATGTACTTAGTAATCTTACTTTCTAAT
>CAMFLX010000050.1 GCA_945957555.1 uncultured Cytophagales bacterium
TTGGTCTTTTTTGTGCCCAATCGGCTTGATTGTAAACCGAATCTTTAGCTTTTTCGTGGCTAAATTTCCAGATATTATTAACTTGCAATAGCAGTTCTTGGCGATTGGAGCCACGAACTCTGTTTTGCAAATGATCCTGTTTGAATAATACGACGATGAGCACTTACATACCCCAAAGCCAATTACTAAGACCTTATTTGTCTTTGATACTTCTTTTTTCCCCAGCCGTGCTTTTTGTACTTTTGTTGTGGGTGTTTCGAGAACATCCCAAACTCAGAATTCTGGAAACATTGCCCTATTTGCCATGGCAATTTATCATCATAGCCCTATTTGGCATCATAGCGACTGCCGGGGGTGTTTTGGATTGGCGTTACCATAGAGATCCTTTACTTCTTAGGATCTCAACTAAGGAAAGAGATGCGGAAGCCATGGCTTTGGGGCTTGGAGGCTTGCCCATGTTTTTGTTAATGGCTTTTGCAACTTTAAGTCCTAAACCCTTCCTCTATCTAATCCCCATACTCGTAATTTTGATTTATACCGTAGTCGCCATTTGCTACGATGAGTTTGTGTTCCATATCCATCGTTGTGGCAAGACCGAAAACATCTATCACCGGATGTTGGTCTTTGGCAACGGCATTGCATGGCTGGCATGGATGCATTTTATTTATTGCTAATGTACTATCTGCAACTTATACGGAAGAGTAAGGAACACTTACAGAAGTATTCTGCAGCTACTCAAGCGCCGTCTTCGATCTTTGTGTTTACTGCGGGAGCTGCTTGGATGTGCAAACGCATGAATGAGTTGGAGCCTGAAAAGCCAAGAATTTTTAATCCTCACATTCGTTACGAATGGTACGGTATACTCAAGTATGGGATCGCCTTACTTGCCTTCGGTATTTCTGTGTATGGTATTATGAAGATCCATTGGGCTTGGTTGCCGGTATCCGTTTTGGCTTTTTATGGAATCGAGATACTGTTTTTATTTCTGTTTCCGTTATTAATAGAGCAGAAGCCTGATCCGCTTCGCTCAAGTTTTAAGATGATATTTCATATAGGCTATTTGAGAGCTTTGAGCGTGGTTGTTCCTATAGGTTTGTATATGGCAATAGGCCTGTTGCGATTTAAATCCCCCCTCTACTATTGGTATGTGGGCTGTCTTGCTGTTGTAATTTGGTATGATGATGAAGTTAGAACTCGGTTATAATGCCACTTTTGAGATTCGGAAGGAAAGGTATGCTCTTCCCATACACCAAGACCTCAAGGTACTATATCTTTCTGATCTACATTTGAATGGATTTGGCGCCAGTCTTGTCTCTATGCTATGTGTAGAAATTGACAATCTTAACCCAGATATTATTCTTTTGGGCGGGGACTATGTGGATACTAAAAAAGGAATGGTACATTTCGAACTCTTGCTGAACACACTTTCTGCCCACAAACATGTATTGGCTATCGCGGGAAACCATGATCAATGGTTTGGGCTTGAAAAGCTTCACCCGCTCTTTTTAAAGAACAACATTGTCTGGCTAGAGCAACAATCTATTGTTTTGGAAGTAAAGGGACTCAAGGTGAGAATCGATGGCAATCAACCTCTTCACAAAACCAGTTTCGCAGATGTTTCCATACTTTGTTTGCATAAACCTATTGATATGTCAGAGTATGGGAATAACTACCACCTCGCATTAGCAGGACACTTACATGGTTGCCAGTTTGTATTTTGGCAAAATATAAAAGGCTTGTTTCCTGGAAGGTTCTTTTACAAATGGAATATGCTCAAAACACAGCTAGGCAACTGCCTCTATCTGATCAGCAAAGGCCTAGGAGATACCTTACCCATAAGGTATAATTGCCCAAAAGATATTATATTTGTTACGTTTACACCCAATCGGGATTAGTTTTATCACTGTTCTTATGAAATCAATACTTGCTATCACAATTGCTTCTATTTATGGACTGTCCATTAGATTAATGTTTGGGTTCTTTGGGGATGTTATGGGCATTATGAGCTTCACGTTTCTTGTGCTAGTTCCTATGGTTGTGGGTTTTCTCACGATTCGCCTCAGTCCTAATCGCTCACGGTTAACCAGTTTGTCCGCTTTTTTCAGGCCATGGCTCACCAGTATAGCAATCTTGGTCTTGACCATGGTGCTCAACATGGAGGGGGCGATATGTTGGATTATGATTTTCCCATTGTTTGCAGTGTTGGCGGGCTTGGGAGGCTTGATCGCCTTTAAGTGGAAAAAGAAAAAAGAGCAGGATGAGGATATTTGGGACAATGCTCAAAACAATACTCTTGGTGTTTCTGCGGCATTGTTTATCCCCTTGGTGCTGGGTGCCCTAGAGGGAGAGCGTGGACTACAGACCAAATACTATGAGCTTCGCAAAGAAGTAGTGATAGCCGCCAATGCAGAAAAAGTATGGCAAACCATAGCAAGTATAGAAACCATTAAGCCCAAAGAGAAGAAAACTTATTTTTCTAATGCCATGGGTTTTCCTTCACATATCAGAACTACATTAGACACTTTTGCTATTGGGGGTAAGAGGATCGCATATTATGAAAAGGGGCTTTATTTTGAAGAAACGATCACAACTCTTAAAAAGGAGAAATACCTAGAACTGGCTATCAAGACCGATCCCACTAAAATCCCTCCAACGGTATTGGACGAACATATCGTGATAGGGGGTAAGCATGTAGACGTATTGCAAGATACCTACCATTTGGATTCGTTACCTGATGGGGCCACACGGCTCTCATTGACAAGTAAATTCTACATCAATACTCCTTTTAACTGGTATGCGGGGATCTGGGCAGAATACCTCATGACCGATTTGTTAAGCGGGGAGTTGGGCATGATCAAAACGAGGGCGGAGCTTCATTAAATCGAAGCTCATCTCTATGATCGATCCCTTTAACAGTATCTTGGAGAGATAAAGGTCTAATTTGATATCAATAGCGCACAAAAATAATAATCAATAGTGATACCCACTGAAAGAGTACCGTAAGCCAAATGGGCTGCATACTGGGTGCTGACATGTTGTGGAGCGTTGCGAATAATTTCTGTTTGATGATTTCATTAAAACTCAAGTTCTCTTGGTTGAAATCCACATCATCCAGCCTGATCTTTTCCATACCAAAGCATATCGCTTTTCTGATCCATTTGTTTTCCGACTCTTTTTTGGCTTGATCTATGAGTTTGAGTTTGACCATGGAGTAATCTGCACCTTTTTTGATCAAATCGGGCTGATTTACCTTTAGTTTTGAAAGGATATTGTCTATAAGGGGTAGAATGTGGCTTTCGGCTTTGTCGTTGATGATTTTATTGATGACTCTGCCGATGACGTATTTGTTGCCCAGCGTAACATAGAGTATGTTGCATGAGAAAATCAATACCAACAATATAGATCCCAGAGGCCTAGTCATAAACAGGATCAAGAGCACAGGCAAAATACCTGCGTGTCCAGCGTGTCCTGTATCAACTTGATAGAGCAATACACACAATCCGATTACAAATGTGATAATTGTGGAGATAAGCCCCAATAGGTTGATTTTGATCCAGTTGAATACAGCAATGGATGATAACTTGGCAATGTAGATAAGGTGCTCTTTCATGGTCTATTTTAATATTATTTTTTAAAGTAAATAAATGCTAATTTATGCGAATATATGGTTTTTGAGAAATCTATAAAAACAGTCTTGATGAATTCTTTTCTATAATATTTACAAGTATACCCAAAATATTCATAACCACAAATGAAAGAGCCGCCATTAGGCGGCTCTTTATATCTAGTATAAGGGGGCGTAAGTTGATCTCATCAATATGTGAAAACGTGTTGTATGTTTACTATGGCTTTATCTGTTCATGAGAGTGGTTAAGCTCCACTATTATTGTCGAGGGTTTAATTTAAGCCATTTTGCCTCGTTCCATACATCTCATGAGCATTGCCAAGCATTGATCCTTAATTACTGGCAGAAATATTGAGTCCGTCCAAAGTGTTAATGGTAATTTTACTGTGTGTGTTTAATACCCAATCAAATGTAGGGGCTATGCCTGTCGCAAAAATCTCTTGCCTATTGGTATTCATAGATTGTGTCTGTTCACTTTTCCATTGAAACACTAAGCCATTTAAAAAAATATCAGAGTTATTGCCGAAAGTCACCACTTTGCTTTCCCCCGCATTTAAGGAAAAACTTTGCTCTGTTGAGGGCAATTGGATATGGGTAGATTGACGAATAAGAAGTGTTATATTAACATCCTGATTTGTTTTGTTAATGAAGGTTTTTAAACCTGACATTGTACTGTTGTTTAATGCGTTTTCCTACTCATTTGGCTTTTCAGTTTCCTCCCCGTTTTTGCTGTGGTGTTTCGGCTCCACTTTCTTAGAATGGACAAGGACTCTTTTCGCAATATGCAGGTAGCTAATTCCTAATAATTTTGGAGCACAACTGAAAGAGAGAAACCCTTCTCCCGTTCAGTTATGATGTACTCCATTCAATTCCAATCTTTGTGGTAAGATTAAAGTCTTATAATCCCTACAACATAAGGCTTGCCGTTTAGCGGCTTGAAAATCTCAACGATTGCTTCCCAAATTACTTGAGCAGGAGGAATACTTGCAACACATTTAAAACGATAGTTTATTCCCGCAACTACTTGCTCAGAAACTGTTTGTGGTGTATAAGTAACTCCCACAAGGCCTTGTGTTGCTTCATCAAACACCAATTTGTCTTCAGGGCTGAGTGACTCATAGGGAGACCAACCTCCTACCAATACTGATACATCGCTGTTTACACTTGAATTTGACATAAAATTTTATTTAATAGTTTTACTTACTCATTTGGCTTTTCAGTTTCCGCCCCGTTTTTTCGCAGTGGTATCTGTACTCCACTGTTTAAAACCTAGTCGACATATTTGAGAGGTTAGCCTCGGATGCTCCTTGATTTTAACATAGTACAAAGTTACGTAAGGCTGCTTTAGGCTTTGAGAGGGGAAATACTGGTTTCTAAAAACAGGTGTTTCTACGTGTATCTTGTCCGCATTAATACTCCTATATTTGAGATCAAATGATCATGTTAGTATCCATAATTCAGATTTTCTTATATGAGGAAAGAATCAAAGTCTTTGGTCCGTAAAACGCTAAAAAATCTGTCTACTTATAGTCATTTCTGATTTCTTAAAACAATAGAGCATATGCATATAAAAGATTTGAATACGTTGCCATTCATAGAAAAATTTGGAGAGGATCCTTTAGTGGGATCAGCCCTTTGCGATTTCGCATTATTTACCATGTCGTCGGAGTTCTTAACAAGTTTATTACCAGAAGAACTCGAACTTGCCGCTAGTCCGTTTGACACACCCGAAGGCATCCATCCCGTATTTGTAATGGCCAATGATACAGATCTCCGTTTTAATTTATTTCTTGAAAAAGAAGTTCAGGTACAGGCCTTAGATCCTGAATTGCATTACCAAGAATTCATCTTTAGCATTCCTTATGTGCAGTTCAAACAAAAGCCAAAGATAGGTACTCAAGGTCCGTACATATTTCTACCTGTACTCTACTTAAACAGTATTATTGCGGTGATAGGGGGGCGGATTTTTTATGAGTTTAACAAGAATCTAACCAACATTAAAAGGTCCTCCAATACCATGGACATAAGCCTTCTTTCCTTACCGATTGTAAATGAAGGTTTTAAACAAGTGGGTCCGTCTGGCAAAGCCAATACTTTCCCCAATTTCAATACACTAAGTCCTATATTCGCGCTTCCGACGGTCGAGTTTGGCCCCTATGGCTATGTAGAATCCATGTACACCGTAGCATATGAAAACGTGGATATTCAACCAGGGAATATGGAAATCGATAATATAAGAAGCAAGTATATGCCCAAAGAGGTATTTGCTATTCCCGATATTACGACATCTGTCTTTGGCGCATTTAGATTTGAATACAATTGGACTCTTTCCTATGCGAAATTCATTGAGTTATGAAAGATATGGGGGTCTATTGAAACGCTCAAACAATCCGCATAATTACATAAAGTGCTAAGCGCCTCAATGAATACATAAAAACATCTTTAACAAAGACGCTAGTTCTGGAGCCACATGACTCCAATGATTGATAGGTAGCTTCTGTACGCCTTTCAGGAGCTCATAGAAAGCTATTTTAGGGTCTTTATTTTTTCCATTATTTCTCATATCTTTAAGAAATCCTTTACAACTCAGTTGGTATGAAAACTACACATTACCCATTATTTCAAATCTTTCAGGGAATGCCCCTGGCAAACGCTTTTTTATTAGATACTCTTAATTCGAAGAGATTTTGTGATTCTTTATTTGAATTGAAAACGATCTGAGCATTCCTCATTTTTCTAAAATCGAAATTCACTTTTTATACTATATCAATATGAATCAAAAAACTAGAATTGCCGTGCTTGGAGGCGGCTTATCATCGCTAAGTACTGTCTTTCATCTTACAAACGATCCTTCTTGGGCAGATAAGTATGAGATTACGCTTTATCAACTGGGTTGGCGCTTGGGGGGCAAATGTGCAAGTTCCCGCAATGATCAGGTAGCTATGCGGATAGAAGAGCATGGCTTGCATCTTTGGTTTGGTTTTTATGACAACGCCTTTGCGATGATGAAGGAATGTTTCAATGAATATGCCAATCCGCTAGCTACTCTTGATACTGCTTTTTCGGGTTATGATCATATCGCATTGCAAGAACAGATCAGGGACACATGGGAAACGTGGATGAACTTTATCCCTCCAAATGATTTCAAAATAGGTGATAAAGCCCCAGAACTAGCTATAGGAATCACCAATATTTTAGATTTCGTAAATCAGCTCTTTGATTTTCAAGAACAACAATACAAGAGGACGCATCCGACCCTTTCTGAAGAATTGCAAAACAAATTAAGTTCTAATTGGCAAAAATTGGCACAGCTCGCAGAAGAGAACAATGCACCCGATTTGGCAGCTCTGTTTCAGAAAAAAGCAAATAACAATTCTGAGGACTCGCCTTTAATCAATCTTTTTATCCAGATGGCTAGAGATATTACAAAGGATATCAAACAGCAGTCAGAGCAATCGGATGTACTATTGGAATTGCTCGATTTTGCACGTACAATCATCTGGGATATATTGAAGTTGCTCATTGATAATGATTTTTCATTGCGAAGACTTTGGATCACAGTTGACTTCTTCCTAATCACTCTTAAAGGCTTCATTGTGGATGATGTGATCTTTAAGGGCTTCTCCGTAATTAATTCATTCGATCTGAGGGAATGGCTGACAAAAAATGGAGCCATGGAAATGACAGTAAACTCTGCCATCGTTCAAGCTATATACGGATTGGTGTTTGGAGGTAAAGGCCAATATACTTTTGAGGCAGGCACCGCCATGGAGGGTTTTATGAAAATGGCACTCTTGTACAAAGGTCACATCTACTATCGAATGAATGAGGGCATGGGTGACATTATCATTGGCCCTATTTATAACGTCCTTAAAAGTAGAGGTGTGAAGTTTGAGTTTTTCAAAAAAGTAACTCGCATTGTACCCAGTGTAGACGGCACTTCTATTGATGAGATCCATATGGATGTGCAAGCTACTCTGAAACCAGGGATTGGTGGCTATGAACCCATGATCTACCCAACAGACGGGCAAATGCTGCCCTATTGGCCAGAACATCCAAGGTATGAATTCCTAGAACAAGGAGAGGCCTTGAAACATGGTGTGCCTCCTTATTATAGACCGGTAAACTTGGAATCTTATTATTCTGATTGGCAAGCCGTGGGACAACAGGTATTGACATTTCATCAAGACTTTGACGTGGTCATTCAAGGGATTTCGATTGGTGCTTTACCTTACATAGCAGAGGATATTCTCAAAAGACCTGAAAGAGAGGACTGGAGGTTGATGGTCACAAACATAAAACCTGTACCGACCATTGCTGCTCAGCTTTGGCTGTTGAGTACAATCCAACAAATGGGATGGAAATATGCCAAAGACGGCTTGGCCCTGTTGGGCTCATATCAAGAACCTTACGATACTTGGTCTGAAATGAACCAGCTCATCGACAAGGAGAGATGGCCCGCCAACCAGTACCCTCAAGACTTGGCGTATCTGGTAGGCCCTACACCTACTGAGTTTGCTACAATGGCACCTTTCTCCGACCACGACTTCCCCGCACGTCAGTATGAGGTAGCCAAGAGATTTACAAAAGAATACTTACAAAACCTTGCGGTGAATATATGGCCTGGGACTATCGACAACAACCATGAATTCAAATGGGAGATCCTTGCGGATCTTAACAATGAAAGAGGTGAAAATCGTCTCGATTCGCAATATTTTAGAGCCAATATAGATCCTTCAGAACTGTACGTTTTGTCAGAAATGGACACTTCGAAATATAGACTTAAAACAGATAAGTCGGGCTTCGACAACATGTTGATCACTGGGGACTGGATTGATATTGGCTTTAATGCCGGCTGTGTAGAATGTGCCGTTACGGCAGGGATGCTGACGGCAACTGCCCTCGATAAGAAGTACTCAACAGCAGATACAGAAGTCGAAACACTTGCTAAGTAGATAGATGGAACTTTTTGATGATTACAAAATCATAGAGGAACTTCATAAAGGGACATCGTTCGTTACTTTAAGGGCTTTCTGTAATGAAACCGGCAGGAGAGTGATTTTGAAAACATCCTCATCTCAGTGGCCGAACCCTGTTGAAAACATCCATTTGCAACATGAATATGGCCTTTTGAAGTCGCTAGAGATGGTCTCTTCTAAGCATCCACTCTGCCTAAAACAACACGGGAGCAGAAATTATCTGGTCTTTGATGATTTCAAAGACCAGAGGCTTTCTGTGTATTTTAAAAAAGAAATCATATCGATTGCCTTCTTTCTGAAAGTGGCAATGAGCTTAACCCAAATCATCTCGGAATTACACCACAAAAATATTATACTTAAAAATCTACATCCAGACTACATACTTTTTGACGAAGATTCGTGCCAATTGCTCTTATTGAATATAGATCTTCTCTCGGCCCCTAAACACTTGCACATTAAAGAAAACTCATATTACAACTACATAAGTCCCGAACAAACGGGTCGGATGAACGGTTCTATAGACAAGAGGACAGACTATTATAGTCTAGGTGTAATCTTTTATCAGTTGCTCACCCAATGCCTCCCTTTTATAGATAATGATCCTTTGGCATTGGTACACTCGCATATTGCCAAGACTCCGGACGATCCTGCCACATTGCGTGGCGATATCCCTACTTACGTTTCACGTTTGATTCTGAAATTGCTGGAAAAATCTCCCGCCCGAAGGCATCAGCATTGTTCTGAGATCTTAGAGGAGCTCCAAAATTGTGAAAAGTTGTATTCGGGAAATGAATCGATGCTCAATTACACACAGAAAAAACGTTTTACGGCCCCCGTTTTAATTTCTACTAAGCTTTATAACCGAGAACATGAGCTCGCTCAACTCACAAGCTATTTCCAAGAGGACAAATTAAGAGGCAATGAAATGATTCTGATATCGGGTCCTTCAGGTGTTGGGAAAACGAAGCTCGTTGAGGAAATCCAAAAACGAAGTGTCCTCGATCATTCATTTTTTGCTAGTGCTAAATTTGACGTACACAAAACAAACATCCCGTACAGTGCGCTAATCGTAGCATTCAGGTCATTGATTCAAAAGATACTCACTTTTGAACAAAGTGTATTAGACTACTGGAAAAACCGGCTGAATAGCAGGTTAGGGGGGCACATGGCGCTCATCGCTACGGTAATCCCCGAATTACTCTTGATCTCCGAAGATCAAAATACTCCACAGGAACTGCCTCCCGATGAATCACAAAACAGATTCAACCATACCATCACAAGCTTTATCTCTGCCTTGGCAGATCAAGCACATCCTTTGGTATTGTTTCTGGACGATCTTCAGTGGGCGGATTCGGCTTCCTTGACACAGTTGGAACACATCCTACTTGACGATTCCATTCAGGGGCTTTTATTTATCGGCACTTATCGTGATACTGAGTTTACCGAACTATCAGCCTTGTATCATACGATACAGAAGGTCCTACAAAAGCGTTCGGCACTTCAAATAAAACTCAGTTCTTTAGATCTCGATGCTCTCAGAACAATGCTCTCAGAACACTTGGAGCTAGCTCCCGAAGAAGCCACATCACTTGCTAATCTGTTTTATGCAAAAACCCTAGGCAATCCATTTTTTGCCAATCAATTCTTGTGGGCCCTGAGCAATGAGTCATATTTGAATTTTGATGCTCAAACTCAAAAATGGGTATGGAATGAAACCCAAATAAGTAAGTTGCAAATCTCCGATAATGTAGTTGACTTCATCATAGCCAAACTCCAAGATTTTGACTTTGCTACATTGGAAGTATTAAAAGCAGCTTCGTGCATAGGCGATGAATTTGGGATTGAAATTTTGAGCCATGTTGCAGGCTTTTCTCCTTATGTCACCTATTTACAACTTGAGATCGCGATACAACAACAACTGATTTGTCCTGTAGATAACAGTTCAAATCAGGCAGTGGATAATACCAAGGGTGACTTATTTCGGTTTTCTCATGACCGAGTTCGGCAAGCTATATACTCGATCTTGCTTGAGACCGAAAAAGAGATGATTAAAATGAAAACAGGGTATTACCTTCTTCGACATCTAGAGACGGAAAACGTCGTGAGCGATATTGTTTTTACGGTGGCTGATCATCTAAATTTTGCAGAAACGCTCATTACGGGAGTAGACAAGGTGGAACAACTGATACAGTTGAATTATCAGGCGGGTATAAAAGCCAAGAACTCCAATGCCTATGATGCAGCCATTGGGTATTTTGCCATGGGCAAGAAGCACTTGAATTTTCGAGATCATTATTCGGAATTATTCAAGTTTTATCTACAGAGTGCTGAGTGTGAGTATCTGAATGGAGACTATAAAAGTTCAGAAAACAATTTGAATGAGGTGCTTCGGTTTGCAAAAACCAAATTAGATAAGCTGGCCATCTATAAAATCAAATGTCACCTTTATACCAGTATGGATGACAAAGTGAAGGCCGTAAAGGCTGGCATAGAAGGTTTGAGGCAACTCAATATCTATATCCCTACGCAGAAGATGGCTGTTATGGCCTCCGTCGTAACAGAACTGATCTGGGCAAGGCTGCATTTGCCCAAAGACAAGATAGACCAGGTGCTTGACAGGCCGATCTTGCGGAAAGAGGAGAAGGTAAAAGTAATGGAACTGATGCTCACACTAGCGCCCCCTGCCTATCAGTATGATCAAAATGTTTTTGCGCTCTTGGTGCTTAAGATGCTCAATATATCATTAAAGCATGGCAATACCGGGGTTTCGTCCCATGGCCTGCTAGGCTATGGAATGATCCTTTCGTCTTTGAGTGGAGACTATGCCACTGGTAAAAAACTGGCAGAAGTCGCCCTGCAGCTCAATGACAAGTTAAAATATACCTCCATCAAATGGAAGTTGTTACTGGCCTACCATAATTTCGTGATCCATTGGACTGAAGGGATCAGGAACTCTCTACACAGTTTGCTAGAGATAGAGCATGGGGCTATTAAAGATGGTGACCCTATATATGCTGGCTATGCAATCGGCACACGACTTCTTAAAATGTTTGTACTGGGTTTTCCGCTTTATGAGGTAAAAGAAGAATTCGGGAAATATGATCAGGTCTTGGAAAGACGCGGTGATATGGAAACGAGACATATATTAGAGCCGTGTTATCATGTAATTCGATTCCTCAGCGGAGAAGAGAAGCATTCATTAACGCTTCCTGATTTCTTCAAGAATGATGCCTTTGTCAATAACGCAAAACAACACTCCTCTTTTACGGTAATTGCGGAATACTATATTGCCAAACTGATGCTCTGTTATCTAGTGGGTGACCTTGAAGAAGGTAAAAAAACCTTGGATTCAGGCAAGAGCTATATCCCCTATGTGAATACGCGCTATGAAATTTGCATGTATCATTTTTATGCTGCTTTGCTATTGATGAAAGACATGGAAGCGAAGCCAAGGATATATTTTTTGGCAAAAAGGTCGGCGGTTAATGCACATGTGAAAAAACTGGAACAGTGGGCTCTGTTTTGCCCAGAAAATTTTCAAGCCTTATATTTGATTGTAAAGGCGGAAAACCAAAAGATAGAGAAGGATTTTGTAGGCGCAGCCCAACTTTATGAACAGGCCATAGAGAAGGCCGCTAAATATGGCTTCAGTAACTACCTTGCCCTCGCTTACGAATTAGCCAGTAAATATTATCAATCGCAGAAGCTTGAAAAAATCGCACATATTTACCTGACAAAAGCCAAGGATACTTATTTGCAGTGGGGTGCTTTGGTGAAGGTATCCCAATTGGATGCCGCTTATAAACCAAATGAGTTGGCAACTATAGGTCAGAGTACTCGGCAACTTTTCTCGGATACCGCCTACCTTATGAAAGCGGCAGCTGCTATTTCATACGAGGGAGATATAGACGGTCTTTTCGAAAGGTTGATCAAGATCGTTATGGAAAATGCTTGTGCCGACAAAGGGTTATTTCTGATGAATCATCAGGGGCGGCTTTTTATAAAAGCTTGGTACGATATCTCAACGAACAAAGTGATTCTTGCCGATGGACCTCTTGACAATGAAATGGCTCCTATTACTTTATTACGCTATGTAGAACGTACTAAGACTACTGTAGTCGTTAATCCGGAATTGTCAGGCAATGCCTTTGATCAGGATATTTATTTCAAGAACCACAGACCTCGATCCATTTTGTGTTTTCCTATTTTGGGAAAAATGGAACTACAGGGGATCTTCTATTTGGAGAATAGCCTCTCCGAAAATGTATTCACACAAAGCCATCTAGACTCGCTCAGCCTTTTGTCGGGGCAGATTTCTGTCTCTCTCAGCAATGCCGAAATGAAAAAAGCACAAGAGGACCACATGCTAGACTTGCAAAAGGCTACTATTGAAACACAAGAGAAAGAAAAAAGGCGTATAGCTCAAGATCTGCATGATGAAATAGGTGTGAACTTATCTGCAATTAGGTTGCTGGTGAAGCAACTGAAAAGAAAGTTGGACCTCGTTCCCGAATATACAACTACGGCCCAACTGATCACAGAAGCTATTGATGTTACTATTGGTACAACGAGAAGGATCGCTCATGACCTTATGCCATCATCTCTTGAAAAGTTGGGCTTAATAGAATCACTGGAAGGACTTTGCCAAGAACTGAACGATATTTCCGAGATCGAAATTGTCTATATCAATACCTGTGGACAAAAACCACTGTTGGAAAAAATGATTCAGGTACAGGTCTACCGAATTGTTAAAGAGGTTCTCAATAATTCCATTAAGCATGCCAATGCACGACAGATAGAACTCGCTTTGGCTCAAAAAGAAGGATGTTTGATTGTTAAAATCAAGGATAACGGCATTGGTTTTAGTCTAGAAAACTCCAGAGAACAAGGAATGGGAATAAAAAGCATTGAAAACCGATGTTGTCTCATCCAAGCAAAACTTCAGATCAGATCAAAAGTAGACTATGGTACAGAAATCACTTTTGCCCTCAATGTTGCCGACTGGCAATCTTCTGTTTCTGAGAATTCTAATAATTATGTGTTAAATTGAGTTTGGTAAATTCTAAATTAATCAATATGAAAAAGTATAAAATATCTATTGTTGACGACCACCCATTGTTCAGAAAGGGCTTGGTCGATTTAATCGCTGATCATAACAGTATGGAGCTCTTGTTTGAAGCTGTTTCAGGACAAGATCTTCTTCAGAAACTCCAGACTTCACATTTTGTGCCTGACCTGATACTCTTGGACATAGAAATGCCCAACATGAATGGAGAAGAGGTTGCCAATCTTGTAAAGATGCAGTATCCTGACATCAAAATATTGGTACTGTCTATGCACCATGAGGAAAAATATTTGGTAAAATTGCTAGAAAAAGGGATCAATGGGTATATCACAAAAGACAGCGATCCTGAAGTAATCGCAAAAGCCATAGATACAGTGATGAATGAGGGCTCATACTTTAATTCTCAAAATGCCTTTTTTGCGATGCATAATAAATTTATAAAGCCACAGCAAAAGGTGGTCAATCATGATTTGACAAAAAGAGAGCTCCAAATTCTAGAAATGATCTGCAACGGCAACAGAACTTCTGAGATCGCGGAGAAATTGTTCATCAGCCCGCGTACAGTAGAAGGCCACCGAAATAAATTACTCGAAAAATCAGGATCTAAAAATTCAGCGGAACTGGTTTGTTATGCCGTTAAATATAATCTGTTCGATCCTAAAATGGCTTCCAAAGTTTAATGGCACAGTGATATAGTCCCCAAGTTTACAAGATTTCCATTTTCCGTTCGCATCTTTTGATCGACTCCGTAGCAGTGTCTATTCCTTTGTTGTCGAAATTGTTTTGGATATAGAGTTTGTAATAATAAATAGCATCTGTAAAGTTGCCCTGAAGTTCCCTCATGATACCGTATTCATTATATATAGTTGCATAGTTGATGCCTGGCACTTTAATGGCCGCATTGAGTAAGGCCTCAAGTTCATCAAACTTGCGTAATGCGGACAACAAATATGCATAGTTATAATAAATGGCAGGATAGGTAGGCGTGAACTTTAAAGAAAGCCTATAGTGCTCTTCAGCTTTTGCATAATTTTTAAATTTAGTTTCATACAACCAACCTAAATGATTGTGTGCTTTGCCAAAGTCTGGAGCATCTTCTAAGATCTCTTGAAGGGCAGAAGCACCTTCACTGATCTTTCCTTCGTTGATGAGCCTGTCTGCCTTTTGAAATTTTTCTTCTAATTCGAAGTATTCTTGATCCATATTCCTAAGATTTGTCAGTGAAAATAAGGATTTGGAAAATAATTCTCTAATAATCCTATCATTTTTTTGTGTACGTCACCTGCCTGACATTTCGAGCTTTAGCTATGACCTAGTTTTGTATTATAAATTTAAAACAATCATGAAATCAAAAACAATCTTTTTGACAGCCCTTTTAGGGGCTTTAATCGTCTGGGGGCAAGAGACTTTAAGAAAGACTCATTTCAATCTTGAAAATGGCCTTGCAGTACAAGGCTACGATGTAGTGGCTTATTTCAAAGTTTCAAAGGCTTTGAAAGGAAATAAGGAATTCTCATTGGTATATAACGGGATCCGCTATCAGTTTACTTCTGCAGAAAACAAAGAGATTTTTAGAAAAGCTCCCACAAACTATGAACCTGAATTTGGAGGATGGTGTGCCTATGCCATGGGGAGTTCTGGCGAAAAAGTAGAAGTAGATCCAGAAACCTTTAAGATCGTCAATGGCAAACTCTATTTGTTCTACAATCAATACTTCAATAACACTTTAAAAGACTGGAACAAAAACGAAGCAGCTCTCAAGACGAAGGCAGAACAACATTGGTCGCAACTATTCAAATAAAACGTCAATCCATTCACAAAATCAAAGAATCTCATCCAATGAAAACTAAAAACACCATCATTTGGGGGCTTAAGATCATCGCGGCGGTGATCATGCTCCAAACACTGTATTATAAATTCAGCGCAGCTGAATCTTCCGTACGTCTCTTTACGATTTTAGGCATGGAACCTTGGGGGCGAATCGGCATAGGGATCATGGAGCTCATTGCTTCCGTCTTACTACTTTATCCCCGCACCTCAGGCTTCGGGGCTGTTATGGGTTTTGGCCTCATGAGTGGTGCCATCTTTTTTCATCTCACCAAACTGGGTATCAACTTCGACGGTGATCCCCTGCTATTTATATATGCGGTTATCGTATTCGTCTCCTGTAGTATATTGAGTGTAATCTACCTCAAAGATCTACTAGCTTTTGTCTCCAAAGTCACAGGCATCAAAAGCATACTTCCTGCCTGAAACAAATTCCACAAGAGTCCTCTCGATTACCAATAGTGAGGACTCTTATTGTAGATCTTGAAATCAAATCCTCAAGACTTGAAAGATATACCGCTTCTGTATATCTTTACGCAAATTATCTTTGCGGATGACCGAAATCATAGATTTAGAAAAACCAGAAGCTACAAAGGTTCAAAAAGGCTTTATCATAGCAGAGATCATCGTATTAACATTTAGCAGTATAGGTTTTCTCTTCAAGTTTGCACATTTACCAGGTGCGACAATTTTCTTAGTACTTGGTTTGGGATCCTACTCCATATTGATGTTTCCTGTGGGCTTGGCTTATAAAGGCTGGGCATTTAAGGTCATCAACTTTTTCTGCACTTTCCTCATTGTTGGTTGCCTCTTTGGGCTCATGATGTGGCCTGGCAATAAATTTTCCAGCTTAATCGGATTAACGAGTCTAGTCATTATCATTCCGATCCTTATATTTTCGCAAAAAAAAGAACCTTCTTTCTTCAATAACCACAAAGTACTGATTTTCCGTGTGGCAATATTTGCTGGCTTGGCCTTGATGTTGAGATTCATACATCCTAAAACCTTTTACAGTACTTTTGTGAGTGATGACCCTATTGAGATCGAACTATATAATGCAACAATTCAAAAACCTAACGATTCAGAAGCCAAAGAAGATTATATCAGATATAGAAAATCAAAAAGAACAAGTTTCAACTCCCCCGACAGCACCGATGTCCCCAAACCATAAAATTATTGCATTCGTTTGCCACCCATACCATCGCGGTGGCGTTACACGCTGGATGGTCGACATGGCTATCGCTTACCAAAAGCAAGGCTATGAGACGCACTTCATCACAGTACAGCCTAGTCGGCGTTTTATCTCGGCAGGCAAGTCAGAAACAATGATCCAGCTGCTCAAGACTTCAGGCTACGAAGGCAAGATTGCTGCACAGCCTGTTGGCCATACCTTTGAGTTGGCGGGCAACGCCTATAGGGCTGCAGTATATAAGAGCAGCATAGAAAAGTCTGTCCCCAGAGGTGCAGCGATAATACTTTCCGATGACTATGCTGTTTGGCAAGGTGCCTGTGCTTTGGCTACCGATTACAAAGTGGTCGCTGTGATCCATTGCTCGGTTTCCGAAACTTACTATTCACAAACAAAAATATTTTTCAAGCAACTGAGCGGTATTGTCACCGTTTCCTACAGGTCTTCCCAAAAACTCAACCTCACTGAACAAAAACCTTTGCTCATGCAGCCTTGTGGAATTCCCATAAGACGACCCGCCAATAGTATTCCAATGCAGAGAAATAGCCAGCTAAAAGATCTCAAACTGAGAATTGCTTGGGCTGGCCGTATGGAAAATTCTCAAAAGAGAATATCTGATCTGGTGCTGATCGCAGAACTGCTTAAACAAAAAGGGCTTTCGTTTGTTTTTGATGTAATCGGGGAAGGAGGCTCCAAGTCTAGTCTCATCGCAGAAATCAAAGCTAAAGGGCTTAAGGACTATTTTGTGTTTCATGGTTGGCAATCTAAACCCTATATAGAGGGAATTCTTCAAGCAGCTCAGTTGTATATACTTCCGTCCAACTATGAAGGATACCCTGTTGCTGTGATGGAGGCCTTTGCAAATGGATGCGTGGTGATCAGCAGTAGAGTGAGTGGTATTGAAGATCTAGAAAAAGAACCAGATACGGCAGAGGTGCTTAAAGTCTTTGAAATAGGTGATGTGCAAAAAGCTGCTGAACATATAAAAGCACTTCAGGATGCGGATTTTGTAACATTAGCTCAAAAATCAAAAGTATTGGCTTACAAGTATTTCTCTATAGAAACATGTGCCAAAAATTATCAGGATTTTATAGAGGGGATTCCAGACAATAAAACAATTGAAAATTCCGTTATAACCTATAATAAGTTTAAAGAAGAGCTATTGGCACAGCTTAAGTATTGGAAGTACAAAATTTTCAACTAAAACTTAGAGGAGAAATAAATTATATTAATTTTACATTGAGTATTCTATTCATTTTATGAAAAAATTTTTAAAGATCACTGGTATTAGTTTCTTGGTCATTCTGCTTCTATTGTTTGCAGCACCATTTTTGTTCAAAGACAAAATAAAAGCCCAAATAGACAAAGCGATTGCAGACAATGTAAATGCTGATGTATACTATGATGCAGGCTCATTGAGTTTGAGTCTTTTTAGGAACTTCCCCAATCTTTCAGTATCTCTTAGCAACTTTGGTGTGGTCAACAAAGAGCCATTTAAGGGAGACACTTTAGCTTCTATTGGTAATTTCAAAGCTGTAGTAGACATCATGTCGGTGATCAGTGGGGATAAAATCGAAGTCAAAGGAATTTATTTGGATCAATTGAAGGCCAAGGTGAAAGTAAACAAACTTGGGCAAGCCAACTATGATATTGCGAAAGCTGATACTTCTGCGCCAAAGCCAGAAGAGAAAAAAGATACTTCAGCCCTGAAGATTGGTATCCAAAAATGGATGATCAGTAACGCTTATGTCGTTTATGACGACCGTGCTGGTGATATGTATGCCGAGATCAAAAACTTAAATCACGAAGGTAGTGGGGACATCAATGCAGATATCTATGATTTAACCACAAAAACAACCATAGATGAGTTGACCTATGAAATGGGAGGAACCTCATATCTGAACAAAAACAAATTCTTTGCAGATGCTACGATAAATATGGATATGGCAAAGTCTAGGTACACTTTCAAGGACAATACTTTTAAACTGAATGATTTCGAACTCAAGTTTGAAGGTTTTGTGGCAATGCCTGATACAGAGAATATCAATATGGATATCAAATTTGGAGCGCCCAAAACGGAATTTAAAAGCATCTTATCACTTGTGCCTGCTATTTTCTTAAAAGACTTTGAGCAAATCAAAACTGATGGCAAGCTAGCCTTTGATGGCTTTGCAAAAGGCACATTCAATAGTACAAAAAATCAATTGCCAGCTTACAGAGTGAATCTGTTGATCGAAAATGGATTCTTTCAATACCCAAGTTTGCCACAGCCTGTAAAGAACATCAATGTAGATTTGAAAGTTGAAAGCAAAGACGGAACTACTGATAATTTATTGGTTAACTTAAAGAAAGGTCACTTGGAAATGGGTAATAACCCTGTAGATGCCAATTTTGTGATCCAAGGTCTAGGTAAAATGAATGTGGATGCTAATGTGATGGCCAAGATCAACCTAGAAGAGGTAACTAAGATCTTCCCTGTAGAAGGAACTACTCTGAAAGGACTCTTTAGTTTGGATGTAAAAGCAAAAGGTGTTTATGACACCTTGACCAAACAAATGCCTTCGATTGCCGCAAACATGGGCTTGATCAATAGTTATGCAAAGACCAAAGACTTTCCTTCTGCGATTGATGCGATCAATATGATTGCAGGTGTAAATAATGCAACGGGCCAGTTGGCGGACACCAAGGTAGAGGTAAAAAATCTTAAATTCTCAATGGATGGACAACCTTTTGAGTTGAATTTGCTATTTGAAAACTTTGATGACTATACTTGGGACCTAGGTGCCAAAGGGCAAGTAGATCTTACTAAAATCACCAAGATCTTCCCGCTCGAAGATATGCAATTGGCTGGAATCATCAATATTGATGATTTTAAGACCAAAGGGAAAATGTCTGCTTTGAATGCAAGCAAGTATGACCAGATGCCAACCAGTGGAGCCATGAGATTCAGTAATTTTGTGTTTACCAGCAAAGATCTTCCACAAGGCTTTAAGATTAACGACGGTGCGATGTCTTTTGACCCACAAACGATCAAGATTCAAAAACTTGTTGGCGCTTTGGGCAAAAGTGACATAGATGTAACGGGTGAGGTATCTAATTACATAAGTTATACTTTTGGTACGGGTACCGTAAAGGGAAAGATGAACTTCAATTCAAAGAAATTTGATGTAAACGAGTGGATGGCTGAAGATCCTAACGCTCCTGCACTGAAACCAGAAGAAGAAGTTCCACTTCAAGTGATCGAGGTGCCTAAGAACTTAGATTTTGTGCTGGCATCCAAAATCGATCAAGTAGCATATTCCAACTATGACATTACCAACCTTGCAGGTAACATCATTGTAAAGGATGGAATTGTGAGGATGGAAAAAATTGGTTTTAATATGATAGGTGGCGCGTTCTTAACTTCTGGTACATATGACACCAAAGACATTAAAGATCCTAAGTTTGATTTCGACCTAGACATGAAAAACGTAGCTTTCCAAAAAGCTTACGAGACCTTCAATACAATCAAGGCTTTTGCACCGGCGGCTAAAAACATTGAAGGAAATTTTTCCACTACTTTGAAGCTGGGTGGCAAATTGAAAAACGACATGATGCCGGCGCTTGAATCTCTCAATGGTGATGGGTTGCTTACAACTACTAACAGCAAGCTGAAGGGAACCTCTGTTACTTCGAAGCTTTCTGATGTTTCTAAGTTGAATGATGTGAAAGAAATTGTTTTAAACGATATCAAAATGCTGTTCGAGATCAAAAACGGTAGAGTAAACCTTAAAAAACCATTAGACTTTATGGCTGGGGGTAACAAGTTTACCATGACAGGCAGCCAAGGCATAGATGGTACACTTGACTATTTGTTGAAAACACAATTGCCATTGGCGGCAGTGAGTAAATTCCTGCCTGGTATTACCCAGTTGGCTGGCAAAAAAGATACGGACAAAATGGACGTAGCCTTTAAAGTGGCAGGTGATGCAACAAGTCCCAAGATTACCCCTGTTGCTGGTGATGGTAAATCTCTAGGTGATTTCGCAAAAGACCAAGCAAAAGCGGCATTGGATGCTAAGAAAAAGCAAGCTGATGATAGTTTGAGGAAAATAACGGATAAGGCAAAGGCGGATGCAGAAGCTAAACTCAAAGAAGAGCAGGAACGTTTGAAGAAAGAAGCTGAGGCCAAGATTAAGGCAGAGCAAGAGCGCGCTAAAAAAGAGGCTGAAGATAAACTCAAGAATGCAGCCAAAGACAAGTTGAAAGGTATTAAGCTGTAATAGATCTTATATCGATGTTAAAAAGACAGGGCAAACACCCTGTCTTTTTTATGTCCAATACCAAATCTATTTCTCTGCTACTATAATGAAATGTGTGTTAGGGAACTGAACCTCATAAAGTTGTTCGTCCTTTAATTCATAGAGTTTTGCCTTGGGTTTGATACGATTGTCCACGATCCACTGATTGGTATATGCATGAGAGCTTGATTTTATCGTAAATCCAACAGACTTCAAATGTGTTTTCCAGTCACTAAACGACCAATAACAAAAGGTTTCATGCATTTCGCTTTCCCAATTGTCTATATAATCCTTTTTGTAAAGAAATTCACAAGCATGTTCAAGTGATAACTCCAAGTAAGTGTTGTCGTTGATGGTTTTGAGTTCAAAAGTGATCCTATCAGCGTAGCCCTTTCTGAAGTCTTTGATAAACTGATAGAACCGTCCAAGTGTAGAAAGTCCAAACAAATATTTTTTAAAATCTTCCTTATTCGTGGCAACGAAATCTTCTTTGAAGTCTTCGCCATCTGAATGCTCAAGACTCATAAAGACTTTCTGACTTTTGTTTTCAGGGCCAACTACATCCCTATTGATCCAAACTCCTCCCATAATCAATTCTTGATATCTATTGGTAATGAAAGCTAATAGATCCTCGTGGGATCCATAAGATTCTATTTCATGGGTAAGAGAAGATGTAAATATGGTGTTCATGCTATTCGCAGGAAACACCAAGCCAGTTACAGCATTTTTCTGTGCAAAGAACACAAAAGGATTCTTAAAGTCTCCATTATGCTTACGTTGTTGACAGATCTCAAATAAGTGTCGCGAAACTTCTATACCATAAAAATCAGACTCCATTAGTTTGGGTTGCTGTGAAGCCTGTTTAATCCAAGAGCCTACCGCACAGCCAATATCTCCAATCCTGCCTGGTTGAATATGTATAGCACTTTCCGAGAATTTCAGATCCGCTATTTCATCCATTTCACGGACGTAAGAGTTGTAGTCCCTAGAGCTGGTAATGTCTCCATCACCGCTTACAATGTTGTCATGAAAGAGGGTATACACTTTGCCATACATTTGGTAGCGATCCCAAATAGCTCTTGATTCGGGAGTAATGGCTTCAAGAGTTTGTTCAACATTCTTTTTCTCAGCCATAGCCTCTATGAGATCCCAAGGGGTAGCTGCGATGTAACCATTCTTGGAATATTCTGAAGGTAAAATGCTGAAGCCTTCCGCCATATACATTTGCATGACAGGCGTAGAACATAATATTAAACAATTTTGCGGTGTAAGACTTAGCAGGCCATCAGAGTCATGTTGTATCTTTTTAAGGGTGTATGCCGCAAAGTTGGCAATCTGTCCTACATCGTCTATACCATATGTATAACAAGGAGTCCCTAGTGCTCTACCACAAGTTTCTATTTGAATAGCTCGTAAGTAAAAGGGAAGAGGATTGCGACGCGTGTTTGAATGATTACTTGATGTTACCGCAAATATCAATCCCTCAATGGGTGTGGTGATTTTTCTGGTTTGTCCTTCAAGATCTATATATTCCAACTTTTCTATAATCCTTTGGAGATAAGATTTCTGAAACTGGGTGATTAAGTGATGTCTGCCAGGAATGAGTATGTACATGATTTCTAAGGCTGAATTCTTTTTGAAAGGAAAGATAAGTGATGCATATGGATTGCACAATAGCTGGTACAATCTAAAACAGCTTTTGCGTGTCTTTTGTATAATAAGGTGCAAGGTTGGTAAAGAATATATGAGGTTTACAGATCACATAAAACATTATACAAAGCAATTAGTTAGGTTAATGAATTGGTTGCACTATGAGCATGAAAATGATGTATAGAGTGGTTTTGGTGGGTTTTGTTTTTGTATGTATGATTTTGCAAGGTCAAGGATTGAGACAAGCTTCAGTAAAGATCATATACCCAATTCGTATAGAAGAGACTATTGCAACCCATGAAAAATCGAATGAACCGTTTTTTAGAGACAATGAAAATATAGGCGTACTAAATCATACTATAAGTTTGGTGATGGATGGGGTTCAAAAGGGACAATTGGCACCTTTGTATATTTCTGATGAATCTCATACAGTGAAGACCATGACTTATGACGAATGGTTGGGCCGTATCCAAAGGAATACTATCGAGTTAAAACCATGGCGGCCTACTACTTCTTATAAAGTTGACGGGGATGGCTTTGTCAGTAATCAGTGTGTATTTAAGGGCAAAACCTATGCTAGTTTAAGAAACAGTATGGGTAAGCAGCCTGACTTACACCTTGGGACCTATTGGAGCCTTCTCTCAGATAATTTAATGACAGCACGTGAATTTGGCCTTATTAGGCTTGATATCACCAAAGGGGAAACTCTTGGCGGAAAGGAGATTGAGCAGGTCAATTATTTGACGTTTTATGACGACGAGAAAATGTCAATCAACGGCCTTTTAACGTCCAGATTCAGTATCAAATGGTTGGCGTTTATTGATTTTCTTGACAAGTATCATAGTGATAAATTATATTACAAACCAGCTCGCCGGCTCTGGTTCGATACTGATATATTCATAACCTCTAATGCGTATTGGCTAGATGAAAACAACAAAAGCCCCTTCAGTTTTTTGCCCGAAGTCCCATTATATATGAAAAATGAAGCAAGCGGCAAGTCATTTGTTTCTGATGATTTAATTACTAAATATGCCGAAGGTTGCCAAGGTCTCATCGATACCAGAAATGATACGATTAAGATAAATGTAAAACAGGACCAAAATCAGAAGGCGGAGACTTACAGCTTGCCATTGCAAGAATATTTGAAAGTAATGAACGATAGTAATTATCATACTATCGCTTATACTTTGGCCGATGCTTGGCGAATGAAGCTTTTTGAGTACGACGAAAGCATGAAGCTTGTCTATGCAGGGGATGTAGATGCCATGCGAAAAGACTTGACCATCAGCAAAAATGGTTATTTCTTGAAATCTAAAAAGCCAGATCCTCTATGTGGGACCAAGATAACGCCTTCATTTGTTTCCAGTCCGATTCACAAGCCTGTAATATTCACTCTTACTGAACTGTGGGGAATATCTCTGATAGATACATCAAATAAGATGTTAGTGTCAGGTACCATGTCCCTTCAAGACTTGTTAGTGTCGTATGTGCGTGAAGGCAAGATAAAAGTCCAGTCCAGGTACGAC
The DNA here is from genome assembly GCA_945957555.1 of uncultured Cytophagales bacterium. GTDB lineage: Bacteria > Bacteroidota > Bacteroidia > Cytophagales > UBA9547 > CAMFLX01. The sequence goes on from CAMFLX010000050.1 coordinate 24,142, forward strand.
ACAGCCTTATGTGAAAAAACTAGCATTTACAATACAGAATGCTTGTATTGGTTACGCTTATATTCGGTGAGGACATTTAGCATTCCTGCACATAAATCTTCTTATGAACTGCAACATATAGAACTTTCTTTACCTGCTAATGAAGCTATAAAAGGAATTCAAGTGCCTATTTTTCGTTTGAATTGGAAGCCGGCTAGAACCTTGCTCAAAAGTGACCCCCGTGCTATAGTTGAATATGAGGGCAAAAAGATTAACTATGCAGATTTGCTCGAAAAAAGGGTTTATGAAGGTTGGCTGCTCAAAACAGGTTTTTTACGAGGACTAAAGTAGCATATACTTTGTGTCTATGATTGATATACACTAAGAGTCTTACTGATAAGTTCTGCGGTGTTTTTTGCATGGGTCTTATGGATCATATTTTTGCGATGATTATTTATCGTGTGTTCACTTAGGAATAATATGTCAGAAATCTCTTTGGTGCTCTTGCCTTCAGATATGAGCTTGAGTATTCTGAGTTCGGCATTGGTCAGTTCCCAAGTTAGGTTCATGTTTTTGTTTAAGAGATTGATCACCTTGATATGATTGGGGTCTGATTCGTCTATGATATCACCCTTGATTGTATTAGATTCAACGTTGAAATGTGTGATGTCGGTAATAGAAGAATACATATGTGTGACATGCCCTTTTGCATCTATTGCCAAGGGTACAGCTTGGAGTAGTCCCGTGAAATTATTACCGTTTTTGTTCTTTACATGTAATATCAAAGACCCTTTGATGAAAAGCCGTTCTTCTATAGGTTTGCAGTAGATATACTGATGGTATTTAATTATACCCTTAAGTATATCTGGGATTTCTTGTAGATAAAACATTTTTAACGCGAAAGCAAAGTTTCGTCCAATTACTTCATGAGAATGGAAGCCTGTGAGCTGATAGAAACTACCACCAACATCAGAAATTTTAAGTTTTTGTAAGTCTGCGACGTAATAAAAGAAGACCCCTGTTGACCTAAAATGTTTAAACTCTTCGACTTTTGATGAAATACTGCCATAGTCAATATATTCAGATCTATCTGGCATCTTGTCAAAAAAGAACCTTAGTGTATTAAATAAGTTGATAATGTCTTTCAAGGTACTGTGAATTCGTTTCATCTCTCTGTCAATCTTATCACTTTATTGTAATTCAAATATACAAATCATTTGTAATGAAACCTCTCTGACAGTGTTTTACTATGTTTTTTGCCATAGAAATCGGTATTGCAGTATCTGTAGTACCATATTTTCTATATAATCTTTGTCTATATCCGATAGTGTTTTATGGGAAATAATAGCTAGGTCTTGTCTTTTAGATTTAAAAATGACTAAAAATAGCTATTGGAAGGAAGTAAGATTCTGGTTAGATTTGTAGATCAGCTGAATGAGGTACATCTGCTTAAAGACCGTATTTAGTAGGTATTGTCTTAAGTTTGGTGTCAAAAAGAGCCAAACCCGAGGAGCCTTAGCATCATAGTGATTTAGAGAGATGCTACGCCAACTAGGGATTTGAACTTGACACGGCCTGACTAATTAACTCTTGATATCCTTATAACTCTTGAATATTCAGACTCTAGTTCTTTACTTTTTGTATGGAAATATTTAATGCCTTTTGTATGTCTTTGATTTTGGAGACTTCCTTTGCATTTACAAATATCAAGGAAATCCCTTTTTTGCCAGCCCTTGCTGTTCGTCCACTACGATGTGTATAATATTCTATTTGGTCTGGTAAATTATAATGCACCACATAGCTAAGTCCTTCTACATCAATACCTCTTGCAGCCAAATCGGTGGCGATCAGTACCTGAAGGTTTTCGTTTTTGAAAGCCCTCATAACTTTGTCACGTTCTTTTTGCATGAGATCCCCGTGGATCGCATCAGTAGCTATGTTTTTGCTTTGAAGTTGTTGGGCTAAAGTTTGGGCCCCACTTTTAGTCCTACAGAAAATAACACCCCTATTACTCCCTTGAGAATTCAAGAAACTCAACAAGGTTCTTAGTTTTTCGGAGTCTTCACATTGCACAAACAAGTGTTCTATGTCTTTATTGACGACATTTTTACTATCAATCACTATGTTTACCGCAGTTGGATCCATGTAATTTTTAATGATATCTTTAATCCCCGCTGGCATAGTTGCTGAAAACAGCCATGTATTACGCTGACCAGTAGTCTGTTGTAGTATAGAATCTAATTCTTTTTTGAATCCCATGCTGAGCATCTCGTCTGCCTCATCTAATACAATAGTTTCTACATATGTCAGCTCTAATGCTTTACGTTCTAACAGGTCAAGCAATCTGCCAGGAGTAGCTACTACGATGTGAGTTGGTCTCTGTAAGCCACGAACTTGGTCATCTATATTTGCCCCACCATAGACAGCGTTGGTAAAAATCTTGTCACTGTATTTAGTGAATTTAAATAATTGTTTTGCAATTTGTTGGCACAATTCACGTGTTGGCGCAAGTACTAGGGCTTGTATTTTATCACTTTTAGGATCTATCGCATGCAATAAGGGTAATCCAAAAGCTGCTGTTTTCCCTGTACCTGTTTGTGCTTGAGCTACAAGATCGGTTTTTTGCCCTATTACTTTAGAAATTACCTCCTTTTGTATTTCTGAAGGAATTTCTATGTGGTTTTCTAAAAGAGCCTTGATGAAATCATCTTTGATACCTAGTGATGTGAATGTAGCCAATACGATATGCTTGAATGTGCTTTGCAAAGATAGGACACTGTTTGCAGAATTGTACACATATGCTTATAAACTTATGAATATAGTATGCATAGATTGTGCTTACTACTCAATTTAACCCAGATTAAGCATTAGACTTTGTAGCGAGACGAAATGATAGGAAAAA
>CAMFLX010000051.1 GCA_945957555.1 uncultured Cytophagales bacterium
GTGTATGGCTCCTGGGGGAATGGGTAATTGTGACTTGTATGTTTCTACTTTAAACGATGAGGACAAATGGAGTAGACCCAAGAACCTAGGCCTTGGTATCAATAGTGTAGCCTGGGATTCGCAACCTTCACTTTCTCACTCTGAAGATACATTGTTCTTTGCTTCAGATCGTATAGGAGGATTTGGCTTGTCAGACATCTATTATAGCGTGAAGTTGCCCGATGGCACGTGGTCTTCCGCTAAAAACATTGGTCCCATAATAAATACCCGTGAAAACGAGGTAAGTCCTTTCATGCATCCCATATATGATGTATTATATTTCAGCTCTACAGGTCACATGCTTCGTTTTGGTGATTTCGATATTTTTAAGTCTAGGAGGATTAATGGTGTGTGGATGGAGCCTAAAAGCATAGGCCCCTTGGTCAATGGTGCTGGTAGTGAGTATTATTTTACCATTGATTCACAGTCCAAAAACTTGTACTATGCAAGAACAGAAGAAGGAAGTAAGGATCTTGACATCTATTCTTTTCCGTTACCGATGGAGGCACAGCCCAATGCTATTGTAAGCTTGCAGGGTACTTTGCGTGATTCCTCTACAGGAAATCCATACAAAGGTATAGTGACTGTGATCGATATGACGAATGGAATAGAGGTGGCTCCCAAAGAACTCAGACCCGATGGCAGCTATAGTTTTGATTTGATAGATGATGCTGACTATCTTTTGATTATTCAAGGAGAGGATTTTTTTAGGATTGAACAAAAGGTGCACATGAATGGTGATACTAGTATTCAAATCAAAGTGCCATCAATTAAATTTAAAAGTATTCAGTTTACATCCATGAACTTTGAAAATGATAAGGCAAATATTCTTCCTGAAATGCATGCTGATTTAGATAAAATATTTAATTATCTTATGGACAATCCTGATGTGAAGTTGGTAATCTCTGGTCATACCGATGGGCAGGGCGATCCTAAAAAGAATATTGACCTTTCACAAAGGAGAGCTGACGCGATTAAGAAATATATATTGAAGAATGGAGTAATCGAAGAGTCTCGAATTACTGCGATTGGTTATGGCAGTTCTAAGCCTATTAGAGAGGAACATTCCCAAGAAGATAAGACCTTAAATAGGAGGGTAGAGTTTCAAATTATTCGAGATCATGAGTAGTTGTGTTATGAAAAAAAGTGTATTGTTGGTCCTAATGGGCCTATTGTTGTGGTCTTGTGCCAAGCCTAAAACCAATTTAAAAAACACCTACAGCCAGAAAGGTGAGGCAAAGTTTATAGAAGGGATGGGACTTTTTAACTCCGAAAAATTTTCTGAAGCCTTAGATAAGTTTCAACAGTGTTATGAGTTACAACCAGAAGAAGCTGGCTTGAATTACATGATTGCCAGAACTTATTTTGAACTGAAGTCTTATGATAAAGCTCAAAAATATATTGACAAGTCCATGGAGCTGGAACCTACGCAAAAAGAATATTATTTGGTATCGGCTGAATGTTCAAAAAAACTCAACAAAATACATGAAGTAATTAATACCTATCAGAAGATGTTGAAAAACACCAAGGGTGGCGAGCCTTATCTCTATGATTTGTATGAGGCACAGATGTACGATCGGAAATATAGCGATGCGCTAAAAACCATAGAACTAATTCAGAATACTTTTGGTCCAACAGATGCTTTGGTAAATGAAAAAGTAAAACTATACCTCAAGTTGAATAAAATATCTGATGCAGAAAAGGATCTTAGGTCGTTGATTTCTGAATACCCTAATGAAATCAAATATAGACACAATTTGATTGGTTTGATGATTGAAAACAAGCAAATGGCAGAGGCTGAGAAAGAGCTAGATGCTTTGTTGAAAGCGCATCCTAGTGATCCTGTAGGTACCATGATGCGTTATGACTTATACAAACAAAATGGTCAGAGAGAACAAGCCGAAGCATTTTTGGATAAAATATTCTCGAATGAGAGTATTGGTATTGATACAAAAGTGGAATTTGTTTTGGCAATGTTCAAAGGAATTGAAAACAATACTGATAAGCAAAGTAAATTGATCAACTATACTACTGAGATCATCAAAACGAACCCTGATAATGCTAAAGCTTATGCCTTGGCGGGTGACGTGAATTCATTCTCTAATAATAAAAAGGATGCTATTGCATACTATCGTAAGGCGGTGAAGCTGGATCCTTCTAAAAATGTTGTTTGGGTTCAGTTATGTTTGTTGGAATTGCAAGAAAATCAACTGGATAGTGTGGTTTTTCATGGGAATATGGCTCAAGAGTTATTTCCTGTTGATAGTCGGTTTCCTTATTTTACAGGAACGTCGTATTACCAACAAAAAAATTATATGGATGCGGTTAAATACTTGAAACAGGCCCAGGCACTACTAACTTCAGAATCTGATGTGAAAGATAATACCAGATCAACCTTGGCAGATTGTTATTATTATCTAAAAGAGTATGAAAAATCTGACAGGCTTTATGAGGAGTTGATCAAGGAGAATCCTAATAATTATTCTACGATGAATAATTATTGTTATTTTTTGTCTTTGAGAAAGGAGAAATTGGAATATGCAAAGGAACTTGGACTTAAGGTAGTTAAGGCTTATCCCGAAGAACCCACTTACCTAGATACATATGGATGGATTTTGTACGTAAACAAGGAATACAAAGAGGCTGAAACGTATCTTGCTAAGGCCGTAAAAAACAGCAATAATGGTACTATATTAGAGCATTATGGTGATGCTCTTTATCAACTAGGACAAGTAGAGAAGGCATTGGAATATTGGAAGAAAGCCCAAAGTGCTGGAGATGTCAGCGAGTTTATTACTAAAAAAATAAGAGATAAAAAGCTGTATGAATAATTACTTAAAGTCTCTAGGGCTTGGATGTTCTTTGATACTTGTTATCTGCGCTTGCCATAGGAAAAAGGGTGTTAAAGTGCTCCCTATTCAAACGATGGTACATAAGAAGGATAGCTGTGAATTGAATTTTAAGTTTAATCATCTGAAATTTAATTACTTTTCAGGGAAGGGTAAGCTGAACTACCAAGATCAAAACAATAGCATCAATGCAAACTTTCATTTAAGGATTAGAAAAGATAGTTTGATCTGGATTTCTGTGGGACAGTTAGGTATCGAAGGTGCAAGATTTATTATCACCAAAGATAGTATATTTGGGTTGAATAAGCTCAGTAAGGAGTTTTATGCATATAGTATTGATCACTTTAGTAAGGCGTTCAATATTGACTTGACATACAATACCTTTGAGCGTGTGCTTGTTGGTAATATGCCCGTGGAGCCCAATTGTTCGGATACACTGCTCGTACAGGGGAATTATGAGATCCTCAAAAGAATAAATCCAAATCATACCATAGAGTCTTATATCAACGGGCAAAATCAGCGACTGGATAAATTTACCTTAGTGCAGCAGCCATTAAGTAATTCGTTGGACGTTAATTATTCTGATTTTCAGGCTATAGCGAGTATTTTTTTTGGATATAAAGTAAATGCTTCAATCAAATATTTTACCAATGACAATAGGGTTGTGTATAACTCAGTATATATTGAGTATCAAAAAATAGATATTGATGAGAAAGAACTCAAATTTCCTTTTAATATTCCCAATAAGTATAAATAATACCTTTTTAGTAGGGATATTTTTTTTTATGAGTTTGGTTTTGTTTTCTCAAAAAACAAAGAAGGATCTTGTTAACCAAAAATCCAAAACCCTAAAAGACATCAGTGAAACACACAAGATTCTTAAGGAGACCAGAAAACAGAAAAAGGCGACTATAGGGCAGTTAAACGCCCTCAAAAAGCAAATTAATAGTAAGGAAGAGTTGATAGGGTCGATCAATGTAGAAGTGATGACTCTAGAAGAGGAGATTGAGGAGCTTGAGATGATCACTTCTTCTATGGAACAAGATCTTGAGGATCTGAAGCAGGAATATGGGAAAATGGTTTATGCTGCAAGCAAGGTTTCTGGTAAGTATGATAAACTCATGTTTCTTTTTTCTTCTAATACATTTAATCAAATGTTGATGCGATTAAAGTACATGAAGTTTTATGGAGAAACAAGGAAAGATCAGCTAGTCCAAATTGAAAAGGTAAGGGAAGCCCTTATCAATGAAAAAGAAATCATGCAGGGTAAAAAGACCAAGAAAGAGGTACTTTTGACCGATAATATCAAAGAAAAAGAGTCGCTTGAAATTCTTAAGACTGATAAAGACAAAATAGCGAAAGAACTTTCGAGCAAAGAAAAGGAACTAAGGCATGAGATTAATGAGAAAAAGAAAGCACTCCATGACCTAGAGCGACTCATTGAGAATATTATTAGAAAAGAAATTCAGGAGTCTCGCAGAAAGGCTGAGCAAGAAGCCCATAGCAAATCAAAGGATGATCATAAAAACAAAATAACACTAACTCCTGAAACTAAGCGAATTTCTGATAAATTTGAAGCTAATATGGGTAAGCTGAATTGGCCAGTCTCCTCTGGCTTTGTGTCGCAACCTTTTGGGAGTCACCCCCATCCAATACTTAAGCATGTAACTGTGAATAATTTGGGAGTTGATATTCAGACAAACGAAGGACAAAAATGCAGAGCGGTGTTTCAAGGTAAAGTAACTGCTGTGGCCAATGTGCCAGGCTTAAATCAGATTGTTACGGTGCAGCATGGCGAATACATGACTGTGTATGCAAGACTCACCGATGTGAAAGTAAAGGTTGGACAGATGTTGGAAGCTAAGCAGGAAATAGCAACCGTATATACCAATCATGACGACGTAACTGAGCTTCAATTTCAGATTTGGCAAAATATTACCAACGTGGATCCAGAGGGCTGGTTGCTGAAAAAATGATGAAAGTTTCTATCATTGGCACTGGTAATGTGGCTACGCAGTTGGCATTGGGTTTGGAATACCATGGATTTTCAATAGATGAAATTTACGGTCGTCATAATCATACTTTACGAGCATTAGTGCAGAAACTGTACGTTGCCGATGCCAAAGCAGATTTGGATTTTAGTGAAAGTCCAGCATCGATCATATTTATATGTGTGGCAGATGATGCGATTGCCTCTGTGGCTTCCCAGATTATACTGCCGAAGGATACGCTTCTTGTACATACTTCTGGTTCCGTTCCTATAGGGGTGTTGAGCTCACATCATAAACAGGTAGGAGTGTTCTATCCCCTGCAGTCGATTTCTAAAACTAAAGTTCTGGATTGGGCAGGAGTTCCTTTGATTCTCAACGCTTCAAGTGATTCTGCATTAAAAGTGTTGTATTCTATTGCGCGCAAACTCTCTGACAAAGTCTATGAATATGATGATAATCAACGCAAAGCTTTACATTTAGCAGCTGTTTTTGGTAGCAACTTTACAAATCATCTTTTGAAGATTGTAAAGGATATTTCAGATGCAGAAAATTTGGATTTTCAAATGTTCCGTGGCCTGGTCTTAAATACGGTACAGAAAGCCTTTGATATTGGACCGGAGCAGGGCCAGACAGGGCCTGCGATACGCAATGATCAAAAAACAATGCAAAAACATTTCGATATGTTGCAAGGGTCTCAAGATTTGGATAAAATCTATGAACTTCTCAGTAGGCATATCCAGCAGACCTATAAAGCTTAATATATCAATAACTGTTCCATCGGGCTCTATAGCCTCTCACATCTATATGGACTACCCTAGAGCCAGGATATAGGCCAATACCTCCTTTGTTTTGGATCACGGTATTTTCGCAAAGCTTTATAACGATTTGCTTATCGGCATCGGAGTATTTCCCATCTTTATTGACATCACCAATAGTAAGGTCTACGGCTTCACCTGCTATATGTCTACTGAGAGCGGCTCCTCCAATGAGTTCGTTGAGCTGAGGGCTTCTGTGGCCAAAGCTAATATACAGCGCATTCCTGTCGTAATTGTTATTACTTAGCACGTTTTGAAGTAGGAGGATCTTATACAAGATCCTTTTGTCAATACCCCAATATAATGGTGTCTTCTCATCATAATAATAAGTAGTATGGTATTCGAAGTCCCTTGAGAATAAATCTTTGATCCTGTAATTACCTACTATACGTCTATACATGTCTTTTTTGTGAATGACATAGAACTTTTGAGTCCTTACCATTGCTTGGTACTTCGCTTGATCCATTTTAGTTCTCTTCTTAAAAGACAATGGCAACTGATTGAAAGAAACAACTTTAAAGCGCCCCAGAATCTGGTCAATCTCTTTTTGGCTTCGAACATAGTTGTTTTCATTATTCAGATCGTATATGCCTTGTTCTAATCTTTCTATACCATAAAGCCATATTAACGTAATTAAGCCAAGCACTAATATTACAATGCCAATAACCCACCATCGTTTTCTTTTATTGTTTAAGGGAGTGGTTGTCTTTGCTTGAGCAGTCATATTTTTAAAAAGATTCGTTTCTTAAGTAAATATAAGATCATAAGTCCTAATTCCCCAAATTTATTGGCGCGAGACCATTGTTAACCAAATATTATTTAGGTCGAATAAGTTTGATTTTGTACATAAAAGTAGCAATTTGTATTTAAACTAAGGTGTTTTGAAATATATCAATAGAACGGTTTGGGTTTTATCGCTAGTGAGCTTGTTTACAGACATTGCTAGTGAGATGTTATACCCTATTATGCCAATCTATCTTAAAAGTATAGGTTTCTCTGTAGTATTTATTGGATTGTTAGAAGGAGTTGCCGAAGCTATTGCGGGGCTTAGTAAGGGATATTTCGGTAAGCTTTCAGATCATACGGGTAGGCGTATGCCATTTATTCAATGGGGCTATGGCCTGAGTGCATTATCTAAACCCATGATGGGTTTGTTCATTTTTCCTGTTTGGGTTTTCTTGGCACGTACACTTGACCGAATAGGGAAGGGGCTGCGAACAGGGGCTAGAGATGCTATGCTTTCCGAAGCCTCCACACCAGAAACCAAAGCTAAAGTATTTGGTTTTCACCGGTCTATGGATACGCTTGGTGCGGTATTGGGACCTGCTTTTGCCCTACTTTATTTATTGTTTTATCCTGAAGATCTCCGCACACTTTTTTTTATAGCTTTTGTGCCAGGATGTCTTGCGGTCCTCTGTTCATTTTTGGTAAAAGATTCAAAGCATGGGAAATCTTTGGTAAAGAATAGGCCTTCTTTTTTGTCCTTTGGCAAATATTGGAAAACCAGTTCGCCAGAATACCGAAAACTTCTAATAGGTCTTTTGGTCTTTACATTGTTTAACAGTTCGGATGTCTTTCTGTTACTTAAAATGAAGGAATCGGGTATGGACAATACAAAGGTGATCTTAGTTTATATTTTTTATAACCTAATCTATGCAATCCTAGCTTTTCCTATGGGGTATCTTGCTGATCGTATTGGTATAAAAAAGATCTTCTTGGTAGGGCTGTTAGTTTTTGCAATTGTGTATATAGGTATGGCAATTAATCACGATCCTGTAGTGTTTTATTTGTTGTTTTTCTTTTATGGTGCCTATGCTGCGGCAACGGAGGGAATTTCAAAAGCATGGATCAGTAATATTGCTGACCCTAAAGAAACGGCAACAGCCATTGGTACTTATACCGCACTCCAGAGTATATGTACTTTATTTGCTAGTTTTTTTACGGGATTACTTTGGTATTCATTAGGGGCTTCTTTTACTTTTGCCATTACGGCTGTTGTGGTGGTTTTTGTAATCATTTATTTATACAACTGTAAGTTTAATAACTAACAATAAATCTCACTTATTTCTAGACAGGTTTTTTTTATTATAAATTACCACTCCACCACGCGATCAGTTTTGTCATTTTATTAAAACCTGTTTTTCTAAGAATGTTTCTCTTATGAGTAATAACAGTATTAAGGCTCAAAAATAATTCATCGCTGATTTCTTGCAATGTTTTACCTGTGCTCAATAAGTTCATGATTTCCGATTCTCTTTCGGATAGCTCTGATTCATTTATTTGAACCGCACCTTTAAGGAGCGTTAATGCATCGTTTTCAAAATAACTAAGGCCTTTTGAAACTTGTCGCAAACAATTAAGTACTTGTTCTTTGGTACTTTCTAATGAAATGATGCCATTGATATGTCTAGTGTCTAATTTGTTAAGATTAATCCTATCAAACTTAGTATCAACAAAAATTACCCCTTTTTGGATAGGTGTGGATAAAAACTCTAATATGGCTTCATTGCATTTGCTTAAACCTACTACATAAATGCTGTCTTTGCCATAACTTAAGGAAGTATCAAATTGGGAAGAACAAATCACTGTAATTTGTTCTTCTTCTTCAGTAATTTTTTTCAACCCCTCATTCACTATCTCATTATTAATGGATACTATCAACACTGTTCCCTTATTTATCTTCCAAAATTAATAATATTTTATTATTTATAATTGATCCAAATAAAAATTACCTCATTTGAGGTATTGATGTTGCGAATGAGATGCTATTAAGAGTGGAGACTGATCAGCAGTTTAGGGAAAATTATTGTTAGTAGATTCTGATGCATAGTAATAATGTAGTGATGAAATTGTCCGTCACTAATTTTTGACATTAGTATTTTAGTTGGTGTTGGTTATAGGTTCAAAAGTTGAAATTAATATTTTAGAATCAGAACTTCTCCTGAGTGGTAATTTTTCATAGGTACGAATTACGTTGTAGTACAGTGAAGTACCCATAAAGTTGGGTAGGTATATCTTATTAGTCTTAATAAGCAGATAAGCTACCAATTGGTAACTTATCTGCCGGAAAGTTTTAAATTATTATTGGATAAATATTTTACGAGATTCTCTTCCTTGTTTTAATATGTAAAGTCCCTTTTTTGTGTTCATATTCATTATAGCATCCTCCATATTTCCTTCAAATATAAGATTTCCTATTACATTATATACATGTACATTTTCTAAGGATTTATTGAGAATAGAAGAAGTGGTTGTCTGGATTTCTGTAACTATTGGGGTAATACCTAAAGTAAACGATTTTATGTTCATCTGTTTTTCTATAATATCATAAGGCTGTCCATTTTCATCCATTTCAGAATTGACCACTAAAAAAGAGATAGCTTTTACTTTAGAAAAGTTAAAATTAGAGTTATCTGGATAAAGGTTTGTTGATGTATTGGGTGGGAATGCTTTAGAACCGATGGCATTTTTAAAGTCATAGGATAAGGTTTTTGTGTCGCCTGGATTTAAATTCAAAGGCATTTTATTTGTATTTTCTGCATGGAGCTGTATAAATCCAATACTGTAGTGTGTCCAAAGACTCGGGTTTTTTAGGATTTCTTTGTCATACTGCAGTATTTGTCCATTAATATCAATAAGTTTAAAATATACATCAACGCTATAATTATCCCAGCTAGGATTCTCTATTGTTAATTGCATTAAAGCATTATTACTCAGATCTATTGTAAATGAGTTTATTGTATCATTTTTACAGTATTCTCCAAACGAGATAGCCAGAGAACTTAGACCCGATGATTTTTGTGTTATATAATATTGTAATGTTTTAAGGCTAGTATCTCTAAATTTGGTAGCAATAAAACCGAAGTTAGGATTTTCTCCGCTTTCCCAAAATAACCCACGTTGTGCCATAGTAGAGGTGCAATTTCCAGATTCTACTTTTGTATACAATGAATCTACAATGCTAACTTCTTTACTTCTCTCAAAATAGTCTTCTGCTGTGTTTTTACTCAATTGGGATATCTGGGCAAAGACCATTCCATTAAGGGATATAAGTTGCAATAAAAAAATGTGTGTTTTTTTCATAAAATGTGGATTAATAGTACAAATATAGTTTTTTTGAAATAAAATAAAAATGTCACATCTTTTGAGTGTGTGATTCAGGTTTTGGTTATGTGATAAGGAGATTGGTGGATAGGATAAATGTATTTCGTAGTATAAAAAGGAGGCCATTTTGCAGACCTCCTTATATGTATTTATTTAGAAGCATTGATTTTGTCCAATACGTCCATTACCTCTTTAACGTGGCCAGAAGAAGTCAATAAAAGTGCTTTTTCGTCTGCTGTAAGCTCTAACTCTATGATTTTTTCAACACCGTTTTTACCTAAAACTACAGGTACACCGAGGTAAGTGTCTTTGATGCCATATTCTCCTTCAAGTTTCATACATACAGGGAAAACCCTTTTCTGGTCTTTTGCAATTGCTTCAACCATTTGAGCTGCGGCAGACCCTGGTGCATACCAAGCTGAAGTTCCCATCAATTGAACCAATTCGCCACCACCATTAATAGTTCTATTCACGATAGCATCTAATTTTGCTTTGTCTTTTAATAGTTCCAACAATGGGATTCCACCCACGGTGGTGTATCTAGGAAGGGGTACCATTGTGTTTCCGTGTCCACCAAGTAATACCGCTTGAATGTCTTTTGGAGATACATTTAATTCTTCAGCCAAAAATGCTCTATAACGAGCAGTGTCCAAGATCCCCGCCATTCCTATCACTCTAGTTCTAGGAAGTTTTGATACGATATGTGCTTGGTAGGTCATTACATCTAGCGGGTTGGAAACCACAATGATTATTGCGTTTGGAGAATGTTTTACGACGTTCTCAGTAACGGTCTTAACGATCTCTGCATTAGTTGCGATAAGGTCATCGCGTGTCATGCCTGGTTTTCTCGGTAATCCGGAAGTGATGACAACTATGTCAGAGTTGGCAGATTTGGTATAATCATTTGTTGAACCAGTTGTTCGCGTATCATACAAATCGATAGGAGCTTTTTGCCAGATGTCCAAAGCTTTACCTTGCGCAAAACCTTCTTTAATGTCAACAAGAACTACTTCGTTCACAATTTCTTTGTATGCCAATACGTCTGCGCAAGTTGCACCTACGTTACCAGCACCTACTACTGTTACTTTCATTGTATATTAATTAAAATGATTTTATATTTTTTGGCAAAAATATACATTAAAATCATTAATAATTAATATTTTAACAAAATCTTTTTCAAAGGCATTAGATTAAAGTTGAGTAGTTTCATTAGTGAAATCCATAGTGTATGAATTGGTAAGTGGTAAGTATAAACTCCTCAAATAGGATAGGTAGCGGGGAGTAAATACCTATAGTATTAAAATCTACATTGGATACTTTTTTCTCGATAAAATCCCATATTCCTCCATATATGCTGTCGTACCCTACACAATGATTTTGATCATAATATTCATTGTTTTTGTAGGTTTCAAATTTCAAATTGTGGTTCATAAGTCTTAACCGCCCCTCCACTAAACTTTCAGCCTCCATAATCAGTTAATTTATATAGTAAATATACGTTAATACTGTAATTGAGTATCATAATATGATACTCAATTATATTATATAGGTGTTTTTTCTGCCTTAATATAGGTATAATTACTTTTATGTATTAATCTAAAGAAGTATGTGTTGTTGTTTTAAGTCAATTCTACTGAATTGTTACTCGGTTATAATTAAACAAGTATGGGTTTTCTGCCTTAAAGCTTACGATGTTTGATTTTTATATTATTGGATTCGAATTTTTCATATAGCATTTGATTTTAAAAATTATAAAAATGTATTATTATATGTTTAAACAAATATATTTCAAAAGCGCATAAATAGCTATTTGCAATGTACTCAATTACAGGTTTTAAGTATTAAAACTATTGTTTATTGAGGGTATTTACTTACGAAGTTCCAGTATGGTTTTTGCTTTTAATATTCCAGCTATGGAAATTCCATCTGTTATCTTTCCAGAAAGAACCATTTCAACTACGGTTGAGAAAGGGAGTTTTTGGATTTTAAGGTCTTCCGTGTCTTCAAATTCAGTTGCACCTGCGGTTAGATCTTCTGCTAAAAAAACGAAGCCTTCTTCGTCAGTTACTGAGTTAGAGGTGTGTATACGCATGATGTTGGTCCAAATTTTTGCAGAGAGCCCTGTTTCCTCTTTAAGCTCTCTCTTTGCAGAATCTAGGATGTCGTTTTCTATAGGACCGCCACCCATAGGGATTTCCCATGAGTATTCATTAAGTGCAAATCTATATTGACCAACAAGCCAAGTGTTACCTTCGCTGTCAATAGGGATGATTCCAATGGCTTTGTTTTTAAAACTTACTACTCCATAGATTCCATTATTGCCAGAAGGATTAATAACCTGATGCTCAGTTAGTTTTATCCATTTGTTTTCATAGATTTCTTTTGAAGTTTTAATTTTCCATGGATTTGTAGTTTCGAAGTTTTCCATCCTTAGCTATCTTTATTGTATGTTTGCGTCAAAATTACAAAATCAAATCGATTAATGGCACTTATTCATTATTCAAAAGATTTAATAGAAGCGGGATTGGATGAAGCTGGCAGGGGGTGTCTTGCTGGTCCTGTGGTGGCTGCGGCAGTTATTTTGCCAAAAGATTTTTATAGCGATGTTCTGAATGATTCAAAAAAAATCAATGAGAAACAACGCGATTATCTCAGAGACATTGTTAAGGAGGCTGCAATTGCATGGGCAGTGGGTGTTGTGGAAGAATCTGTAATAGATGAGATTAATATACTTAATTCTAGTTTCTTGGCAATGCACAGGGCATTGGATCAGTTTTCTATGCAACCAGATATTTTATTAATCGATGGCAACAGGTTTAAAAAATATAAAGATATAAGGCACGAATGTATCGTTAGGGGAGATGGGAAGATCTTGTCTATCGCGGCGGCATCTATTCTAGCGAAGACATACAGGGATGAACTGATGATGCAATTGGATCGAGAGTTTCCTTTGTATAATTGGAAACAAAATAAAGGCTATCCAACTGAGGCGCATAGAGCTGTAATAGCGAAAGAAGGTGTCTGTAAATACCATAGGAAGTCATTTAATCTAATGACTAGTCAACTCGCAATTTTCGATGAGTAAGTAATCAGGAATAAAAAGGGGGCCTTGTTGCCCCCTGGTAAATGTTCTGTTTAGTTTCTTTTATTAAGCTCGTCTCTTATACGTGCGGCCTTTTCGTAGTCTTCGTTGTTAAGAGCATCCTCAAGCATTTTTTTGAGTTGTTCGTCTGAATGAGTATTTAACGCAGTTTTACCACTTGCTGTCTTTTCTGGTTTTGGAGATTCCTTATCTTTTGATGCAAGTTCAGTGTTTTCGTCTGCGGATACGATTCCTGCCTCAGACATTACACTTTCATTGGTGAATATGGGAACTCCAAATCTAAGTCCAATAGCTACCGCATCTGAAGGTCGTGCATCTATTTCAACTTGATTGATACCGTCATTGCAAAAAATTTTCGCAAAGAAGATGCCTTCGCGCAAGTCGGAAATTACAATTTTTTCAATTACTATGGCAAAATTTTCCGCAAAAGTTTTGAAAAGGTCATGTGTCATAGGCCTGCTCGGAATTATCTTTTCCAGTTCTAGAGCTATTGCTTGAGCCTCTGGAATACCTATGATTACGGGCAGCTTTCTGCTTCCTCCTACTTCTGCCAACATAAGAATGCAAGATCCTGTTTGAGATTGACTCGACTGTAAGCCGATGATATCTAGTTTAATGTTATCCACTATTGTATAATGCTGTTATTGAGGTTAACCAATTACTTTAGGGCCTTCCGCGTTTACTTCTGATATGTAACTGTCGGAGCCAATATTTATTTTGTCGAATACGCTTTTCATCGCAGCCGTTACTTTTTCTGCCGTATCTTTACCTTTTGAAAGTGCAAATATAGAAGGCCCTGAGCCAGAGATTCCACCACCGATGGCACCAGCTTGCATAGCGGCTTCCTTGACCTGCATAAAGCCTGGTATCAGTATCGATCTCACAGGTTCTACAATTACATCTTTTAATGATCTTCCAATTAGGTCGAAATCACTTTGGTATAGACCAGCCACAAGACCAGCTACATTGCCCCACTGGGTAACTGCATCTTTCAAGAAAATTTGCTTTGGGAGGATCTGTCTGGCATCTTTGGTTTGTACCTCTATGTGTGGGTGTACAATTGAACAATAAAAATCTTTTGGGGTAGGAAGTTTTACTACGTCTAGTGGTGCATAACTCCTAACTAGAACAAAGCCGCCTAATAAAGATGGTGCCACATTGTCCGCATGTGCAGAACCACAAGCTAGTCGTTCACCTTCCATGGCAAAAGGCAACAACTCTTCTCTCTTGAGAGGATTTCCAAATAATTCATTAACCGCAAATACTCCTGCTACAGTGCTGGCAGAACTAGACCCTAAACCGCTACCTAATGGCATGTTTTTGGTAAGTTCTATTTCCACGCCAGTGTTCGATTCTATGTGTTTGAGGAAATTGAGGACGGAAACTCCTACAGTGTTTCTTTCTGGATCGAGAGGTAATCGTCCGTTATCTCCAACTATGCTTTTAATAATTACTCCCGGAGTGTTGGTTTTTCTCATGATTACTTCATCGCCTGGATTATGTAGTGCAAAACCTAGCACATCAAACCCACAGACGACATTAGCCACAGTGGCTGGAGCAAATACTTTTATTGAAGACATCTAAAACTCGTTAATCTATTCACAAAGGAGAAATTTCCTGAATGAGTTCGCAAGTTAATAAAAAAATTATCGTTTATAAAATACTTTTAAATGTGGGAACCCATATAAAAAAATTAAACACACCGGTGAATCCCAGTGTGCCTAATCCATCTAACACAACCTAACCTAATTAACTATGAGAAAATTTAAATTTTACTTGATGCAAAAGTAAAACACGTTTTAGACATTTCAAAATATTTCCACAAAAAAAATGGAATATTTTTATTGTGAAATGTTAATGGCTTAATAGTCATTATTTTGATAATTCTTTTGCTCTTTGTTCTGCTTTTTCCAGAGCATCTATGATTGATTTGCCAACTAAAGAATCTTCAAAATGATTTAAAGCCGCTTCTGTAGTACCACCTTTTGATTTTACCGATGCAATGAGTTCGTCTAATGTATTTGGTGAATTCATGATCAAGTGGTAGGAGCCTAACATGGTTTGCTTGACCAATGTTGATGCCATTTCTTCTGTCATACCGAGTTTAATTCCTGCCTCAATCATGTGTTTTACAAAGTAAAAATAATAAGCAGGACCGCTACCACTAATCGCCGTTACTGCATCTAAAAGATTTTCATTAGGTAGATAGACAACTTTACCTGTTGATGATAGAATCTTTTCAACATCTTTAAGCTGGGTAGGACTTATTTTCTCGGTATGGGCATAAGCGGTAACCCCCATATTGATCTGTGCTGGCGTATTTGGCATCGCTCGTACTACATTGTCTGTATTAAGTAGTTTTTTTATTTTTTGAATGGTTACACCTGCCATAATAGAAATAAAAACATGGTCTGAATTTACGAATTTGCGTATCTCCATTGCTGTAACTTCAAAGTCTTGAGGTTTTACAGCCAAAATGATGTAATGGTAGTTCGCAATCTCAGATGAGATACCACCTATGACTTTAGCGATATCTAATCGTTCTAATTCATTTTTTTTCTCTGCCATTTTCTCTATCAATAGTAGAGAATCTTTGTTGGCAACCCCTTGTTTTACAAAAGAATGGGTATAAGCCATTCCCATGTTTCCACATCCAATTACTGCTATTTTCATTAATTTATTTTTCCCAAAAATCCAGTTTTTAATTTTTGTTTACAAATAATTTTTTAATTTTAGGGTTTGAAAAACGTATATATTTGATTTGGCAATAATATATAACAGCTTTAGCTAAAATGTCTGTTGGCCAATTTCTCCATGCTATTAAGATCGGCTATTAACCTATGTCGTTGGTGTTTTGTAATGAGTTTTATTTGTAGGAAAAGAAGGAATGGTTAACGCAGAAATCATATGGAATCAGTGTCTTGAATTTATTAAGAAGAAAATTGACAGTCAGTCTTTTAACACTTGGTTTACTCCAATAGTTCCCTCATCATTTTTGAATGGAACATTGACAATCCAAGTACCGACACAGTTTTTTTATGAATGGTTGGAAGAGCACTACGTACACATTTTAAAGCAAGCAATAGATGTGGTTATTGGCAATGGAGCCAAGCTTGAGTATTCTATTATTGTTGACAAAGGTAATGCATACAGCGCTCCAATCACAGTAAATATCCCTAATACCAAGAGTTCATTAATGCCTCAGGATAATGTTAGGGAGGTTTACAATAAGAATGATATCCATTTTTCGAGTTCTAACTTAAATTCCTATTATACTTTTGATAGTTTCATAGAGGGTGATTGTAATAAATTTGCTAGGGCGGCTGGTCTTCAGATCGCACAAAAGCCAGGAATCACCTCTTTTAACCCTATGATTGTGTTTGGTGGTGTCGGACTTGGTAAAACACACTTGGCTCAAGCTATAGGAAATAAAATCAGGCAGTTGCATGCGGGTAAGGTAGTTTTTTATGTGCAGTCTGAAAAGTTTGTACAATTGTTTACCGATTATATGAGCAATAATACGTTAAAGGATTTCACCGATTTCTTTATGCGTATTCACGTACTCATCATTGATGATGTACAGTTTTTTGCAAATAAAGGTAAATCGCAAGAAATGTTTTTTCAGATCTTTAACCATTTGCATCAGTCTAATAAGCAAATCATTATGACTAGCGATCGTGCGCCAAAGGATTTAGAGGGGCTTATGGATCGACTTTTGTCTAGATTCAAGTGGGGATTGAATGCAGATTTGCAACAACCAGATTTAGAGACTAAGATAGCGATCATAAAATCTAAAATGCATTCAGAAGGAATTATTATTCCAGAAGATGTGATTGAGTATATAGCCATCAGTGTTGATACCAATATTAGGGAGTTGGAAGGCGTATTAACGTCTTTAATTGCTCATTCGACTATTATCAGAACAGAAATAAATTTAGAACTTGCTAAAAATATTTTAAAAACCGTTGTCAAGGAAATTGATGCAGATGTTGGTATCGATTTTATCCAAAAGCTTGTTGCTGAGCATTTTCAAGTTACAGTGGATGAAATGAAGGATAAGACGCGCAAGAAGGAAATTGTAGTAGCAAGGCAAACGGCAATGTATTTTGCCAAGAACCATACCAACTTATCTTTAAAAGCAATTGGATACCACTTTGGTAAAAGAGACCACACAACCGTATTGCACGCAATTGAGTCGGTAAACAATATGATAGATACCGATAAAGACTTTAAGTTGGCCATCTCCGAATTACAGAAAAGATTGAAGTTTAGTAAATAACTTGCTTCAATATGCTGAATTTTATCTCCAGAATCATTGAAAATAGGTTTGCCAAAACTTCTTTGATTTTGGTGGTCATTCAAGGTTTGACCTTGATCGTTTCATTTTTTGGTAACGTTCTTCTTGCTGGTATTTATAAGAATCCAGCGGGTTTTGGCGAATTCAATTATTATTTTTCCATCATCACTACTTTAGGGTATTCAGTAACGTTTGGGATGGATACTTATATCCTGAAAAAAAACACGGAATCACACCATCATCAAGATAATTCTGGTATTGCAGAAATTGTAGGCAAATCGTTGAGAATCACACTTCTGTTTGCGGTAGGAAGTGCAATGGTTCTGTTAGTGGTAAACACTAAATTTTTTACATTTTTTAAACTCAACGATTTGTACCTTGCTTTGGGCATTATATTTAGTGGGCTGTTGGTCATGAGGTCGTATACTTTAAGGAGTTTTGGGGAGTTATTGTACAGCAACTTGTTTAATAATTCTATCAAGACCCTAATGTTTTATCTATTTGTTGTAATAGTCTGTGCCCTACCTTTCGATTTCGATATAAATATTGGAGTCATGGCCTTTGTATTGGCTACTATAGCGTGTTGGTTGTGCATTGAGTTTTTATTGATTCGTTGGAATAAGTCTCAGGTTGTTTCATCCAATTTGTTATCATACAGGTACTTGTTAAGCATGGGGGCTCCCTTTTTTATGTACGACCTGATAGGTAATTTTGCAGTTAACATAGATGTCTTTTTGATCGAATTTGCAGGAAATGAATATTTGTTGGGACAGTATTCTTTTTATAAAAAGTTAAGTATGATCCCGTTTATGGCCATTGCAATAGTAGGAACCGTACTACAGACCAGGTATTTAGAAGTTTATCAAAACCAAGATCGTACAATACTGCAAAAAATGGTTTCTAAAACGAACAGGTGGACATTTGTATTTGCTCTCTTATCGTGTATTGGTCTAATCGTCTGTTTTTCAGTAATGTCACGACAGATTCATTTCTTTAGGGATTATTTTGCACAATACTATGACTATGAACATTTTCTATATATATTATGTGCAGGAGAGGTCCTCTGTTCTGTTTTTGGACCTAGTAACTATTTCATGCTCATGTTAGGTTTGGAGAAAGCTGCGGTGGTGATCGATGTGTTCTTTGTTGGTTTATTGGTTTTATTGGGCTTAGTTTTGGTGTATTATATTGGTTATGTAGGTTTTGTATGGGCTTATGTAATTGCTCGAGTGTTGAAAAATATATTCATGTGGCTTTACATCAAAAAGAAAGCTCAGATTAGTTTCTTTATTTTTTGATGACAGAATACCCTTTGATATCGGTAATTTGTATCTGTTATAACCATGCTGCATTTGTTGTGGATGCCTTGGATTCAGTACTATCTCAACAAAATTATCCCAATATTCAACTGATTGTCTGTGATGATGCTAGTACCGATACATCCAAAGATGTGATCAGAGCCTATATAAAGGATAAGGACATTCAATTTATTGATCATACTGTAAACCGTGGTAATTGTAAAACGTTTAATGAGGCCCTATTGTTCGCAAATGGAAAATATGTAATAGATCTTGCCGCAGACGACAAACTTGTATCTAATTCACTTATAGATAGGGTTAAACACTTCGAGTCGGTATCCACACGTGTGGCGCTTACCTATAGTAATGCTATTTACGTTGATAGTTTCGGTAAGTATTTGTTTGATTTTAATAGTCTTACGAATACTATAATTCCATTGGAAGGTAATGTGTTTCAAGCACTTTTTGAGAAAAGATTTATTTGTCCTCCTTCGGTGATCTTTAAAACGGAGGTATTAAAGCGGGTTGGGGGCTACGATGAAAATCTTTCTTATGAGGACTTTGATGTATGGATGCGGTTGTCTCGTGATTATGAATTTGCCTATTGCGATACGAAATCAGTTGTAAAGAGGGTGGTGGTAGGTTCCTCCTCAGCACGTTTTTATAATCAGAAGGACAACAAACATCTCACATCTACTTTGGTGATTTGTAAAAAGGCAGTGGCTATGGCTCAGCCACAAGAGCTGCCAAGTATTGGATATTTTATTTTATATCATTTTAGGTTGGCATACTTTACGGGTCACTTTGACTTGTCACAAAAGTTTTGGGCTCTCTCCGCGGAATTGGTCAAGGCGAACCTAGCCAATCGTTTTTTTAAGTTTTTATTAGATAAAAAAATCAATATTTACTTTCTTTACAGGCTTTATTTAAAAATCAGACTTAAAGATTCAAAATTATCATAAATGACGCTTTTAACTTTTATTTGGAACATCGATCCCGAAATCATCAAAATAGGTCCTTTGGGGCCTAGATATTATGGTTTGTTTTTTGCCTTAGGTTTTGTCATTGGTTATAAGATCATGACATGGATATACGATCGAGAAAGATTGGATCCATTGAAAGTGGATAATTTAACCATGTGGATGGTAATATCAACCGTTGCTGGTGCCAGACTAGGTCATTGTTTGTTTTATGAACCTCAAGAGTACCTTCATGAACCTTGGCGAATATTATTTGTATGGGAAGGAGGCTTGGCTAGCCATGGTGCTGCGTTTGCCATACTGGGTGCCATCTATTTTTATAGTAAGAAATATAAAGATCAGCCAGTTCTGTGGCTTTTAGATCGGTTGGTGATTACAATAGCCCTCGCTGGCTGTTTTATTCGGACAGGTAATTTTTTCAATTCTGAAATCTTGGGTAAAACCACGGATGCCCCGACGGGTATTGTGTTCGCAAGATCAGTCACTGATAATATTTATCGCTTAAATGATTATGTAAAGACGGGAGAGATTAAAGATATCTCTTATTCACTTACAGGGGCAACAGAGAAAGATTCGCTTATGAATAAGGAAGTCTTGATCAAAGTTGATTTCAAAGGTAACCTGTCCAAAGATGATCTGTTTGATTTTACCAATAATTTGGCTACTACCATTAGAGGTATCGACCAGGAGGGAGATAAGGTAGATCATATCAAGTTGGGGGCTTATAACGAACCACAAGTTGTTTCTGGGAATGGTGTAACGAGCGTTACTTTCAAGGCTTTAGCCATGCCAAGACACCCATCTCAGCTTTATGAAGCATTTTCGTGCATCTTGTTGTTTGCATTACTGTTCTTAATATACAGATCTAAAGGGGCCAAAACACCTAGAGGTTTGCTGTTAGGGATATTTATGGTGGTTTGTTTTGGATTGAGGTTCGTTTGGGAATTCCTCAAAGAAAACCAAGTCGAATTTGAAGATGGCTTAACCTTTAACATGGGGCAGACCTTAAGTATTCCTTTGATTATTGCTGGATTGTTTTTGATATTTAGAAGCTTAAAGTATAAGGAGAATCCTGAGGAAGGAGAAATTCATCTATAGGAAAAAATAATGGCTGAGTGTATCTTGTTGGTAGCTGCTGCCAGTAAATAAAAAAGCCAAATGTGACTCGATCGAGTCACATTTGGCTTTTTTATTTGTGAAGAGCTTTTTATTACTTCTTCTCTGCTTGCTTCATACCTTCTTCTACCATTTTATAGAATTGGTCTATTTTTGGTAACAAAATGATACGTGTTCTTCTGTTCCTAGCTTTGCCATCAGGAGAATCGTTTGCTACTAAAGGTATATACTCGCTTCTTCCTGCTGCAATGATTCTTTCTGGGGCTATGCCAAGGTCTGAAGTGAGCACTCTTACTATAGATGTAGAACGCAAAACGCTCAAGTCCCAATTGTCAGTGATTACATCATTGTTTTTCACAGGAACGTTATCAGTATGACCTTCCACCATCAACTCAAAGTCTGGTTTGCTTTTAGCTACAGTTGCAACTTTGGCAAGTACGTTTTTGGCTTGAGATGATACTTTATAGCTACCACTTTGAAACAACATCTTGTCTGCGATGGATACAAATACAACACCTTTGTCTACGTTGACCTCTATGTCTTTGTCGTCCATATTGCCCAAAGAACTCTTAATACTAGTGACCAAAGCGATTGTTACTGAGTCTTTTTTGGTCAAGGCGTCTTGTAAAGTTTTGATTCTGGTGTCTTTCTCTTTGATACTCTCTAGCGATTTCTCCAAATTCTCAGCTCCTTTTTGAGTAAGGGTGGTCATATTGCCCACATTGCTGATCAACTGTTCGTTGTTTTTCTTTAAATAGTCAATTTGTTCCTCTAGAGATTTTATTCTTGCGTTGGCAGATATCACATCACCGTCACATTTTTTTACTGCTTTTTCAAGTCGAGATAGATCTTCATCGGCTTTCTTTTTAGTTGTTTGTAACGCTTTGTATTTTTTTTGTGAAACACATCCTGTAGATAGCAATGTTAGAGATACTGCTAAAAAAATTACCTTATTCATGTTTTTCCTTATTTAATGTAGTGCAAAATAAGCAATAATTCATATTTTATTGCGGAAAAATACAGAATTAATTTGTACCTATTGATGGATAGGTAGTTTTACTGATTTTGTTGCAAGTTAGTGGATACTATCTACTGTAAAAACTATGATATAAAAGTTTATATCTATTCCTGTTGTTCAAGGTTCTTTAGCTGTTTTTAACTGGAAATCACAACATTTCCAGTTTTCTGTCCAGATGCTACATACTTATAAGCTTCACCTATGTGATCAATCGTATATTTTCGGGTATCAATTACGGGATTAAATTTTTCTTTTTCTAGAAGTTCTTTAATGAATCTTATGCTTGCCTTTATATCAAGAGGCATTGGGAATATAACTTTCTTATCGCCAAATACTTTGGAGAACAAGGGCAAATAAAGGTTTTCCATGTTGGGACCCAATTCTGACGAAATATAAGCTCCTCCTTGCTTGAGTAATGACTTACATTTGCCAAAAGTGCTTTTCCCTACGGCATCAAATACAAAGTCGTATTTTTCTGGATCTTGGGTAAAGTCTTCTTTGGTATAGTCACATATTTTGTCAGCACCCAAGTTTTTGATCAGGGTTATATTTTTGGTATCACATACAGCGGTAACATAGATTCCATGATACTTAAGCATCTGAAGAAGTGCCGATCCGATACCGCCCGTGGCCCCATTGATGAGTATTCTCTGGTTCGAATGGAGCTTTACCTTATTGATCATATTGAAAGCATAATGTGCTCCTTCAAGACTGGCCGCTGCTTGCTCAAACGTGATGTTATTAGGAATTAAAGCCATTGCACCATCTGCTGGAAATACCATATATTCTGCTTGTGAGCTTAAGCCTTGGTCATTAAAGCCAAAAACCTTGTCGTTAACTTTAAAGGTTGTTACTTTGGCACCAACAGCTATAATAATACCTGCAAAATCCGTTCCCAAGATGGGTAATTTAGGTTTTAGAAGCCCTGTGAAAAACCTCATCACAAAAGGTGTTGCAGTAGCAACCGCACAATCTGTTCTATTTACGGTGGTAGCGCAAACTTTAATCAATACTTCATGGTCTTTTGCATTTGGTTTCTCTACTGTTTCCACTTTTATGTTCTCAAAAGAACCATATTTTCTACGAATTGCTGCTTTCATGGATGTTTTGTTTTTAGAGGTTTGGGAATGAATCTTGTTCTTGTAGAGTGTTCCTTTTTTCTAAATAGACTAAGGTTAAGTTTTCATGTACAAACTGTGTTTTGTATTCGCAGTAGCCCAGTTTTTGGTATAGTTTAATGTTTTTTTCGCTTTTATAGCCAGTAAAGAGCTCGTAACGTCTACAGTTATTGAGCTGTTTTTCGATCTCTTTCATCAAGATTTGACCGATTTTACGGTTTTGGAATTCTTCCTTAACGGCAAGTCGACCAATATAAGTCGTTTCATTCTGGTTTATCCCTCTAACTGTGGCAACTAACTCATCATTGACCATACCTTTTAAGAACAAGGTGCCATCCATGAAATCAGTTTTGATTTCTTCAATAGTCTGAGTTAAAGGAGGGATGTCATAATCGTTATACAATTCTGCCTCAGTTATGTAACATTGCTTTTGAAGTTCTAAAATTGTATGTAAATCACCTAGTGTAGCTTGTAAAACTTTTAAATCCACCATTTAATTTGTGTGAAGGTTATTGATTAAATTGATCTTTAAGCTATGTATTATAACATAATGCTTAATTGACCACCCATGTCAAATATAGACATTAATGATCAATTAAGCATTTTAAAGCCACAATTTAAGGTGTTAAATCAAATGTAGTTTGATGATGAATTTACAATCTTTCGCTTCCAATAAAAATAGATGGTCGATATATTGATCAACACCAAGACCCAAAGTGGGGGATACGTAAAAAAGCTGTGATAGCTTCCACCAGTTGGAATAACCACAAAAGGCACGGTGATCAAGACGTCGAGTAGCAGGGCCGTTATGACCATGATAATACCCACCATCAGTCCGTGGTCTTTATTGCCGTTTTTGTAATAGATTGACGCTCCAAATATTGCAAAGGGTATGATGAGTATGGCTACAATGGAGGCTTGTAGATCCAAAGAGTCTTTGAATCGTGGGAGATAGGCTAATACCAAAAAGGTAGTGAATACCAATAGCCATACGAGAGACCCTGTTAAAATTGCTCTAATTTTGTTCATTTTATTTATGATTTAAAGGATGAATTATGAATATCAATTATTTATGATGATCTGTTTTATACAAACAGGCACAGATTAATAATAGAAATGAAGTACTTGACGAAATCGTGCGTATGAGATGCAGTTGGTTCCATTTGGTTTCAAAGCTTTCACGTAAGTTCTTGGCATCTTCAGTGTTTATTTTCACCAAGTCAGCATGGTCCAGCATCACATTTAAAGGGATGTTGCCAAGCATGGTTACTGCAAAAACTCCAAGAAAATAGATGATTGAAGAGCCTAATATGATCCAGATCATGATACGAGGACTGGATTTATAAACATAGGCTGATAATGGAGCCAGAAACAGTGGACCTATAATGACAATGTAGAACAGTGGATTAATAATCGTTCTATTCATGTGTTGAAAGGCTTGTAGATATGCAATATCGTTAAGCCTTCCAATCCCTGGTGTTATGGCGTTGGTCCATGTGAAGAATACGCCTGCAAGAAGCCCTGTTAAAAACGTGGTTATCAACAGAATCATGACCTTTTTGTCAAAGAAGATAGATTTCATTTTGTATGTTTTAAGATGAAAGACTCACGAACGCACATCCCAAATACCAGTTGGAGCTAGTTTGCTGGCATATTCCGAAAAGTCTTTGGCTTTCCTTCCCAGTACTTTCTCAATATCGTGGGTTACAGATGCATTTCTACCATCCAAAACTTCAGAGAAAAGATAGTTGACCAACCAAATGAAATCTTCAGGTACTTGATATTGCTTCAGCATACTTGTATAGGCCTCTAAACTCAGTGCTTCAAACTTGATTTCTCGACCTGTGACCTTTGATATTTCTGCAATGGTTTGTTGAAATGTGAGTAGGCGTGGGCCTGTAAGTTCATAAATCTGCCCATTGTGCTTGTCTTCCAATAGTGCTTGTACCGCCACATCAGCTATGTCATCAGCATCGGTAAATGGTTCTAGTGCTTCAGCCCTTGGCAGTGCCACATGGCCTGCTATAATAGGTTCTAGAAAGAAGCTTTCACTGAAATTTTGATTGAACCAGCTTGCTCTCACTATGGTCCAATGCCTTGCAGTGTTCATTACGATTTGTTCGCAGATTTGTGCTTCCTTTTCACCTCTTCCCGAAAGTAACACCATTTTTGTGATACCCAATTGTGATGCTTTTTTAGTAAATCTTTGAATAGTTTCTGCGGCACTAGGGACAGCCAAATCGGGCTGGAATGTGATATATACGCTGTCTATTCCTGCTAAGGATGCCTCCCATGTATTTGGGTTTTCCCAATCAAAGGGTGGGTTTGCACTTCGTGAACCCATGCGGATATTCTCACATCCTTGTTGGTTCAGTTTTTCAACGACTCTACGTCCTGTTTTGCCATTGGCACCTAATACCAAAATTTTTTGATCTTTTATCATGACTCTTGTGTGTGTTTATTACAGTGCAAAGATGTCACTGAATACTAGCATACATTTGTCGCAAAAGAATTATGATTTGTTTGAAAAGAACTGTTGCCTTATTTCATTGGGTCTAGCACCAAATTTCTTATAGAAAGCATTGGAAAAGGAGCTTAAGCTCTCGTATCCAACAAACCATGCCGTTTCTTGAACACTCATCTCACTGGTACCTAACAACTCATAAGCTTTATTGAGGCGTTCTTCATGTAGGTACTTGAAAACAGGTATACCAAACATCTCCTTGAAATTCTTCTTGAGTTTGTTATTGTTAAGGCCTATGAGCTTCGATAGCTCGTTTAAAGTGGGTGGCTTGGAGATGTTGCTTTCAATGATTTCCTTAGCTTGGTATAATTTATCTCTATCTGCTTGATTGATATGGTTACTTTTTTCAATGGACAATAACGCAAAGAAGTGTGCCAACAGTTCGTTGACCTGACTCTTTAAAAACAGTATCCTTGTAGTGCCGGTATATGTGGAGTTAAGGATTTTCTGTACAGCATTTTGCATGTCTGGGGTCATGTAAAAGCTCGGCCCCTTTACGAAATTGGCTTCAGGGTTGAGTAGTGGATGTAAATATTCCAGAAACATTTCTCTTTCACCATCAGGCAGGGTATCAAGATTTTTGATTTTTGTAAAAATACTAATGGATTGTAAGGGTTTATCGGGGGTTATGGTGTGAGCAAATTCAACCTTACTATTGCTGAAAAAAGAGATAGCAATACCCGTAGTATTATTTATATTGATGGACTGGTTTTCATATTTGATTTCCAATTCGACATTTCCTGAACCATAAAAGGCGAAGCCAACCACATCACGATCTATTTCACATTTTTGCACAATAGTTTTATCGGCGTTGGATTGCTCGATCAAAACTATGAAGTTGTTCATTTCTATGATATCCGTGGTCATTTGTATTGAATTGGAGTTTCAGTAATGGTTTGCCTAAGTCATCAAAGTACCCATTTATCCTATGATTGTATTCAGCACAATAATATTAAAGAAATGGTTATTGCCAAAATCTAATCCTTTACAATTAGGTTTTCATTGATAAAAGTTTTTGCAATGCCACCCAAAACGTTTTTTGCCTATCTGCAAAAGTTTGCAATGCCACCAAAAACATTTTTTGCCTATCTGCAAAAGTTTGCAATGCCACCCAAAACGTTTTTTGCCTATCTGCAAAAGTTTACAATGCCTTTAAAAGTATCTTTTAAACTGCAACTTAAATAAACGCGAGTCTTACTAGAACCATTTTGTTAGGTTTACTTAAATCTAATATTGATATGGTTTGTTAATAACCAATGGTTGAATTTTGGCTGATGAGCTTAAACTCATGATTAGTAAATAAAAAAGAAAGCCGTAATCAAATGATTTTCTATTACTTTTGTGATGAATGACCCTGCTAGGCAAAAGCTAGGAGTTTTGCATAGTTGAGT
>CAMFLX010000052.1 GCA_945957555.1 uncultured Cytophagales bacterium
TGAGGTAGCATTTTGTCGCAGTAAATTTCTAATGATTATTCTGGGTTTAAACATCCTCAAGCATCTAACATTCTTTAAAAAAGGAAGATCAACGATCAGAAAGCTAGACTTTAAAATGCTTAGAACTAAGTTCTAGACATTAAAAGTACTTGTTCATGTCCTCGTCGATCACATATGACCGCGGTCTTTGTTTCTGTCAATATCTTTTACCAAACGATAGTAAGCGGCAACCTTTGCTAAAGTATCATCAACCAACCTGGCTCTTATGTCACCCAAGGTTGCACTGAGAAGAGCACTGTCCATTGTATCCAAGAGCATTAGTGTCGCCACATGGTTTGCAAACACTTGCACATCATAATATATAGGCATATACTCTGGGTTCGTTACTGCATACTCAACACACTTTTTGGCAAAAGGTGTGAGGGTATATACTTGCTTTAAAAGTGGTTTTTCATCCTTGTACACTACATCGACCAAATAAGGTTGGATCAAATGAGCGATTTCGAGTATTTTCGCATGGAATGCCTCCAATACCTCTGCTGGCAATACAATCGAGTTTCTATTCTCCATATAAAAATCATTAAGTTGAATTAAAGATATGAAAGTTTTTGAAGAAAAAACGCCACGGTTTTTTGAGGAAAATTATTGTGTAAAATCGAAATTTATTTTTCATACTATTAGAGCCGAAATACTTCTCCTTGATTGCCATAAAAGGCCATTGATCCTATACTAGGAATCTACAATTTACGCCAAATCTATTCGTCATAGCCATACTATCCCATATTGTGAATCATCAAAAAAATTGTAATTTAGTGATTGGTGTAGGCATAGGTTCGACACACTTATCATTTAAACCGTTTTTAATCATAAAATTTCATGAAAAGAATCAGTACACTCTTATTATCGCTGGCATTACAGGGGCTATGCTTGGCGCAGACTTTTGAAGGACACATCAAATACAACATTACGGTAAAGCTCGACGAAAAGCTCCAAAAAGCAAGTGCCGAACTCAATTCCCCTGCCAACCAAGAAAAAATGAAAATGCTAGAGCAGCAGATGAAAGATCCTCAATTCCAGAAAATGATGGAAAGCAACCCACAGCTTAAGACTCAAATGGAAAATATGATCAAAGCTCAAAGTGGTGGTGGGGCCCAAAACCTCATGCCGAAAAGCTCTACCATCTATGTAAAGAATGGCAACTCACTCACCAAGACAGAAGGTGGCACCAATGCAGAATATTTATACTTAAAAGACAAAAAGCAGAGTTATCAGTTGTTTAGAGATCGTAAGGCCTATTGGATACTTAACAGCCATAGTGCAAAGGACAGCGCTATGGGCCTCAAGGCTGTAAAAACTACAGAAACGGCTAAGATCTTGGGCTACAACTGCACTAAATACATAGTAAAAGACCCAAAAGGCTTTGAAATGTTCTTTTGGACAACAACGGAGTTCAAGGGCATTGACTATGAGCAACTCAAACAACAGTATAGCCAAGGACACGACAGGGGAATCCAAGGTCTTGATGGCGTAAGCCTTAAAGTGGAAGTAAAGAACCCACAAATGGAAATGGTCATGGAAGTGGCAGAGATCAAAAAGGAAACTGTGGATGCAAGTATGTTTGTGATACCAGCAGATTTCAAAGAGGAAAAAATGCCAAGCCCTGCGGGTTTCAAACACTAGAATTTCAACATTTAGAGTAACACAACCTGCAAGGTTAAACCCTTGCAGGTTTAACATAAGATCGATCGCTTTGTTTACCAACATTACCCACCGATCAATTATTTACAAATCATGTCTACCTCTATAGCGTATCCCCTATTTCTCGAGTTGGCGCTAGCGCTTCCTCAAGGCAAACTGAGTCAAATGTTTGGTTGCCCTTGTGTAAAAGTACCCAGTGGAAAAGCCGCCTTTTGCATCTACAAAGATGACCTGGTTATAAAACTGGATAAGGAAACTGAAAAAGAAATGCTTGCTATGGATGGGATTGGCCCCTTCGCCCCTAAAGACACTCGCCCTCCCATGAATGGCTGGATCCGTATCCCATATGCTCAGAAACAACTCTGGAAAGAATTGTCCCAAAAATCCTTTGATTTTGTGAGCAGTATCGAACCCAAAGAGAAGAAGGCGAAAAAGAAATAGTAATATCCTATCACATTCAGCTTCCAACAAAAAAGGGGACCCACACTGGATCCCCTTTTTATTAGGTACTTATTCCTTCTTACAAAAGGATTGCCTCCAATGTAATTTGAGAAGTCAATGATTTAGAAATCGGACAATTTTCCTTTGCATCCAAAGTATATTCATCCAATTTCTCCTTTGTAAGACCCGCCGCCTTTACAGAGGTTGTCAACTTTACGGTAGTAATGGTTCCGTTATCCAAAGTCGCCGCGGCTTTAGTATCTATGCTGTCTGCAGTAATACCTGCAGCTTGCAATACAAAAGCCAACTTCATGGAGAAACAACCAGCGTGTGCTGCTGCGATTAACTCTTCAGGATTAGTTCCTACGCCGTCTTCAAAGCGTGTATTGTATGAATATTGAGTATTGCTCAATACTCCACTTGTTGAGCTTAAGGTACCTTTACCCTCTTTACCGGATCCTTTCCAGTTTGCAGAGGCGATTCTTGTTATTGACATTATGATATGGATTTAAAATTCTTTTGTGAGAAACAAATATAAGGCATATAGGTTCATAAATCCATACAAAATGACATATTTTGACATCCAAACCCAAAATTGAATACACCTGTAATGGCAGCTGGCATTTTAATTTCGAAAACGAAAAGTATATTCAAAATCAAGTTTATTATATTTGAACTCAGAAAACAAGGCTTCTTGATTATGGTTAGCTTCACTACTATCATTCATAAATTTGGCGAAAAAGGTGAAAAAAAGGGTTGGACCTATATAGACATCCCATCCCATATCGCCCAGGAACTTAAGCCAGATACCAAGACTGCCTATAGAGTAAAGGGCAAACTAGATGAATACGCCATAAAACAGGTAGCACTTGTACCTATGGGCGAAGGCAACTTTATCATGGCGATCAATGCAACTATGCGAAAGGGACTGCGAAAAATTGAAGGCGCGCAAATCAAAGTGGAAATAGAGGTAGACCACAGCGAGTTCGTAATGTCTCAGGATTTACTTGACTGCCTTGAAGAGGAACCTAAAGCTTTGGAACATTTCCGAAAACTACCTCCAAGTCACCAAAAATACTACTCCAAGTGGATAGAAGAGGCTAAAAGCATAGAAACCAAAACCAAACGCATCACCCAAACTGTTCAAGGACTAGCCATGGGAATGAACTATGGCGAAATGATCAGGTACAACAAAGGAAAAGGCTAAAAAACAAATAGCTCGAGCGGTTTGCTTGAGCTACTAAACATTTGTTCTATAAGGAATTCTATTCTTTCAAGACTCAACCTTAGGCATATATTTCCTTCATGGTGAGCATACGTCCAGCCTCAGGGTCCCAAACCTTGAGCCTTAAACACTTTACCATATCGGTAGGACATAGGGTTGTGGTATGTACATTTTGCAATTCAGGCATTTCCTTCATGGTCTCTTTGAGCCTGTAAAATGGGATTCTTGAGTTTAGATGATGCACATGATGATAGCCTATATCGCCAGTAAACCAATTCAAAACAGGGTTGAGTACCATAAAACTTGTTGACTGCAAAGCGGCCTCTGCATAAGACCAATCTTGGTTTTCTTTAAACTGCGCTTCTGGAAAATTATGTTGGCAATAAAACAGGTAAGAACCAATAGCAAATGACAATAGAAAAGGTAAAAACCAACTGAACATAAAAGTTGCTAAGCCCAGATAATACCATATAAGCCCCCCAACTACAAAGTGTAATACCAAAGCGAATAACGAGTCCAAGTGCTTTTTAGGACTCTGCACAAACGACTTAATATTTAACCAATATAAAAACAAGGTGAAATAGCCCAAAAATATGGTAAGCGGGTGCCTATTGATCAAGTAGATCTGCCTATCCTTTTTATTTAAACTTAAGAAGCGAGCCTTGGTAATAGTTGGATACGAACCTATGCCCGTGATGGTCAACTTGGAGTTGTTATTATGATGATGGTCATGAGACCTCTTCCAAATATTTTCAGGTGCTAGGATAAAGACACCAAAGGCACGCATCAAAAAAGTGGCTATGAAAGATTTTTGAAGAATCGCATGGTGCTGGTAATCATGGTATATGATAAACATGCGCACATAGATCAAACCACAAAGCACACTCAAAAATGGCTTAAGGGCCATCGGCAGACTACTCAACAATGTGGAAGTAAATACGGTAATCAACATCAGAAGCGTGATGATTGTCTCAAACCAGCTCCTCAATCTATTTTCCTTTGTATATGTTTTAGTGGCTAAAATGAGTTCTTTCCCTGTTCGCATCATTATTAGGGGACCTGTTCACAAATTCCCACGCAAAAATACGATTATATTTCTATTTTATAAATTTTAAGCACAAAACAGATCAGAGCATTCCTAAAGTGGCATACTGCAATGTGTTTCAAACTAGCGTGTCTGCCTGCGATGCTTTTGTTTTATGCCCTATACCCAAGACTCCACCTATAGACAACATGAAGATGCTGCACAAAATGACCAACAAAAGTACGTCCGTATTAAGTCCTGGCACTTTCATTGTACTTGGCACACTATAAAACAACAAAATTGTAATAAGCCCCCTTGGTGCCACTAACCATAATACTCCTGTTGGATCGGTCTTAGTGATCGTATTATATAGAAATCTGACACTGAATATAATAGCGACTATAATAAGCGCATTCACAATATTACTAACGACCAACAGTCCTTCAAATTTGATTGAGAACCCAAAAACAACAAAAAAGAAGGTCCTTAATACAAATGCGAACTCTGTGACAAATGACTGAAAGTGATGTAGTTCTCTTTGCAACACGTCAAGTTTAATCTTCGTCTTGAACACATCTTCTAAAAAGAACCTGCTATTGCCTGCAAACATTCCAAACACAAAGATCACCACCAATGCTGAGAGGTGAAAGCTCTTAGCCAAACCATATATGAATACCAATATCGCCAATACAAAAACGAATTTCTTATGTTGCCTGAGCCGCTCAAATAAAAAACCCAACAATATTGTACTTACTACAGAGAGTACCAATATCAAGAGCAATTCATAACCCAAATGTGCAAAAGCATAAAAATTAATCACCTCGTTGACCAATGCAAAGTTAAAGAACATGACTCCTAGAATATCAGAGAAAGAGGTTTCATAAACTATGAATTCTTTTTGTTCCGAAGCAAAACCTTGTACACTAGGGATAGCGATGGCACTACTAATAACCGAAAGTGGCATAGCATTCAAAAGGCTGGCCTGCAAGCTTTGTCCTTGAGCGAAATACAACCATATCGAAATCAACGTTGCTGTGAGAATTAAAATCACAAAAGCGGCATACAGTGACTTCAAGATCATTGGCTTCTTTTCTCGATCTATATTAAGCTCCAAAGCGCCCTCCAACACTATAAATATAAGCCCCAAAGTACCCAAAACAGGCAAAATAGCATTCAACTTGCCCTCATACTTAGCCAAATTGAGGGCAGTAAGCTGGGTACCAAACTTAATTACTACACCCAAACCCAGTAGCAAAACTACCGAAGGCACCCTTGTTTTTGAGGAAAAGATGTCAAATGCGTAAGAAAACAACACAATGGAACTCAGAAAAATCAGTACTTCATGTATTTCCATATTCTTTTTGGGATTTATAAATGACAGTAAAACTATGAACAAAATATCAATCTAGAAATAGATAAACTGTAACAGATACAATATTTTAACTATTTTTAAAATTCAATATCAAAAAACAATCGAATGAAAATTAAACTACTCACTTCTCTCATGGTTCTACTGACCCAAATCAGTTTCGGACAAGATCAAATTATACTCCGAAACAAAGATACTATAGACTGTAAACTTAGAGAAATAGACCAGTATTACACCTATTTTATCCCTAAAGACAACCCCACTTATGTGATGTATCTTAAAAATCTACACATAAAGCAGATCATCAATAAGTCACTTCCTCTTAAAGACTCTGTTATATGTGTATCAAAAGACACCTCTGACTATACTACCCAAAGGAAAATACAAATTGCAAGATATGGAAAAATCAAACCGAGCAGCGCAACAGCCGACCCTTTAAAAAACAAAAAGACAAGTATAGAGATAGCCTCTGACAAACTCTCTGACAATTTAAGCTACTTCTCATTCTCCACCCTGCCCTTTACCACGGGTTTGGGCGTAAAAAATGAATCTAATTTTAGCTATAGTAATATCAGCAATAACAATTTCACACTAAGCATGGAAACCATACGCTTGAATTCCATAGGCCTACAAGTGTTCATCGGTACCGATCAATACATATATGCGGCGTCTAACAAACCGTCCCCTGACCAAAGTGCCTCTTTCCTTAAAAAGGAAACGGCCGTCAACTTTGGACTGGGCCCTAATTTCTCAGTGCGAACCAGTCAAAATTCCTTTGTCAAGCTCAATACCGCTTTTAGTGCTTCTCTGGGATCTGCGCTAAGCTATTCCGATTTCAAACTCAATGGCACCACATTTACAGAACAAACGGCTACCCATGAGGCAGACAAAATTAATGTCAAAGGAAAGCTAGGCATGGATATAGTTCTTTCGTTTAACAAACAACTTTTTAGAGGCTTGGGCTTTTCTTTCGGTTTTGGCTACAAAGGGCGTAAACAAAACTACGACAATACTGGTATTAAACATGTGATCTACGACAGTCAATCTAGCAATCCTACAAAAATTGCGGACCAGGTTAACTATCAATTTGAACACAATTTGACAACTTTCTTGTCTTTAGGTGCCATGTTCTGATTTAATTATGACATTGTGTCATGTTTACATCAGGGGCACATTTATTGATAAAGTAAAATTGTTTTAAAATGAATCAATAAATAAAATTTATACAATAATGGGTAAAATAATTGGTATAGACTTAGGAACAACCAACTCATGCGTAGCGGTAATGGAAGGTAGTGAGCCTGTAGTTATTGCTAACAGCGAAGGTAGGAGAACAACGCCTTCCATCGTTGGTTTTTTAGAAAATGGCGAAAGGAAAGTAGGAGATGCAGCGAAACGTCAGGCTGTAACTAACCCACAGAACACTGTTTATTCAGTAAAGAGATTTATGGGTAAAAAATATGCTGAGGCTTCAGGTGAGGCTAAAGTGATGCCCTATGCTGTGGAATCTGGTGCAAATGATGTAGCTCGAGTAAGAATCGGCGACCGTACCTATACACCTCAAGAAATCTCTGCAATGATATTGCAGAAAATGAAACAAACTGCTGAAGACTTCTTGGGACACAGCGTAACTGAAGCAGTGATTACAGTACCTGCTTACTTTAACGATGCAGAACGTCAGGCAACCAAAGAGGCTGGTGCTATCGCTGGTCTTGATGTGAAGCGTATCATTAACGAACCAACAGCTGCTGCTTTGGCTTACGGACTTGACAAGAAAAACAAGGACATGAAAATTGCCGTGTTTGACTTAGGTGGTGGTACATTTGATATCTCTATCTTGGAGCTTGGTGACGGCGTATTTGAAGTAAAATCTACCGATGGTGACATTCACTTAGGTGGTGACGATTTTGACCAAAAAATCATAGACTGGTTGGCTGCTGAATTCAAAAACGATGAGGGCTTAGATCTTAAACAAGATCCAATGGCTCTACAACGTCTTAAAGAAGCTGCTGAAAAAGCAAAGATTGAACTTTCTAGCTCTACAAGTACTGAAATTAACCTTCCGTACATCATGCCAGTAAATGGTATTCCTAAACACTTGGTAAGAACACTTACTAGAGCTAAGTTTGAGCAGTTAGCTGACAGTTTGTTCCAAAGGATGTTGGAGCCTTGCCGTAGAGCTATGCAAAACTCTGGTTTAACGCATGCTGATATTGATGAGGTAATACTTGTAGGTGGATCTACACGTATCCCTAGAGTGGTGGAAGATGTTGAGAAATTCTTCAACAAAAAGCCATCAAAAGGTGTGAACCCTGATGAAGTAGTTGCTTTGGGTGCAGCGATTCAAGGTGGTGTATTAACAGGTGAGGTTAAAGATGTATTGTTACTTGACGTAACACCACTTTCTTTGGGTATCGAAACATTTGGTGGTGTATTCACTAAATTGATCGAATCGAACACTACGATTCCTTCTAAGAAATCTGAAACTTTCTCAACTGCTGCTGAAAATCAGCCCTCTGTAGAAATTCACGTACTTCAAGGAGAAAGACCTTTGGCTAAAGACAACCGTACTATCGGCAAGTTCATTCTAGACGGGATCCCTCCTGCACCAAGAGGTGTGCCACAAATCGAGGTAACTTTTGATATTGATGCTAACGGTATCCTCCATGTTTCTGCGAAGGATAAAGGCACAGGTAAGGAACAAAAAATCCGTATCGAGTCTTCTTCTGGCTTGAGCAACGACGATATCGAAAGAATGCGTCAAGAAGCAAAAGCTAACGAAGCGGCTGATAAGGCTGAGAAAGATAAGATCGAAAAACTCAATCAAGCTGATTCTTTGGCATTCCAGACAGAGAAACAACTGAAAGAGTATGGCGATAAATTATCTGCTGACAACAAAACAGCTATAGAAGCTGCACTCAAAGATTTGAGAATGGCTCATGCAGCTAAAGACTTGGCTCAGGTAGACAGTTCTATGGCAGCATTAAATGCAGCTTGGGAAAAAGCATCAGGTGAGTTGTACTCAGCTATGAACAACCAACAAGCTAGCGGTGCTTCTGGAGGCTCTGAGTCTGGTGCACATAGCGGTGCTAGTGACGGCGTGGAAGACGTAAACTATGAAGAGGTTAAATAAGCCTTAAATAGGATCACATACAAAAGTGGGATGCCCCAAAGGCATCCCACTTTTTGTTTATGGGTGCTAGCATTCTTAGACTCTCCGCTTTCAGGCTCCATGGGCACAACCACAAAAAGCCTTCAAAAAAAATAAAACATAAAGCCCACGCGACAGCCACCATAGATTCTCCGCATCTTATACCCTTCTCTTGGCTTAACCGCACTCTCTAAATCATATGTAAAATAAGGTTCAGCAAAAACCATATAATTGCGAATTTTATACCCCAACTGTAAACTTAACCCCACAGTTCTTATGGTATTAGAAAATTTACTATCCCTTTCAACTAAGCCTTTGTCTGCTTTTGCTAATTGCTGAAAATTGGTGGGATCAATGTTTTTCCCTTCAGTACGTTCATAAAAATTCATTCCCAATTCCAGTTTTGGGGATACAAATATTTTATTCCCACTAAAGCGATATCCTCCAGAAATCCTCAAACAAGTATAGAAGTACCCTGTAGATTTTCGATAATATGCGTCAGAACCAATGTACTTTCTCTTTTCCTGAAAAGAATATGTTGATACTGTCCCCATTGCCACCCACCGATGAGTATGATAACCCAAACCCAGGCCGTAACCTGTATAGAACAATTTATGCCTAGTACTCTTCTCTAAAGCATTAATATACTCCTGTGCAGCCTCATTCACATCATAATATCTCTGGGCATGGGTATAGCCACTCATGATAACAGTTAAAAAAAAGTGTGATTCTTTTTTTTCTCTCCAAAAGCGAAAGGGGCTCTTTGAGTAGCCTGTGATAGAGCAATAAGACCTGTTGGTATCTACCATAGGCATTATAAAGCGGCTCTGTCCATAACTGTTAACACACAGTGTAAAGAAAAGAAGCGAGCTAATACTTAATAAATAAATATTACTATTTGTCTTCATCTATAACCAAAAATCCTCCGGCCAAAATCCGAAGCACTTTTATTCATAGATGTATATTATAGCTTAATTGTGACAAAAAGATGCTTAGAACTTGTTTTAAAAAAAATAAAACATAATTCCTAGCCTACAGCCCCAATATTTTCTTTTCATGGCATAAAGTTCATTTGATTTGATGGAGTTGTCTAAATCTATATCATAAAAAGGCTCCAAATAAAATAAATAATTATCTTTTAGTCTGTAGCACATACTAACTGCTGGGCCAAAGGTTTTTACCTTTTTATTAAATTTGGTCACAGTATTAACGATACCGTGATCGGCAGACATGAGTTTAGAATAATCATATGCATCAATAATTTTACCATCTGTGCGATCATAAAAATTCATACCAAACTCTATTTTTGGAAATACAATAAACTTATTTTGTCCAATCCTATAGCCTAAAGCCAACCTCGATCCAACATAATAGTATCCATTGTTTCGTGTATGATAACCATCATATTCTATAGACTTTCGCTTTTCCTGAAAACCAAACATCATAGCCCCGCCGGTTACAATCCAACGATTTGTATGATAACCAACACCCACACCGTAGCCCACATAAAATAAACCGTCCTTTGTGCTAGCAATTAATCTATCAACATATTCCTGAGCACTTGGTGCGATATTGTAATACTTACGATAGTCGACATAATTATTCATGAATAAATTCATGAAAAAATGATTGTCGCTCGGCGGAGGGTCTCTTCTCTTTTTGGATTTTGGCACATACAAAACCACCCTCTCTTTAACTACAACGGGCTTATGTACCAATATAAGGGTATCACCACTTCTAGCCCACACGCTGTCAACGACTTGACCGCTTAGGCAAGGCTGAAACAATGTAACAAAAACAATTACCCATAAATACTTATAAAACTCTGAGTCTTTTCTTTTTGTGAACATATACGGTATCATATTTCCTTATGGTATCGTGCTTGTTTACTACGATTGGATTTTTCTTTCTTTCAATTGTGGGAGATGGCACTTTTGCTACCGAATCTTTGACTTCTGGCAAAATATTTTTCTGCTGATGAGAAGTCATTGAAATACTTGAATCAGTTTGCGACAAATTGTTTTTTTCATTTAAATCAGTTGGGACTCCTGAAGTGACCCGTTCCATGTCTGTGAAATCTCTATATATAATGATTTGCTTTGGCAACTCATGGACCTGTGCAGAAGTATCCTGATGCGATACTAACGACTCGGCTGATTTATGAATATTGGACAAATGGGTGCTTGACTCAAGTTCCGTTTTCGCGAAGTATTGCTTGATATACATACCCGTCAAGAAAGTAGTTACCAACCCATAGCTACCTATGAATAATAAATAGTAAATATTGAATCTATTGTAAGCGA
The DNA here is from genome assembly GCA_945957555.1 of uncultured Cytophagales bacterium. GTDB lineage: Bacteria > Bacteroidota > Bacteroidia > Cytophagales > UBA9547 > CAMFLX01. Next base: position 11,212 of record CAMFLX010000052.1, read on the forward strand.
AGCGAAAAAACCTTTTCTTTTCCAATTCTCGTTCTATATCATCCCAATCTTCGTGAGTGGCACTAGGGACTTGATATTCCATAAACTTAGCCTTTAACATGCCTTTTGCGTTTTCCTCACTCATACGGCCTTGTTTAGTGTACCCATACTTACATTAAACTTCTCTTTAAGCATTATCTTTGCACGTTGAAGTCTCTTACGTGAGGTAGCCTCATCAATACGTAATAACCTAGCTATCTCCTTGTGCGAATAATCATCCAAGAAAAACATATTAAAAACCAATCTATACTCTTCTTGTAAAGACTGGATACCTGTCATGATCACGTCTACCTCCATTGACTCCATGAACGAAAGATCCTCCACCAATGTGTCCTCAAAAATAGCCATATCTTCTACATGTACAATGGGCTGCCTTGCATTTTTACGATAAAACTCCAAAGCGGTGTTGATTACAATGGTCTTCATCCATCCTTCAAAATTGCCCTCGCCTGAATATTGGTCAATTTTAGTAAAAATCTTCAAAAATCCTTCCTGTAAAATATCCTTTACCTCTTCAGTATCTCTACAATACCTTGAACAGACCCCGCGTAATACGGGAGAATATCTATCATACAATCGCTTTTGAGCACGTGGGTCAAACTTCTTACAGTTTGAGATCATCTCTCTTTCAGGATTCATTATTCACAAATAATATACGATAACACTATTTTATTCTGGTTTGTAATTTCCTTGAGTACATGAGTAGTTCTTATCTATTCAGATGGCATCATGTACTACAATCGCTAGAAATGAGGCATTAAGATAAGCCTCGATTCCAATCGTATTTTAACAATCTGTTACAAATTGCTAAAACATGAATACATAGCTTGGTTTTTATTCTGTAAATGTATTGATTGATGATATATAGATCAAGTACCCATAAGGGTAATTTTTACGCCAAACCACCTTAAACCTGAAGTTATTCTTTGAAAATTTTAAAATGCTGCCTATTTGTGCTGAGTATATATATACCTTTCTTCAAAAAAGGAAGCTCATAAATATTATAGCCCACCTCAATTTTTCCTGTAAAAACTACTTTACCTGCTAGGTCATACAAACGAAATTCATCTTCATATATAGATCTCAACATAAATTCAGATACGAATGGGTTAGGAAATACAGATTGCTCCTGAGCAATCTGTAAAGAAGCATTTGATTCCTTAAATAAGAAAAGACCTCCAGTGGCACAGCCCACCCAAATATCACTCATTTTATCTTTAGTGAACTTAGAATACATTGTATGACGTTTCGATAAAACTATCGGATAGGCAACTTCATCTCGACTGTTGTAATACCGTACTGTATCAACACTCCATACACTGGGCATTAATAGCTTATAGTTACTTACATAGAGCAAATTTTTTCCAGAACTGCACAATAGCAAATCTTCGTTTTCGTCCCCATCCACGTTTGCTTCTACCAAAACTACTTCTTGGGAAAAAACAAGTGAACTTAAACCTATTGAATCTGATTTTGAAACCCAGGCCTCACCTTCCTGAATATAAAAATCTAAACGGCCAGCACTCTTTCCTACAAATGCACAGCTTTTGTGTATCCCCTCAAGATGAGTAAAGTATGGCACATCCATAATATTCAATGGTAAGGAAAGTGTATCGGTAACAGAACCAAACCTGAAATATTCCGATTCCAAACCATAAAAAGCAAAGGTATAGGTCCTCAAAAACTGTGTAGGCAATGAAGCCGTCACCAAAAGATCTATGTTCCCATCATTATTGACATCAAAAAACTGAGGCATTATGTTTGCCCACTGGTTTTTTAACAAATCCATATAATCCCTATCCACTAGACTGTAGACAGGGCTTTCATTTGAGACCAGATTTTTAAATACCGCAATTCCTCCCCTATATTTATTGGCCTCCTTATGAGTATGATACCCAACCAATAAATCATCATCGCCATCGTGATCATAATCATGCAATACCGGTGCAGAATACTCCCCAAGATCAATGGTATGCTCTTGTAGGAATGTATTTTTGGACACTTTTAATTCTTGATCGAAAAGGTAGTTCGATGCCTCAAAATTAAATACATATTTTGAGGAGGGATCCCCATAAGACACCAGCAATTCAAGCTCACCATCATCATCAGTATCTATAGCAAAAGGGTTAGGAAAGCCTAACAGCTTAAAGGTATCGCTTGCAGTAGACTTCAATTTATAAATCTTACTTTCATAATTAGGCAAGCCTTCCTTTCCAATGTTTTTTAAGTAATTGATTTTATCACAATCGTTTTTTGCAATCAACAGATCTGTTAAACCGTTTCGATCCACATCCCAAGGAAGTAGGGCTCCTGAGCCTACGTGCTGGACGCGTGCGTTTTCAAGATTTCTACGTTGTAACTGACAATTCAGCCCAAAAGTAAAGGTATCACATAGTACTTCCTGAAACCCACCGAAACAATCATCGGTTTGTCTAAAAACCAAACTATCGCGGTGATGATAGCGTTCTAGACTCATATTCTTGTGAAACTCCAATCTCGATCCAGAAAAATAATTAAAGTTGACAATATCCAAATCCCCATCAGCATCCATATCTTGAATACATGGGTAATCATTTGGACCAATAAGAATATTGCTCACCGTATTATAATAATCGGAAACAACGGGGTCTTTAATCAAAGAGAAGTAATAATGTGTTCCTTTCCGTACACAATGATATACTTTCATTCCCAATAAGGAATACGTAAATAGATCTTCATTGCCATCGTGGTCATAATCTCTGAGCAATAGAAAATTGACACATGGAGGAAAAAAGGATTCATGCTCTGGAGCATAGATATATTTGACGCCTTCAGAGGTCTTACGCACCAAGAAAGGGAGTATTTTACTAGAAGATTTCTCAAAAAGTATAATATCCTTGGCGCCATCATTGTCTAGGTCAAAATTGTTAAACTGGCAAGCATTGAAGCCCCCAGTAAACGGAAACCATAGCGATTTGCCATTTTGAAGCACACTGGTACTGTCGGCAAAACGATAAATTTGAGCTGATAGACGCGTTAAAAAAAAACACAGCCAAGCACACACCCAAAAAAATCTTACTAGTTGACAGAAATACACTTACCGAAAATTATACAACCAAGGTACGAACGGAGTATGACATTACATAACTTCTCAAACCCGTATTATTTGTATTCAGCCAGTTGGTCTTTAACCTCTTGCACTGCCTGTTCAAACAGGGTCTTTAGCTTTCTATTAAGTTGCTTCACTTTTTCTATATTAAGAGAGACCTTACTCAGGGCTTCCATCTCATTCAATATCTGCTCCAAACTATGTATACCTAACATAGCTACTGAAGATTTCAAACGATGTGCATAACCCTTTATCGTCACAAAATCTTCCTTTTCTACCGCTACATCTAGCACAGGCAAGTCATCCTCTACCTGTTTCAAAAACATTTCCAACGTTTCGCTGATCACATTTTTTTTACCACGCATCAGCTCTATGAGCATGCTTAGATCGGTTATCTTTTCTGGCTTTGGTGCATTTTCGTCTCCAGTTCTCATAGTCATACCGTATTTATATATTTTCTCAAATAGTAAAGTCTCGTTAATAGGCTTTGAGATATAGTCATTCATGCCCATTTGCAAACATTTTTCTCTTTCACCAGCCATTGCGTGTGCAGTCATCGCAATAATCGGCGTCAGATTTCCCATCTCCCTTCTGATCACCAAGGTAGTTTCATACCCATTCAAGATAGGCATTTCCATATCCATCAATATCACATGATATTGCTTTTCCCTGATTTTTGAAAGTGCTTCCTGCCCATTCTCTGCCACATCAGCCACGATCTTGTATTCATCAAACAAACTCATAACGAGCTTTACATTGATAGGGTTATCCTCTACAAGTAAAATCTGCATTTCACTCAGTAAGTTTCTATCTATTTGTTCTACTTCTTTTGGTTCTAAGATTAACGAATTAGCCTTGAATCTCTTGAGAGGTAATACAAAAGTAAAGGCCGAGCCATGATTAACTTTACTTTCTATCGAAATATTGCCTCCTTGTAATTCGATAAGTTGTTTCGCAATACTTAAACCAAGACCTGTACCACCATAGTTTCTGGCAATGTGTGATTCCGCCTGCCTAAAGCGTTCAAAAATATTCTGCAGTTTGTCCTGCGGAATTCCTATGCCTGTATCCCTCACCACAAATTCAATCAAACAATGGTCGGTCTCCTCCGAGAGCAAACTGGCCATCACTGTTACGCCCCCCTTACTTGTAAACTTCAAAGCATTATTTACCAAGTTGATCAAAATCTGGGTCAATCGCGTGGGGTCTCCCAACAAAACCTCTGGTATTACGTCGTCTACCACAAATTTCAAAAACAAGTTTTTCTCCTCTGCCTTTGACATAAACATGGTATGTAGCGACTTCAGCAACTCTCTAACGCTGAGTGGATGATCCTCGAAAACCATCATCTTCGCTTCTATTTTGGAAAAATCCAAAATGTCGTTGATGATTCGCAGAAGGTTTTCACCTGAACTCTTGATAGTTTCCACAAACCCTTTTTCTTGTTCTCCCAAATTACGCCTTGACAATATATCAGTAAAACCAATGATCGCATTCATAGGCGTCCTGATCTCGTGACTCATATTTGCCAAAAAGGTATCTTTGAGAATCAAAGCCTCTTCTGCAACCTGCTTCGCAGCGAGTAATTCTTTTGCGGCACGCTTGACCTCTGTCACATCTTCAAAAGCAGAGATAGAATATATGATATTACCCTGACTATCATATACTTGAGAAGCATTAATTCTTAAAGGAATCCTTACGCCTGCCCTTAACACTTCTATATCATCTGCTGTCACATTCTTCTCCCCATGCAGGGCCCTTATTACGGGCAATTGATCCGAAGGATACAAATTATCAGTACCTGCCACATAGGTATTATAAACTTTGGACATATCAGCCTCAGGAACACTATGAATAATACCGTTGCCTAAGATTTCTGTTGACTTTTGATTGGCATAAAATGGATTCCCCTTGGCATCAAGTATAAAGATACCGATAGGCAATGCATTGAGAAAACCTATGAGCCTTAGCTCGCTTTCCTTTACCTCTTGCTCTGACTTTAAACGCTTGTTGTGATCTCGGACAAAGAAGTAAAGCGCAATTATGGATAATCCAACTGAGATGAGAATACTGGTAATGATCGTAAGAATTACAGAAACAAATATATCTCTAGACCTTTGCAGCCTTATCGTCAAAAGTGAGTTTTCATGATCAGTCATTTGTTTCAACAAAACCCTAGACTTGCCCATGGCCAGCGCGCCGACATCGTTTATAATGAGTTTCTGAGCCTCATCAAAACCAACAGTTCTGCGGACATGTATTACATTTTGAGAGAACTTCTTTTTTACGGCGATGATGGGTGACAAGCTATCCAATAGACGCTGCTGTGATGGATTGTCATTGGTCAAAACACGAAGTTCATTATAGATATGAACCGTTTTTATAATCGCATGATGATAAGGTCCTAGGTACTCTTCCTTTCCTGAAATGGCAAACCCACGTACTGCAGTTTCTATATCTTGAAGATAAGACAAGAGTTCTTGTGTTTTGGCCATCACACTTTGCGTATAACTTACTTTAGCTGTAGCATCTTTGTAGTTTTTAATAGATATATATGAATACACACCAATTACCACCATGATCAAAATGCTGGCTATGAATGCGGCAACAATTTTAGATTTATCAGAAACCATATTTTAAAAATTAAATCAAGCTTATGAATCTTTATAAACAATCCGCTTGACTCATTGTATTCCTCACGATAAAATGCCCCCTATGGGGTAGTTGTTTAATACAGATGTAACCATAAGAAGGTTTCGGAATGAAAGTGAAATAAAATAATCGATATGCAAAAACAACTCACATACCCAATATTCAATGATAATTTAAAAAAAGCTAAATTCCAAATATAATTAAAATGATACCACGGCGCTTCCTTGAAACAATGTGGCAGTCTTGGGCATTACTAGTAATAGGCTAACCTAAAATCCGCAAAATGGTCTACCCCATTGCTTCGCTAAAAATTGTAAATAACGCCCAACACCACACGTCCTGCATTACCCATTTGTTCTCCATATAAATGATCCTGGATTGGCTTTTGAAACATAGTCTGAATATTAATTTTATCATATACTACGTCAAGTCCAATGTTTGCATACAGGGTTTGACCTCCAGTATTCAATTGCTTTTGATTACCTTTTTTATCAGAAGAGGCCAATTCCACATATAAACCTGTTTTGGGTACTACAGAAAAATCTTCCCCTAAATCAATAACATAATATGGATTTAGGTTTATGTTAAAACTATTTCCAAATTTATAATCATGTTTACGACTAGTCCCATTGAATCGATAGTTAGAAACCCATTCAAGACCTAAGTTTTTATACCTAGCGTTGGCATTTAGTCGAATCAGAAAATCTAAAGTGCCAGTTCCTGCTTGCACTTCATGAGGGAATAGGTTACCTGAGGCCCCCATATTACTATTGCCCGTTGGCAACTTTATTGCAATACCAGGCTTTATAAAAGCGCGCCACTTCTCTTCCTTTCTAGAAAAAACATAATCGCTAAATATAAGAACATCGCCAAAGCCTTTGGTGTGGATACTACTGTCAGACATTGGTTTTGTGAGATAGTACAACTCCGCATAATAGGCTTGACCTATAGAAAAAGGCACAATAGCCCCTATATTTACTTTCTCCTTTAATGCATAGTTAAAGCGGAGGTCAACCACTTGGTATTTTTGAAAGTCCGCATTGCTTTTATTTTGGTAGAAATTAGATCCCGAGATATCATGATCCACTCGGGCACTGGGGGCATTTACAAAAAAGCGGTGACTTGTTGGGTTGATATGGCTATAACCATTCATAACTCTATATCTATAGAAGAGTCCAACAAAGCTCTTATTCTGACGTCCTGTATAGTCATACATATTACAGACATCGCAAGCCACCGATTGCAATGCATAAGAGGTGATCAAAAACCACAAAAACTTAATGATGTATTGTTTCATATAAAAACATTCCATTGCTGCCAAGAAGACAGCAATGGAACTTGAAATTTTTGATTATTCTATTGTAGAAAATGAAAAAGCGGTAGCATAGTTATCTCCTACTTTTGTAGTAACGGTACCATTCATAGCCGAATATTCCGTGGCAAAATTTATAGTGCTTATTGCAGAGAATATTTTGTCTACGTCAAACCTGACTCTTAGCTTTTGAGTCAAGTCCGTTTTTACACTAATAGGTGTAGCTTTCAGATCCACAAAAATACGCTTGAGGTTTTTGTCTTCTGCTACGTGATACAATAATGCACCTGTTTTTGACTGAGCTGACTTGCCCTCAAACTTAAAGAAGATGAATTCTTTGGACCACTCCCAATACATATTATTAGACTTGCTCAAAACGCCATCAAAACTACTTGTATCGTTGTTTCTTGGTTGAGGAATCCCAATATTAAAACTGAATTGATCATAATCGCCAACAGGTATACCACTGAGGTGTGCATTTCCTGCATGTTCCACTCGAGCCCCTTCTTCTGCTTCGGCTTGATCATACAAAAAATAATAGTCTTTGAGCTCCACAAACTCATTGGTTCCTTTTTTCCTAAGTTTAATGCCGCTCACATAAAACTTGAGCATATCACAGGTAAAGCTACTTCCTGTTGCTGTAGTATAGGCCGAATCCAACTTGAACGTTTTGTCATTGGCATAAGTATCTACCCTAAAGGTCATCTTACCAACTACTGGATCCGGGATAACTTCGGTATCATCCTTTTTTTTACAAGAAACTAAAGCAAAAAATATAAGCGCCACTATGGCAAAAATCGATTTTTTCATTTGATGTTTTTATGTCGATGTTAATGATTTGATGTATTAAAATTATGAATATGCTTAACTAAGTCTAGCCAATTCATCTGGTGGTTCTTCGACGCATCTATCAAAACCATGCAACAAAACAGGGACAGTGTTGCCGCAATAAGGCCGATCAGACAAAACAGGGGCATCAAGAAAGATTACTTCAATGGGATATTCACAAATGAAGTCCGACTTTAGGTTTTCATTTACCTTAGTACTAGCATCTTTCGCCTTTTGAGACATTTTTTTGAGTTGGCATTGTCCTTTACAGGTATTAAAGGGTTCATTTCGCTTTTCACAGAGTTGCTCAGCAATAAACCGCTTATTACTTTCAAAATATAGCCTGACACACTGGTGTAGCATAAAACTACTCAGGAGGACCATGAGCATAGTAATATTTGCTATTTTCTTGAAATGATTCTTCAACGCTTTTACTTAACGAACGGATCTGAAAATTCTGGATTGGTTACAAAAGACGTATCGGTGAGCATCTTCAAAAACGCGATGACGTCTTTCTTTTCCTGCGTCGTGAGCTTCAATGCCGTACCGCCAAATTCATTTGTGGCATTTATGATCAATGGATCGAGCGTAGTGCTTTGCGCAATGTGTTCATTATAGTGATCCAGTACCTCCTCAAGGGTAGCAAAACGTCCATCATGCATGTAAGGTGCTGTGAGGGCTATATTTCTCAAGCTGGGGATTTTAAACTTCCCACGATCTGATGATTTAAGAGAAAAACCTTGCAGTCCAAAGTCTAGCATACCTGAGTCTGTATCAAGACCATTGTTTTTAAAGTCAAAACTATAGGTCAAATTACCCGAATGGCAATCACCACAGTTGGCGCCTCTTAAGCCTGTGCTTGCATCAGGATGTGTGAAGAACAAATTCATCCCATTGATCTCATTTGCATTGGCAATATATTTCTTTGTCAAATAGCGATCGTAAACGGAGTTTCCTGAGATCAAAGTACGCTCAAACTGTGCTATAGCCTTTGCAATTTTGTCACTGGTGATCTCTTCTACGCCAAAGGCCTGTTGAAAAAGTGGTGGGTACAGTGGGTCATTCTTGAGTTTCAACACTACGTTTTCTAGTGTCTCTTGCATTTCATGCGCATCTTTGATCGGCATCAAAGCTTGCTCCTCCAAAGACTTGGCCCTTCCATCCCAAAAGAAATCTTTTTGCCACATCAGATTAGACAAAGCCATGGCATTGCGCTTTCCCAAAAGACCATTAACGCCTGCACTCAATCTATTGGGGTCTGAAAAAGCATTCTTTTGCACATGGCAACTGCCACAAGAGATACTGTTATCCAGAGAAAGTTTCTTCTCGTAAAATAAATTTCTCCCCAATTTAACTCCTGCCTTGGTCACTGGGTTATCGCTAGGAATAGTATAAGAACCGAAATATTTCGGGGCATTTAAGGTATATGCGCCTTGATCTGGTGTAACGGCTTCCTGATTCCGAGGCTTGCACGAGAACAGTGCCACAGCTCCCAAACAAAGGAACAGAGATATTGTATATGATCTCAAAACTTGTTGATACATTTTTTCATTTTTTAAAACTGATGAATTCATAAGGAATAGAACAATTGCCCCAATGACAAAACGTCTACAAAGCATACTGATAAGTATACCTCCTTATTCACTAAGATTTACTAAACTGGAAAATGGAAATCGGGAGGAGCGTGTACGCCAAGTTGGTAGCCTGAAAGAACTGGTGCGTTCAAATCGAATAATTGAGGTATTCCCTTCGAGATATAACTAGGTATGATTTCAAAAATGTGGGGAGCTGCGCATATAAAGTCCAGTTTCAACTCTTCCTGAATCTTTTGTGTACTTGTTTCGGCGCGTTTAGCCATCTTTTTAAGATGGCACTTGCCTTGGCAGGTATTGTTTTTGATTTTTCGTTTAACGCAAAGGTTTTGCGAGATTTTTACTTGATAGGTCTTAAAATAGACATATACACACTGATACGCCATGATATTGATGACGAATACGAACAGTAGGCAATATGTAGATACCTTTTTCAACACTTCACAAATCTAATTAAGATATTGACAATATTAAAATGTTATTTATACCAAGAACAGATTTGTGTGCTCATTGATCAACAATACAGGTCTATCACTTCGTCCAGCATTTCCTTAGTCAAGGGCTTGGATCTGAAATCTAAGGCAACGCCTTGCACCCTAACTCTTTCTTTATCTTCAGGGTTATCAGATGAAGTAAGCATGACTATGACTACCTTACACTGTAGGTCTTGATCAAGTTTTTCGTACTCCTTCAAAAACTCCCAACCGTTCATGGCGGGCATATTTATATCTAAAAAGATGAGGTCAGGATGTTGCCCTTCGTGCTGGCTCTTGTGTTTTAAGTAATTTATTGCATCCTTGCCCGTTTGTTGGGTAATGATGACATTCGCTGAATCATTCTTCCGAATGACACGGGCATGAAAGAAATTGTCGTCGGCATTGTCGTCGACCAACATGATGCAGTTGATTTTCTTACTCATCGCTTTTTAAATTTGGTACTGTGAACATAAAAGTACTTCCTTTTCCGAGGGTTGATGTTACCGATATCAAACCTTGGTGTAGTTCTACGATTTTTTTACAATACGCCAGACCAATGCCATTTCCTTCATAGGCATCTTCCAGATGCAGCCTTTGAAAGATTTGAAAGATGCGATCGAAATGTTCCTCTGCGATACCAATGCCATTGTCGCACACTGAAAATCGCCAAGAATCATTTATAGGCTCTGCCATTATCTCAACCGACAAGCTTTCATCTTGTTTTCGAAACTTTAAAGCATTGATAATCAAGTTTTGAAACAACTGCCTGATCTCTGTTTCATATACATTTAAGATAGGCAATATACCGATCTTAAATGTAGCTCCGGAAACTTTAATCGCATTTTGCAAGTCTGACAATACTTCCGAAACTAGTTGTCCGATATCGACTCTGGTTAATTTTTTATCACGCCCTAGCCGCGAATAGTCTAGTAGCGATCTTACCAGGGTGGTCATACGGTTATTGGCTTTCGCCATGGACTTTAAGTATGATAACGCCTCTTCATCCAACTGGTCGACATAATCTTCCTCAAATACTTGGATATAATTCGAAACTGTCCTCAATGGCTCTTGAAGATCATGTGAGGCGATATAGGCAAACTGTTCGAGCTCTTTATTTTTTAGTTCCAGTGCTGCTGTGCGCTGTTTCACCATTTCATCAAGCATCACATTGGTATCTTTCAAGTATTTTTCGGCTTGCTTCTGTGCTGTTACATCAAATGAGAGTACGAGTACACCTTCTAGCACGGGCTGCATGCGAAGTTCAAAGTATCCTTTAGAGCCATTTGGAAAATCAAACTCATTTACCATTTGATGAGGCTGCCCCTCCAGCATACATTTCTTGATATGTGCAAATACTTCTGTATGCTCTATACCAGGGTATTTATCCATCATGGTATAGCCGATCAACTCTTTTCTAGAGTATTTCCCATGCTCAGTGAGGGTATCATTTACATATACATATTGCCATTTAGGATTAATGATCTGGATGCCTTCGATCATTTTATCAAAGATTTTATACTTATCAAGTGCCATAATCTGGTGCTAGTCCGTTTAGAGTCATAAATTACTAGGTTGAATATAACTCAAGACTGGAAGAAAACCAATAAGGAAGTTGAATATTTATTCAAAGACAGAATACCCCTTATATCCCGTACAACAAATAAGATAATTCCTAATGGACTCTTTTACAGACCATCAAGCCAATTTTTAAAATCTCCAGCACGTTCTCTACTCACATAGATTTCTTCTGGATAGGTGGGTGACAGTTCTACTTTGAGTTTGCCATTGAGATGGTTGGATATTTTACTAATCGCGCCGATATGGGTGGTCACCTTGCGATTCAGCCGAAAAAACATCTTAGGATCAAGTAGTGTTTCTAGTTCTTCGAGAGTAAAATCTACAGGATACTTTTTGGTATTATGGTAGAGCATCACATATTTATCTTCAGAAGCAAAGTAACTCACCTCTTGCGTGGCAATGGGTATGAGCCGATCGGCCATTTTCACCAAAAATCTTTCTTTGTAAGTTTTCTGCGTATGCAATAGTGTAGAAATAGCTTCGTTGATCTTAAGCGTACCGCTACCATTTTGCAGTTTAAACTTTTCCAAGGCCGCCTTCAACTCGCCTTTTTCCACTGGCTTGAGTAGATAATCTATACTGTTTAACTTAAAGGCTTTGAGGGCGTACTCGTCGTAAGCTGTGGTAAAGATGATGGGACAGGCAACTTTTATTTTTTCAAAAATCAGAAAGCTACTTCCATCGGCAAGATGAATATCAGAGAGGATGAGATCGGGAATAGTATTGTTTTGCAACCAGTCTACTGCACTGTCTATACTTTCTACATGCCCAATAACCTGAGCTGAGGGCTCTACCTCCATAAGCAGTTTAGACAAACGTGCAAATGCTAAGACTTCGTCTTCGATGATTAGTATTTTCATACTTCTAAATTTAATAGGGGCAAAATTACTTCAAAATATTCGGTGGTTTGATTTACCATCACCGTTGTATCGCTGAGTACTGCATATCTCTTCTTTATATTTTCCAATCCCAGACCTGTGGATGGCTCCGACATTTGCTTTGGTTGTAAGTTGTTGCGAACAATAATACTGGTTTGATCTATATCGATCATGATATTCAAGGGTTTGTCTCTGGAGATGACGTTATGTTTGATACAATTTTCCAAAAGCATTTGTAAGCTTACAGGGGGCAACAACGAGGCCTTCCCTCCTATCTTTTCATTGATCGTAATGCGAATGTTATCTCCATAGCGAGACTTGATAAGGAACAAATAGGCGTGCATAAATTCCAACTCATCGTCGAGGGGTACCAGCTCTCTTTCTTTCATCTTTAGTAAATACCTGTAGGAATTGGAAAGTTTATGTACAAAATCTACAGCTTTGTCTGCATCCATAGGAATGATCGCAGTGAGAGTATTCAATGAATTAAACAAAAAATGGGGATTGATCTGGTTTTTAAGGCTTTCGTATTGCGCTATAGTGTGTTCCCTTTTGAGCTGTTCGGCGTATATGACGGTTTTCTTCCAGTTGTTGTAAAAAAAGATACATTCATAGATCACATAGACCAACGCTGTTACTACATAAGTGATGCGCACATTCTCCACAAAGTTGGTATACATTGGAAGATTAAACACTATTCTACAAATAAAGAAGCAGTCGATAGAGTAAATGATAAAAGTACAAACCACAAAACCGATCACCGTAAGTAAGACTCTTTTAAAGGTGTGCTTAAACTCTGGATATCTCTCCACCATTTTCTCGAAAACGGTAGCATCGACTAACCAGATTGTGGTAGTAATAAAAGTTGCTACCCAAAACTTCTTTACGAAAAAAGCGAAACTAACGCTCGCCTCTTCCCATTCCGTTAACAAAACTATCAACACCGCCATCATCGGGATAATGTACAGCAACCTCCACCTGTCAATCCTCATTGATCAATATTTTTACCATTATATAAAACAAAGCAACACAAGCCTTAGCTGTGTTGCTTCCGATTATCTTTTAAAACAAAATCCTATACTGCGGTATTGGCAAGAAACCTTGCTGAAACTGCTGTATGATCTTATCATTTCTCTTGTCGTAGCTTTCAGTGAATATGTTTTTATGATTCACAAAATTGGTCAAACTTATGGAAAACTCTTGAGTAAACTTACCGTTTTTAGATCCTTTTCTATACGTGAGTTTCAAATCTGGCCTGAAATACACGTCTCTTTGTTTGGCAAATGCGGCTGAATAGTCGTATACGGTCTTTTGCTCTGCCCTAGATTTATCCAAATCGATGGGATTGTACCTCTTGCCTCCAGACACAGTGGCCTTTAAGTCAAATAAGAATGAAGATTTCAAGCCTAACTTAAATTCTTTACCTGCCAACACGTTAACTACATAGTTGCCATTAAATGTGGTATTATGCTCTATACCATCGCTACCTTTGTATTTAGACTGGAACAGTGAGGTAGTCCACAACATATAAAAGCCTTTGTTTAGGAATCGCTCCAAGGTAAATTCCACACCATAGTTGCGACCTGTACCTTTATTCACCAAGCTATCCCTATCGTCTATGCCAAAATCTGCCCCTGAGTTTAGCAAGGAGTAGTAGCTACTGCGCATTTCTACAGGTACCTTGTCTAGATACTGGTAGTAGGTCTCTGCCTTAACCCTCCAAAACTGTGCAAAGCGAAGATCGTAACCCAATACGGCATGATAAGCCTTGGTAAACCCTAAGTCTTCATTGGTTTTGGTATAGGTACCGTCATCGTGACGTGTACGATTGGCGTAAACAACCAATGGCTGTGTCTGATTATGGATACCCGTAGCTAAACTTACTGACTGGTTTGGCTTAAACTGGTATTTCAGACCTAACCGTGGCTCTACAGCTATGGCATTGCCCAAATTGAAGTGCTGTACGTGAATCCCTGAGTTGAGCGCCAAACGGGTGTTAAACCTATGCTTCCATTGTCCAAAAACTTCTGTCAAATAAGCTCCACCTTTTAAATCTCTCAGTGAGATCCAGTCTTGTTGTATGAACCGGAAATAATCCACTTGAGTATTCAAACCAAAGCGAGTCAAGTATGTACCCAATTGAAAAGAGTTTTTGGCAGACACCTTTTTATTGAGTTGGGCTGTGAAAGTGGTGCGCGTATCCAAGGTCTTGTACTTAAGATTAGAATACGCCTCCGTATAGTTTTTATTTAGAGAATCGGATTTGAAATCACTATAGCTCCCCGACTGCAAGAGTCCGACTTTTAAAGAGGTGTTGTTGTTGAAGAAATAGTTGTAGTTAATCCCAGCCATACCTGTATTGGCGGTAAAATACTGGTCAAAGCCACCATTGCCATAGAGCAGTTCGTCTTTCTTAGTGGTATCTTGTTTGCTATCGAGCAAGTTTATGTTACTAAGTCCGCCCACTCCAAAAATCTGAAACTGACCTCTAGCACCTGTAGGCAGATTGATTTTAAATGATAGATCTTGGTACTGGGGAATTGCCGCTCCTGTACCGAAGCTCATGCCTAGTGCCTTGAATACTCCTAAAGT
>CAMFLX010000053.1 GCA_945957555.1 uncultured Cytophagales bacterium
CCGTCGCCCGCAGTGCCTTGGCTCATAAACATTTCCTTATCCCGAATTCAGGTTATTTAGTATTAATTCATCCCTTGGTATGCGATGTTCTTTACTTTTCTTTGCTTGCCCAAAGAAAAGTAACAAAAGAAAAGACCCCACGAAAGCCAACCGCAAGATCGATTTTTCACACAAGCCCACCCCGCCCTGTCCATCGATCTTGCAGTTCCATGCCACGCACAGGCTCGCTCAAAAAACTATCGTTTTTTGCCGTGTGGACAGCCACGCACGCAAGAGCATTGGCTAAAAACGAAGACAGTTTACTACTGGACGATGAAAACAGGACTGGCCTTCAATCAAACGGCGAGGGGACTCCCGAAAGGACGGGACAAGTTGTGTGCGGAGGCCAGAGAATCCTCCTGTCCGAGGTCGAGGCACGAAGACCGAGTCATTGGAGGATTATGGGCCTGTGCAGGGTAGAGTCCACCGCCTAGTTTGATTGACAGCCTTGATTATTTGGTTCTTTTGTATCAAGTTGTAAATCCAGCTTTAGCGGGGACAAAAGAACGAAGGAGATTGCTAACCAAAGAAGAAACCCTATTGGAATACTTAACCGTATATGCGGCATTTAACGTTATGCACATTCACCAACATCTTTTGCCTTCACCCAAAAAGCAAATCCACCCCAAGCCCCACAACCCCTAAGACTTCTTCCTCCCAAACTCATAACCCACCAAGAGCCAAAAAGAAGCATCCAATCCATTACCAGTAGAAGGAGCACTCGAGCGGCCACCTTGGCGATACCAATTAGCCTTCAACTCAATCACCACTTTATTTTGAGCACTCACTGGTAATTTCACACCAAAGCCCGTGGAAAGCCCCCATAAGAATCGCCTAGTACCAGACGCTATTTTTTGCTTATGTACCTCTCTAGCACCACCAGACTCAAACACAGTACTGGTACCCAGCAGATAGGAAGTATAAGTACCCACACTCCAAAACCAGTTGCGATTGTGCCCAAAGTTTTTTTGCAGAGCCAGCGGGATATCCAAGCAACTAGGGCGCACGATGAGCTTTCCATAGTGTGCCCCAGTACCCGTATCATCTGCAAACATACCCTCTAGGACATAACGCTGTTGATTCCAAAACAACTCCCCCTTCAGAGCGTACTTATCAGAAAGCCTATACTCGGTAGCCAGCCCAAACTTGGGTGCAAACCTTTGCCCCTTAAAAGGACTACCAAAATATAAATGGCCCGTTGAGATGCCCATCCCCACCTTAGGCGTCACCGAAACAAACTGCGCAAAAGAAGAAAAAGCCACGGCCACGAGCCACAGCATACTAAAACGTTTAAATGAGGTCATTATACTTTACGTTAAAATTGAACCGTAAAAATAAGAGAATGGAGGTGATTTTCAAAAGACGGGGATTTATTCCGCTAAGGCATATTGCACAAGATTTTATAACTTAGTAAAAAGCTTGATGATGAACACCACCACACTCCACACAGAATACTTGCGCGCCAGCAGAAGTATAGATACTGTTGCCCTTAGCAACAATAACGGCATCGAACAACTCATGTACATCTACAACTATGAAGGCTACTCCTACCGCATCTTCGAAAGCCTTACCGATCTTCTAGCTTTCTTTCAAGAAGGCAAAGAACCTCGGTGGCATTTTGAAAGTGAGGAAGAGGTGGAGAGGTGGATGGAGAGACAATCATAAACATAGATAATACTAAAATGAAACAAACACACCACATTACTGTAATCTTTGGTACAGAAGCAGTCAAAAAATATTTTGATAACACCCCCTTCAATGCCGAAGAACAAGAAAACTGCATAAAGACATTTACCTTTTCTTCAAAAGAAGAGCTTTACGCATTCACTCAAGGACTAGATCTAGCTAAAGGGTGGCTGGAACTTGTATATGAAGAAAAATCAAAAATCCAGCTTTCCCAATAAAATAGTCATAATAATTAAATCACTGTAATACCAATCTGTTCAAGATATTTAAACGTTGTATCGTAGTACTCAGGACTTCTTGTCGGGTCCAGAGGGTCTCCTTCTGGCACTACAATCACCATTCCTTGTCTGGCTCTAGTCAATAACACTCGATATGCATTTTTTAAATAGAGTTTTCTCTCCTCCTTAAGAATCCTTTGCCATTTGTCTCCAACAAAAGAAAATGTACCCCAACCATCATTTGAATATCTAAAATCGGCATCCCATGTTACACAAGACCAATCCAACTCCAAGCCCTGCACATGAAATTCTGTAGCAACATCCTCCAAATAGTATGATGAACGTACATCGCTCTTGGGATCGAGAAACCAATGTACAGGATCCATTGGTGATTTTACATCTATAGCAAGAGGCTTAAGTCTTTGTGCTTGTGAAGACACTACAAGGCCATAGCGCTCACTCCCTCTAGCTTTTTGTTTGAGCCATTGTTTTGCAGTCGACAAATTTCTGGTTATGACTAAAGGATACTTTACTTTTAATTGTTCATAAATAAATTTTGCTTCACTAATATTCCGATCCAGTAAGTTCTTTACCAATAATGATAAGTTTTCAGCCCTAAAAGATCTCATAGAAACTGACAAGTGTAAGTCATTATTGAAAGCTACATTTTTGTTTTGGTCCAACAATTTCAGAGCCTCTCCTGCCGCATATTCAGTATCAGTAATATGAGAAGAAATATGTATGTTCCATTCAGGAAAAGAACGATTCAAAGACTCGATCCACTCGCTTATCCCTGCTTCACCTGTATTGATTTCCTGCCCTCCACCTATTAGACAGACAATCACTGCCCAATCTTTATGCCTGTCAAGGCATGAAATCAAAAACTCTGGTTCTGAGAATGCAAAATTAGGCTCATTTTTCTTTCTCTGCATAAAAGATGCTGTTTGTGCGTGATTCCAAGCCCTCTGTGCCTCATCAAATATGGCAACATGGTCATGTGGGGGATTATCCTTTTCGGTGAGACAATTATCCCTATAGTGATGTATATTTTGAATAAACACTTTTACCTTCCTGAGTGCATCCCCCTTCTTTATCTTTTCTCCTCTAGCTTTGGATCTTTTAATCTCATCTCTAGCCAATGCCTCGCATAGGATTTCAACGAGTGGACCATTCCCCGACAAGAACACACCCGATGTGTCTCCTTTCTTATCTAGGTACTTAGTGGCTATATCCAAACCAACCAAAGTTTTACCCGCACCTGGCACACCTGTCACAAAACAGATAGACTTAAGCTTGCTTTTCTTTGATGTATTTATAATTTCTGAAATACTTTTACTCGTTCTTGCTAGATTTTTTGCAGAGGCGTCGCTTCTCGAAATTTCAAGAACAGAATGTTGACTATATAAAGCCATAGCTGCCTCAATAATTGTCGGAGTAGGTGCATATCGACCTTTTGTCCATACATCAGTATCTATTTCATCTCCACTTTCAAATGCTAACACATGATCTATAATATCTGGCAATTGTTTGATGTCAGACTTGATCGGAACAAGGACTTGATCATTGTGAGAGGATTCTATAAATAGTGGGGGCGTTGTACTCGCTTTGGTTGCAACCAATATAGGAACAATAATTCTATCATGACTTGTTTCATGAAAATTTTTCAGATCCAATGCATAGTCCCAAACTTGATCAATTGCATGAGATGTAAAATCGGTTTCTCCTACTTTAAACTCCAGAATAAATATCACATGTTTTATGACCAATAAAACATCGATTCGTCTGCCCATGCGTGGAACTATATATTCAAATGCTATGAAACCGTCATATTTCTTCAATGCTACTTTTAAACGTTCTATTTGTATTCGCCAAGCCTCAATTTGACTCACCTCCGAAGCGAACTCTCCATTTCCTGCCAAAAAACCAATAATTTCTGCTGTGGATTGATTCAGGAAATGTACAATTGTGTTAGAATAATAAGCTCTATTCATATTTATTGATGCGAAGTATCGCATTCAAATATGCGAAGAATTCATATAAAATTGCTCGTATTAATAATTTTAATTATCATTAACACGAAAAGTAAGAGCTCTTTTATTTAACAATAACATTGAAACCTCATTTAGCAATTTTCACTTACACAGATCAGCCCACCACCTGCCCCAAATGTGGCAGAAGGTCGGAAATTATCTTAGACTTAAGCCATACAAGAGAACAAATACAAATTCACCAATGTGATCCCATAAATTGTGGATATGAGTTTGTGATGCAAAGAGATGAAGAGTTCGAAATAATAAATTAAGAAAATCAAAATCTATGATCACAGTCGAAACCGCCAAAGGAATACTATTAGGGCTCTCCGTAGGTGATGCGTTGGGCGTACCTGTAGAGTTTACGAGCAGGAAAACCCTACAACAACGTCCCGTCACTACCATGATCAGCCATGGCACGCACAATCAAGTATCGGGCACTTGGTCAGACGATAGCTCTTTGTCTTTTTGTCTGGCGGAGAGTCTTTGTATAGGTTTTGACCTAAAAGATCAAGCGCAAAGATTTGTAAACTGGTATGAGCAAGGCTATTGGACACCCCATGGAAAGGTATTTGATGTGGGCATTGCCACCTCTGGCGCTATTTGGAGCTTAAAAAATGGTACCGAACCTACCAAAGCAGGAGGTAATGATGAACGTAGCAATGGCAATGGTTCGCTGATGAGGATATTACCCCTCCTATTTGAACTCCAAGGTAAAAGCATACAGGAACGCTTTCAAATCGTGCAACAAGTCTCTTCCCTTACACATGGACACATTAGAGCTGTGATCGCCTGTTTCATCTATTTGGAATACGCACTTGAGCTCCTACAAAACAAGGACAAGAAAGGAGCTTTTGACAAAGTGAGTGTGGCATGTCTTGAGTTCCTTCGTAACCATGCGCTTTGCTCTGAGAAGGAGTTGTTTATATTTCATAGAATCTTTCCATTCGATGACCCCTTATATGAAACTAAGGCTATCTATGACTATGATGAACCACAACTCTATTCCTCAGGCTATGTGTTGCATACCTTGGAAGCAGCACTTTGGTGCTTTCTCAATACGGACTCCTATAAAGACGCTGTACTCAAGGCCGTGAATCTGGGTGAAGATACCGATACCACAGGGGCTGTAACAGGTGGTTTGGCGGGACTATTCTATGGATATGAGGCTATCCCAGAAGAATGGCTCTCTGTCTTGGCAAGAAGATCGGATATTGAAGACTTGGCAGTAAGGTTGAGGGAAAGATATTCAAACTAAGAATAAATATAGAAGCAACGATTCAATAATATAAACACATTAAACTTCATTCAAAAATATGACCCTACTTCAAGCACATATTGGCGTCGCGATCACACTCTTTATGGGAGTTTGTGGTATCATGTTCTTCGGTACTATAGGCATTATGACCCATTTGAACTATAAAATGAAAGAAGAAGCCAACAGGCCTTTGTCGACTTCCGAACTTTTCAACAATTTCGGCAAAGCAGTGGGTCTGTCTATAATCGTAAGTATATTCTTTTTCGTCATCGCAATCATATACTTTTCAGTCTTCTTTGAAGATAATCCCTAGGCATTACCAGACTTCAGCCCTTCTTGCTTATATCGCTCTACAAAGTAGGCGATCTCCTCATACGTTTTGTTGGACGTGAGTGCGACTGTAAGGTCTTTTAGTTCGGTTTCTTTGTGGAAAGAAATATGGAGCTTATGAGTCTTCTCGTTACTAGACCTATGAACAACAATGATTTCGGTACTGGCAATCTGATCCCAAGAAAAGTAGTGCAGCTCCGAGTTTTCCTCGTTTTTGATCTCAAGTCCCGCCTTGCTGATACAAAGATCTGGCAGGTCGTCCGCATCTATGATCCAAGCCATCCCTATCAGAAAAACCTCGAGCACGATCAAGAAAACCAAAGCAAGCACATGAGCTACTAGTTTTTGAAGATCCCAGTCGTGGGCATGCAAGAAAATAAAAGGAACGCCAAGCCCTAAGGCACAGAAAAATAAGGAAGCGAAGAGTCTTTGCCCTCTGGTGAGGCCTATTTTTACAATTTCTGGCAGTTCTTCGAGATTGCTTTTGCCCAGTAGACGCGCCCCAAACTCTTGGGTACTGTAGCGCTTAGGCTCCTTTCCCTTCCAAAGCTTATAGGCCACGTCCCAAGGGTGTATGATTTTGTCAGGATCGTCGCGATGTGAGTGCATGCTGTGCGGGTTTATAAATCTAAAAAGGCCTTCTTCCGAAAGCCTCTTATCCTATTGTCGTATTCTTTATCTCCCCTTCAAACCCTTAATCACTTCCTCCAAGTAAGTAATCTTATCTTCGAGAAGCTTTACCTTATCCTCATATAGTTTTTTCATCTCGTCAGGGAAGTTATTGTAAATATTATATCCTGTATTTTGAGATACAGAGCTGTCGTTGAAGTTCACAATCAAACCACTGGTATCTACCAAATCTTTAGCTTCCACGCCCAGTACGCCCGCAATCACCTCCAACTTATCGGTGGTGAGCTTTACGTCACCGCGCTCGATCTTGTGGTATCCACTGAGTGACATGTCTAGGTCGTCGGCCATCTGCTTGGCACTGATCTGCTTTATTTCTCTGATGAGCCTTATTTTTTCGCCAGTTTTCATTGCTTGGGGTATTTGTAACATTCAAAAATACAAAAAGGGATCATTAAGTACTCAAACCTTTCGCGCTTATTTTAACAAATTTGTATTTCAAAGGCGATTACGTAATTTTGCATTTAATTCAGCATTAAAATAATAAACAAGTGAAACATCTCCTATCCGCATTTCTTTGTATAGCATGTACAAATCTTTTGGGCCAGACATTTTCAACCAAGTTTAAGACAAGCCTAGGAAGTCCGTACACTATGGTTGATGCGGAAGAATGCTACTTTTTTACCAACTATCAGGAAATTTTAAGCGCAAAGATCAAAGGCGCAACCTTAACGATTCAAAAAATAGATAAAATCACCGGGAAGGAATTTCAGAGAAAGGAGTTTAAAGATTTTTATACTGACAAAACCTTCATTTTGGAGGAAATAGCGGAATGGCAAGGACACTATTATTTGTTTTTCTCCACCAAAAAGGGAAAAGAGCTCTTTCTTTCCTATAGAGAACTTAATTTTTCTGACCAAACTCTTGGTGCCCCCAAAACACTTATTACACTCTCTGGCAACATCATACCTTATACTTGCCCAATTGCGCCATACAATCCCTTTGGACAAAGACATGGACAGAAATTTGGTTTTAAGATATCACAAGATCGAAAAAAACTCTGCATAAGCCACATTCTAGAAAAAGAAGAAAAAGAGTTCACTGTAGGCTTCCATATATATACAAGCCTTTCTCAACCTGCTTTATGGGCTGGCGATATTAGTATGCCTTATAAAACAAATGAAATGAAAATAGGCGACTACTTGATAAACAATAAGGGAGACATTTATTTACTTGGAAAGATCTACAATTCAGACCATCTTTCATATCAAATAGAGATTTGTCGTATTTCAAAGGAAAGTCAATCTCCTAATTTCAAAAAAATTAAAATAAATGGTGATATTGATGATGCTCGACTCGTAGAGAGTCCATTTGAGCAGATGTACTGTATGGGGTATTATCATCTCGGCTCTAAAATAGGATCGTATATAGTACCCTTCGATCATACGATACGAACCAATCAAAAACAGGAAATCCTTATTCCTGACAAGTTGGGACTTTTGTATGAATCAAAAGAACAGATCACTCATGTACAAATGGAGCTCTGGCAAAATATGCCAAGAGTAATGCTTCACGATGTTGAATTTTCTTTTAACGGGGATATCATACTACTCGGAGAACAAGTATTTAACAGCCCAGGCACCATAGTTGTATCTAAGAGCATATTAGCACTCAAAGTTACCAATAATGGCGAGCTGACATGGGCACAAAAAATCCCCAAGCAACAAAAGGGTGGGTATAATACTAAAGTAGATGAACGTTTTTTATTAAAAAAGGCTAGGATTTCATATAGATATATAAAATTACAAAATTATCATGCTTTAATATTTATGGACAATGTGAGAAACTTCAATCTCCCCACCGATCAAACAGCATCTGAACATTTGGGCAATGCAGGAGGTTATCTTAGCATCTATTTAATTGACGATTTAACTGGCACAACATCTCAACATTTGGTTTTCAATTCCCGAGAAATGCCAAACGTGGAGGGGAACGAACTTTACAACTTTATGTTAGACCGTATTATCCCTGTCTTCAAGGATGAGCTGTATATAGAATTTTTCAAAAAGAACAAAGAAGATTTACTCATCAAGATAAAGATGGAATAGAATAGGGATCCTTCCTCCCCTAGGCCTAACAACTAGTCGAAAATTCAAACTCATCCCCCTACCCCCTTCAAAGGGGGACAATCCAACCAACTTGTTAAAATCTTGGTTTTATTAAAGAGTAAATAAATAATCTTAGACTTCAAATAGTATCCCAACACCAAGGTATAATGAAGTTAGATGAAAAGTCCCCCCTTCGAAGAGCCTGTCCTCGACTTGTCGGGGGGCTGGGGGATGACGGACAAACGGATCGAGCATCGGGAGGGCAGGGGGATGACGAAGCACCGTGGGCAGAGGGATGACAACGACATAACCAGAGACAACACCTCACCTCTTCCCATTCCTCTTCTCCCAATCAATGATCCATTCTTCGATGGTTCTGTATACGTGCTCTAGGTGGTTCATGACCTCGTCATTGTCAAAGCGCAAGACCGTATAGCCCATTTCCGTCAGTGCATCCACACGTCTTTGATCTTTCTCCGGGGCCTCTTCCCAAGTATGGGAGATACCATCGGTTTCTACGATCAGCATCAGTTCTTTGCAAAAGAAGTCGGCGATATACCTACCTATGGGCCGCTGTCTCAAAAAGGGATAACCCAGCATTTGTTTGTTCCTAAAAAGCTCACACCAGAGCCTTACCTCGGCCTTGGTGCTGTGGTTGCGATGCTCGGAAGCATATTTCCTCAAACCTTTATTGTAATGGTGGTTGTCCATATGATAAATATAATATAAGAGGGGGAATAGGTAAAGATGCGGTTTTGTTTTTTTCTGAAGAAAAAAGTTTAACTCATTCCCCTGCCCTTTCCCAACCTATTTGCTAGTGTCTTGATTTTCATCCCCCTGCCCTTCCGATGCTCGGAACAGGCTCTTCGAAGGGGGACAATCCAACCAAACTTTTTAAAATCTGGGCAGTAGCATATATGCATCAAATATCATTACACCTAGGTCTATAAAAACATTAAAATGTTAGCGTCTCCCTTTTGAAGATCTATAGTAAGTCAATGAAATTATAAACTATCACCAAGGACCTATAGAGTTGGATGAAAAGTCCCCCCCTTCGAAGAGCCTGTCCTCGACTTGTCGGGGGGCTGGGGGATGACGGATCAGGACTGGGGGATGACGAAACACGGTGGCAGGAGGATGACAAATCGAGGCTTGGAAACTTCTCCCCTGTCCTATTCAGGCGAACATGATCCTTACAGTACAGTCCTGACCTTACGCAGAAACGGGTATGTACGGGCTGGTTGGTAAATTTGTGCAACAGTAAACTCAAAATTCAACACCCAAAACTCAACACTCTAAAAAATGCTTACTTACTACAGTATTCTCAAATTCATCAGCAACAGCCACACGGGCGAGTTCCTGAGTCTAGGCTTGGTAGCCGTGACACAGCACCACGTATACTTTCAGCTTTCGAAGCCTAAACTGGCGCTGGCTCAAGCGCTCAACAGAAACGAAAAAAGCGTGCATGAGCAAATACAGGCTCTACAGGCGTTCATTCCGCTGGATCTTAACGACCTCACCCAATTGCTGAGCTTTGAAAACAAAATCGATCTGGACTTTCTTCACCAGATCACGATGTTTACAGAGGGCGGTCTGCGCTTTTCGCGTCTAGACTTCGCGGAGATAGTTATTGACGAACACATCTTCCTGAAGTATTTTGAGAAACTGGTTTAAGTAGGCAATACATAACTAGCTATGGTGGAAGAATATAGATACACTCACATACGGACAGCTTGCCACTGATACCTCTGTAAGAGGTCAAATGCTATTGAGAGTTGCTAAACAACTTGTATGAATATTTTATCAGATTTTGAGATGTAAGAACAAACAACAAGCTTTTGTCCTCATCAGGAGTTTATATTTCTACAATTTCTCTCGGCACCTCTCCCACCTTGGCATAGCTCAGTCTGGCAATTTTGTGGGTCTTATGGTAGCTATCAAGACCCGATACGGTAATGCTCCCTGCTTTTTCCAGATCCAGAAAGCCGTCTTGTCCGAGGCAGGCTTCGGGAAAGTACACATCTTGTATCTTGCCTATCAACAGGATGGTCCCATTTATTTTAAGGTCTATTTTCTCGGCGATTTCCATGGAAAACTTAACATGGCTCTCTTTTACAAACGGTGCTTTAAAGTCATTCAAATACTCCTTTTCCAATCCAGTGGCATCGAATTCTGAGACCGACTTGGGGTACCGTGCCGAAGCCTGATGCGCCGCTTTGTAAAATTCCTCCTTTACGTGATTTATGGTATAAAAACCCGTCTCCATGATATTACCCAGCGTATGTCTTTCTACAGAGTCGGGCCTGACCACCAAGCCACACAAAGCAGGACTGGCGCCTATGTGAAACAATGAATTAAAAACTGCCAAGTTACTTTGGCCAGTGGCATCTTCTGTACCCACCAAAACCAAACTCTTAAACCCTCCTAGTGAGTTTACAAACGAAGCCCTGTACGGTTTGTCAAATGCTTCAATATCTTTAATGTTTACTTGCAAAGCAGTTTATTTTAAGAATTTCCGAATCTTGTATTCTAGTATATCTGTAAGCATCTATACTTTCAAAGTCCCCATACCTCCATCCACATGGTATATCTGCCCAGTGATCCAACTGGCATGCAATGAAAGCAAAAAGGTGGTCATTTGTGCAATATCCTTCGGGCTCCCTACCCTCTGAAGGGGATGCCTCTTACCAGCTAGGTCTATCTTTTCTGGGCTCGACAGCAACTTATCCGCCAAAGGCGTTTGGGTAAGCGAAGGAGCGATGCAGTTTACCCTGATTTGAGGTGCAAGTTCCGCAGCGAGGGATTTGGTCAAGCCCTCCACCGCAGCTTTTGCGGCGGCTATACTGGCGTGGAAAGGCATACCTGTGGCTACCGCCACCGTACTGTACAAAACGATGCTCGCCTGTTCGGCTTTCTTCAGTAAAGGCAAAACGGCCTGTATGGATTTCACAGCCCCCATAAAATTCACCTTCCAGTCCTTATAAAAATCGTCTTCGCTCAGTCTGTGAAAAGGTTTTAAGTTGATACTGCCCGGACAATACACTAGGCCATCTAGGTGATCTGGCAAGCCAGAAAGATCTAAAGTAGCTTCAGTAGCATCGTTTTGTGTGAAATTAGCGATGTTCTCTGGGCTTCGTGCCCATACAAAAACAGTTTCGCCAGCATGCGTCAGCTCCTCAACCACCGCTTTTCCAATCCCCTTCGTTCCTCCCACCACTAAATAATTGCCCATAAGATAAATTATTGCTTAAAAACCCCAAAGCATCGAAAAGGTTATAGGAAAGGTAAAGTAGCGAGTAATTTTTGTTAGATTAAAGCTAGAACATACTTTAGACATTTACCCTAATCCCTTATCTCGGCTGTAGGAATTTTTATGGAGCACGAAAATATTTAGTACTCAACTACCCACCATTTCTTCATATTCCATTCAGATGTTTCGCCAGCCCATAGCCCATACTAAAGCAAGCCTGTAACAAATATCCACCCGTGGGTGCGTCCCAGTCCAACATCTCACCAATACAATAATGATTAGGCATCTTTTTGAGCTCAAAGTGATCGTCTACTTCCTCTAGGGCGATCCCTCCTACAGTAGAGATGGCTTCATCCAAAGGGGCAAAACGTACTACCATCAAAGGAAAAGCTTTGATCTTTTGCGCCAACAAACTGGGCTGTGTAAACTCTTCCTTGTTTAATAATGTCCTGAGCAAAGCCATGGCGACAGCTCCAAGGTTCAGTTGCTGCTCCACATGCAAGCCCCAAGACTTCCCGCCTCTATTCTTTTGTAGTCTTTGCTGTATTTCTCCTAGTGATAAAGCGGTTTTTAGGTCCAAGGTAAGGGTAGCCTTGCCATACTGCTCAAGTTCTGAACGAATCTGTGGGCTCAAGGCATACAGCGCCCCGCCTTCCAAACCAAAACGCGTCAATACGACTTCCCCTTTCTTTTGAATGCCTGCACAGGCTAGCGTAATATTTTTCAGGGCTTGGCCTTCTATGGCATCTATAAGTCTCTCGGGCCAATCCAGTCCGTAGGCACAATTGGAAGGTATTAAAGCCTTAGTAGTAATATTCTTCTCTTCGAAATAAGTAAGCCATTCCCCTTGAGAGCCCGTCACTGCCCAGCTTCCCCCTCCTAGTGCGAATACTGTAAGATCTGCTTGCACCAATACTTCTTGCTCTTGTGCTGCAAACACCAAAGCATTGCCTTGCCAGCCTTTCCAAGTATGTTGTTTGAAGATCTTTACGCCTTTCGCATCTAGCAATGTCAAGATCGCATTTAATACCTCTATAGGCTTGGTAGGTACCACAGGAAACACACGGCCACTGGTTCCCACAAATGTGGAGATCCCAATACGACCCAGCCAGTCTACCAAGGCACGGTTATCAAACACCCTGAGGCTAGACTCCACAAAGTTAGCAGGAGTGTATCTATCTACAAAAGACTCTAGTACTTCAGAATGTGTCAAATTAAATCCACCATCGCCCGCCACCAAAAATTTCCTCCCAAGGGCTTGGTTCCGCTCATAGATACTTACCTCGTAGCGACTTGCATCTAACTCAGCGGCGAGCATGAGAGCTGCAGGCCCAGCACCTACTATGGCAATCGTTTTTTTCATGACGGGCAATTTAACATTCTTTTTTATCTTTGCATCCTAATAGGCATTAAAGCCTTACAAATACGTACTCAATGGAAAAAATGGAACCACAAATCGAAGAAGTGTTCAAAGCTTGGCTCAAGCTTAGCGAAGATCAGAAACGTGATTTCATGAAGGAGTTGTTCTATTTCAACAATCTTCCTCCAGAAAAACAAAAAAGCATTAAAAAGGGCTATGCCCAGTAATCCATCTCAGTAAAAATTCAGAATCGTATAGCATTATAACGTTATGTACTATAGTCTCAGTCAAGGCAATCAAACTCAGGTAATCCTCGATCCAGAAAAAAACGAAGACTGGATCGAACTCACCAAGAAAAACTACTCTTGGGAGAAATATGATGAGGACGACAACCGTCTAGACGAATACATGGAGCACTTGTTTGACGTGTTGCCCGAACTGGGTAATGCTTCAGACGAAGACGAGGAGTTTTGGGAACAGCTGAGCCGTGGCCAAAAAATGTTCTACTCCTACTTGGTGTTTGAAGGCGCTGTAGACAATGGAGGCATATTCCAGTTTTTCTGGGAGCGGCCTGAACATATATACGCCTTTGACAATGTACTGGAGATCTTGAACATACAACCCCTAAGAGACGAATACAGCACTTTTGTAGACCAATACGAAACTGTGGCCAAGGAATTGGAGGCCTTACAAATGAGTATCAACTACAACAACAAGAAGTGGGAGCAACAGTACAATGATGCCTACGACAAAGGGCTAGAGCTTTTTGGAGAAGAACATGAGCTGGGTGAATACTATATAGACCCTAGTTTTAAAAAGGATTTTCACAAAGCACTGTGCGACTATATAGAGGGACACTTGGGTGAGTTTATAAAATTGTAAGAATCAGAAAGTAAAGCCAAAGGCCTGAAATTTATTACAATTTCAGGCCTTTCTTGTTCTTTTTTGCAACTGTAGTATGCGCTGCTGAAACTGTACCCTCAACTCATCTATAAAACTCAGCGGATTCTCATAGGTATCCAAGACTTGATAGGTATATGAGGTCTTGAGGATCTCCAAAGCATAATCCAACTCTGCTTTCTTTTTCTGCAAGAACTGAAGTAATGAAGCAGGATTGGAGACCAGTTCTGGCTGATAGGGCACATGAGACATGGCATTCCCACTCACAATGTGCTCATGAAAAGCTACTAAATCATCTAAATCGCCACTTTTATAGATCTCTATGAGCTGAGTAGTTAAGTCGGTGGCGCGCTCCATCTGTTCCTTGTCGTGTGCAAACTTATCAGGATGAATCTTTAGCATAGCTTCGCGATACAAACGCTTAAGTTCCTGCCCCTGAGAAAGCTGTGCCAGAAGATCCGTAGCTTTGTGGGCCTGCTCTTGTGGCTTTAAGCCAGGCATTGGCTCTTTGTAGTTCTTCCCTTTCTTCTTTTGCTCCAGCCTCTTGTCCTTTTTGGCACGTTGTAGCTTCTTATACAAGAGTGTCAAAATATTAACCTGTGTGATTTCGGCATGCAACTGCGACCGTATTTGGTTCTCAAAACTATTGAGCTTCGTCTCTGTAGCAGAAAGATCACACTCTAACTCTACAATCTCAGCTTCCAAAGCTTTGATCCGTTCATGAAGATCGTCCTTAAATTCCTCAACTGCCTGCATTACTGGTAACTTTAGCTCAATGGCTTTTGATTGGTCAAGATATCCTTCAGCATCTCAATTTGTACCTTTTGAATCTCGATCAACTCTTGTTGTTGGTGCATGATCAAGTGATCAATTTTCTCGTGCAAGACTCTGATTTCCAACTCTGATTTAAGGTTCACCATATAATCATTTTTAGCACGCTCACGATCTTTCTCTTCTTGCCTGTTTTGACTCATCATAATCACTGGAGCCTGTAGCGCAGCTATACATGACAATATAAGATTAAGCAATATAAAAGGATAGGGATCGAAACCTTTGTTTGCAAACACGATGACATTCAACAAAATCCATACGAATATAAAGCATGAAAACATGATGATAAACTTCCAGCTTCCTCCAAAAGAAGCGACTTTATCAGCAACACGTGCACCAAAACTTTGATTAATGTCATCCGATTCTTGTAATTTATCACTAATGGTATCAGAATTCTTCATCGTATCTAGTACCTTACGCTCCAAATTACTCAATTGCTCCGTTTCGTCCATCAAAAAACCTGAGATATATTTCTCCCGATAGCTATTCAATTCAGTCAATGATAAAGTAGACGCTCTTGAAAACTTGGGTTGATCTTGCTGGATAAGTTTCATTAATGATTCTCTTACCAAACTTCCACTTACCTTCTCCGAAATCGGAAATTCCTTTCCAGACACATCGCTTACAAATACATCCATAACCTATTGTAACACTATTTTAAAAACTACTTGCTCTTGTACACCTTTTTTAAATCTTTTGCAAAGAACGATTCTGGGGATTTATAAAATTCCAGGAAACTAGGCACACTCCCCTGCCCCGGATAAGGTCCAAAAAATTGAGTTTGATTAGCGTTTCGCCATACCAAAACCCAAGCGATACCTGTTCCCTTTATATTCTTAAGTAAAGACTCCGTCCACCAATCCCTTTTGGGCAATTTGTTAGCGCCCGTTTCTGTAAGTGCGTATACCTTATTTTTTTTCTTACCCAAATCGGCCAATATCTTGAGATCTTTGGGTAATTCCTTTACATAATCAATATTGTATTCGGGTAGGTCATAAATATCCAAACCCAGAATATCCACCCACTCATCACCCGGATATTTTTTCAAATACTCCTGCTCCGACTGATACAAATTGGCAGAATATGCATATAACAAGTTATGAACTTGCATACTATCTCTCATATAAGCAACCGTGTACTTCCACAGTGCTACATACTCTTCTGTAGTACAACTATTTTCACCCCACCAAAACCAAGAACCGTTGTGCTCATGGTAGGGCCTAAATACAACAGGAATTGCTTTGCCTTTTTCATCCACCAACGACTTTAGAAACACCGCCACTTTATTCAAATATCCTTTGTATAAGGCATGCTTCTCTCCAGCAGGCAGAATATATTTAACAGTTTCGGTGTGATCCCAAGCATTACCACCCGTCACAGGATTATTGGGATGCCAGCTGATTGTGTTAACTGCGCCTAAATGATAGGCATATTGAATGTTCATGCGCATCACATCAAAATCAACAGAGTCCAGATTATCTTTTTTGCCCAACTCTATATGGCCAAGATCCCAACCGAATATGCCTGGGTAATCACCACAAACAGCTTTTATATCACTCTTATGTGAATCTGCGGTGTATTTCCAGCCCATTCCATACGACAAATCGTCTTGATGACCAAACAAAAAGCCCTTAGTGCTATTTCCCTTAAAAAAACGATATAGATTTTGAGTTTCTGCGCTTGCCTTTGGATCTACAAGGCTTTGAGAGATAAGAGGCGATACTACACAGAAGAACAGGAAGCTACAATAAATGGATTGAATCTTTGACATTATTATCTTTTATAAAAAACTAATTTACGAAATATTCCTATTCTCCAAAATCGTTGAATCCTCATAAAACAAAAGAGCCGAGGCATGCCCCGGCTCTTTTGTTTATGCTTAAATAAATGTTATTTCTTAGCCTCGTCTTTACCTTTCAAACCTCTTGGTACAGCTATAGAAGCTACAGGAAGATCTTTTGAGTTGATAATTTGGAAATTATTAACTTTAGCATCTTTAACCCTTGCTACTTTACCCAAATCTAAATGAGAGATATCAACACTCACAAAATCAGGAAGATCTTTAGGCAAAGCCTTAATCTTCAATTTTGGAAGGTTCTGAACCACTTTACCACCTTTTTGAGCACCAATAGAGTTACCCTCTAATTTCAAAGGAACATTTACAACAACTGGCTTATCTTCACTTACTTCAAAGAAATCTGCGTGAATGATCATGTCGTTTACTGGGTGAAACTGTACTTCTTTCAAAATACACTTGTATTTTGTTTTACCCACTTGAAGACTGAACAAATATGTATTTGGAGTATAAACGATATCCCTAAACTGGAACATTGGCACACTAAAGTGCAATTGTTCTTTTCCACCATACAATACACATGGTACACTAGCCTCATCTCTTAACTCTTGAGAACCGACTTTACCGAGATTTGCTCTTTTAAACCCTATAATCTCTAATGACTTCATAATAACTGAATTTTTAAAATTAAACTTATATAAACAATGAACTTATTGATTCGTGAGTATGTACCCTACGAATTGCCTCTGCGAACAGATCAGCAACTGTAAGTACTTTTATTTTAGAAGATGGTTTTGTTGGGATTGTGTCTGTTACAACCACTTCTGAAAGCATTGAGTTTTCTATGTTTTCATAAGCCTTTCCAGACAAAATAGGGTGTGTAGCAATCGCCCTTACACTTTTTGCACCCTTATCCATCATTAACTGAGCAGCCTTACACAATGTTCCACCTGTATCGATCAAGTCATCCACCAAAACGACATCAGCACCTTGCACATCACCGATCAGCTGCATAGAAGCAATTTCATTCGCCTTCTTACGGTGTTTATCGCAGATCACCAAGTCTACCCCAAGCTTCACGGCAAATTCCCTTGCTCTTTTCACACCACCCACATCAGGAGATGCAATGATCAAGTTATCTTGCTTTAATTCTTTTAAATAAGGAAGAAATACAGCCAATCCATCTAAGTGATCCATTGGCACATCAAAAAATCCCTGAATTTGGCCTGCATGCAAATCCATCGTAATCACTCTATCAGCACCAGAAGCTTGCATTAAATTCGCCACTAATTTAGCAGCTATAGAAACCCTTGGCTTGTCCTTTCTGTCCTGACGCGCATACCCAAAATACGGAACCACAAGTGTTACATACTGTGCAGAAGCTCTCTTTGCTGCATCCACCATCAGCAAAAGCTCCATGATGTTATCAGCAGGTGGAAAAGTAGATTGTATAATATAACAATATGAACCTCTTACGGATTCATCATAACTTACAGCCAATTCGCCATCACTGAATCTATACCTAGACACAGAACCTAATGGTTGACCATAAGAGCCCGAAATCTTTTCTGCCAAATAATTAGAAGCAGTACCTGTAAATATTTTTACTATTGACACAGTGCAGATGTTTAACAATAAAAAAAGGTATATGGCAGTTACCTTATACCTTTTTGTTGCCCATAATGGATTCGAACCACTACACTCTGAACCAAAATCAGATGTCCTGCCGTTAGACGAATGGGCAATTGTTCAATTGGATTGCAAAGGTAGGCGTTTTTTTTATTTCTCCAAACTATCCACCTAAAAAAATTAGTTTTTTTTCGAGATCATTTCAATCAGTTTTAAGATCTCATTTTGCGCCTTAAGGACTGTTAAAGGAACAAATTGATTATCAATCACATCACGAACACAAGTCTCAATTGCCATAGAATTGTAAGGATCGAAAACTTTTGAAGGCTCCACCACTTGTGTAACATACGGTAGATCTGATGCTATAATTTTACAGCCGGCCAAAGCTCCTTCTATAAGCCCTAGGCCAAAGCTCTCCAACAGTGAGGGATAGATTAAATATGCTGCCTTAGCATACAACTCGTTTAATTCGGCCCTAGAGAGATTGGTGAAATTTTGTATATGATAACCTTGTGCTCTTAAACTTTCTATCTTGCTTTGGAGCTCAGGATACAAATTACTGACAGTCAACCAAAGAGTTGCATCCGTATCTCGCAACTTTAACCAAGCCTCCAATAAAGTTTCATGATTTTTATGCGGGTTGCCATCACTTACATACAGGAAAATATTATTGAGCTTTTCTCCCGGCTTTAAATTAAAGTCATTATAAAATGGTACCACCTCCACATGTTTAGAACCATAAACGCGAGAGAAGGATGCCTTTGCGTAAGCCGTCTGAACCAGAAACAAATCAGAATTACCCGAAACCCTTTTAGCCAAATACCGCTTTAACAGCAGCAGTGCCTTCTTCTTTAGCGGAGTGCCAACAGGGATTTCAGACAATAAAAGATTGTGGAAATAGGTAGCAACTTGACCACCACATTTAACAGGAGGAGCAAGATTAGCAAAACAAAAAATATGGGTAAACTTCTTGTTGTCATTTTTATAAAATTTTTTACGGTTTTTTAAAGTAGCTTCTACAAATGTAACATTTTTTAAATTCAAATCCAGATATGAACTCTCACATCTTTTATCCAACAAAAAAAACACATCCACTTTTTGCTCTACCAACTTATGTATCAAGTAGTCCAAAAGCACTTTTCCCCCACTATTATTCACGTAGAGGGCATCTACTAGCAGCATTTTATTTTGCGTTAGTTAACTATAATTTTTTTATAAACGACCGCATCTGGCCCTATGATTTTTAGGGTATATATTCCAGATTTAAGTCCTGCCACATTTAATTTACCTGCATCAGGATCATAAGAATAATTGGTTTGCTGCCCACCTAAGACATCATATATTCTTAGTTTTATCGGCAATACCCCCTCTATCGTCACCTCATTTCCTTGCGTGGGATTAGGATAAACGTTATAGTCTTTTGAGGATGACGTCTCCCCTTTCCTATTTCCTCCCCCCTTCTTATATTTACCAAACACAGGACGCAACATTAAGTTACCCCCCTTGCCGGAATATTGTGCCCAGTTCCCATCAGTATTATAATAGATATTCTTTGCAGAATTGATGTTTGGACTCAAATCAAAGCCCGTATAGATAGGATCTGCAGTGAGCAACTCATAACCCACATAAAAACTATCTACCACTTTTACCACAGAATCAATGTTAAACTCTACAAAACCACTTAAGGAATCTGTCCCTTTTTGTGGATAAGTAATCACTTTAACCGCAGAATACAATACCGAATCTTGACGACGACCGTTTTTAGGATCTGAAATAGTTTTCCAAACCTTCAAAGTGAAGGATTTACCGCTGTTGGAACTGATAATCTTTGGAAAATAAGCACGTACCTGCGTTAGCTGATGTGAGTCAGAAGGACACTTAAACTTATAAGCCAACTCCGAATATCTCCCACTTACCTCAAAAGCCCGCTCTGCAGAGCCATCGTCGTAAGCGTAGTAGTTGGATAAAATTGTAGTGGCTTTTATCGTGTCATTATTTATATTACTATCTCTATTGTGGTTATACAATAATACAGTACTTAATATTTTGAGATAATCCTTACTTTTATCCAAAACTATTTTCGAGGGGGCAGGTATTAAACCCGAAATAGAAAATTGATCATTTTCAATATTCCCTTTAAATTTTTTGAAAATAACGCTATCCATAAACATAATAGAACCTTCAGTTATATCATCGTATATCATATTGGGAACATCAGTAGCATCTTGGGGGTCGCTCGAAAATCCAAATTCTTGGACAACCACACTATCCATAAATACTGTACTAGAATCAATATGCTTTAAAGGCATTGACGCATAATATTTCAAAATGCCTGGCAATTGACCTGAAAGTGTTGCGTCATTTATATTAAATATTTTCCTAGTGGATATATTGGGATTAACATTCAACTTGGCCTTCCTTAAAAATACATAATCAAGGCCCCAAACGTCAAACGCACCAGATTGTCTTCCTTGCGCCACAAAAGCGATTCTGAAATTCGAATCCAAAAAACGGGCATCAGATGCTTTGTCAAAAATATAATCATACCTACTGTAGTTTTCTATTGACTCTTTCACATGAGAATTTACGATCTTCCGATAATACGTAACCGAATCTAGTTTATGCGCAGCTTTCACCGAATCAATGAGAACACCTAGCTTCTTCTTTAGCGCTTCATCTTTTTCCTGATCATACAATCGCGTGTAATCATCGATTTCTTTTTTATCAGACTTAAAACTTTGGTAGAAAAAAGGTAAAAACTTATAATTAGCTTGGTTAACTATAGGATCTCCACTAGGAAGTAACTTTAAAGTCCGAAAAAATACGCGATAGTATGCTTCAGGAAACAATTCATTGGGATACATCTTCTTAAAATACTCCAAAGAATCATTTACCACCACTAAAGGACTGCGAGAAACAGTGTCAACCCCAAAGTTTTTCCTTCCGTGGTATATGTTTTTAAAAAAAGCCTTGTAATTGGCTTCAAAATTAATATCCCATGGATACACTTGTTTAAAAAAATCAATCGAATCAGACTTAGAAGACTTTGCCGTAAAATCGGGCTTAGTGGCCCAGGCCGCATAAAAGTATTTCATGCTATCTATCAATGGTTGATCGGTTACAGCATAATTGGCAAGTTTTGGGTAAATTTTCTTTACATAATTCACAGAATCATCGAGCGTATTCAAAAACAACTCAGGTTTATATACATTCCTAAAAAACTCCTTATATGACCTATCCACCACAGCCGTATCCGTAATACTTGGCATAGTATCTCTCCTGGCCCATACTTTTTCCCACACTCCAGATTTGTTTTTAAAAGATAAGGAGAACTGGTCTCCCTCACGTCCATCGGCTACTTCACCATATCCTCCGTTTTGAACAAAGAAGGTCAAACACAACGTGGAATCCTTCTCTCTATCAACAGGGATTTGAACTTTTGACAAATCAATATATTGAGATACCAAAGAATCTGTGACACCTCGCTTGGTAGGGCTTGCAAAACTATAGGGCGTACCACTGGAATCTGTACCATCAAATATCGCAGCGTTAAAGTCTGGATTAGACTTTGTCATGGTATTGCTAATCTTTACACCACCACCATTGCACCACAAGAGCGGGTTCGGAGTATTATCAGGCCCTGTTAAGATAAAATTATCAAAAAAGGGTAGCAAACACTTGGTTTTAGGGTCAGCAACTGTATCTACTCTGGCTGTGCGCGCCGTTATATTTTTTTTATCGGAATAAATCCCTCTTAATCTTGGTTGTTGTGCCCAAACATAACACTGTAAACTTAGTAATACAGCTAATGATAATTTAATTTTTCCCTTCATCTTCAGGTTCTGAGTATGTATCTGGCTGGCCTGCTATCCAGATGTCAATGGTTTGGCCTTTGTTTATCTTCTTACCCTCTTCGTATTGAGGTTTCTGTTTCACTATAGTTCCAGAAGACTTAGAAGATGATGCATCATAGTTGAAACTACCTACTTCTAAATCATGCGACTGTAATTGCTCTATGGCTTCGTCTTTGCTGAGTCCTACTAAATTAGGCATGTCCACCTCTTCATTGCTCTGTCCGTCTCCAACTATCAGATCTATTACAGCTCCTTTACCAATATTAGAACCATCAGCCACATCATGACCTTTATAGAGTTGCTTCAGCACAACATTGTCGGCAAAGTGAGGGACTTTTTTCACATTACCCAACTTGAGACCATAACTTTGCAATACCATTTGGGCGTTCAATAAGGACGCATCAACGAGTTTTGGCATTTTAATAAGAGGAGGCCTGTCTGTACTAATAGTAATATAAATCTTTCTATTTTGCTTTACATAGCCACCAGCTTTAGGATATTGACTAATCACCGAAAACGCAGGAACATCAGGATTGAATACTGAATCACTAATCTCCAATCTTAGGTTCTCTTCATCGATCATCGCTTGGGCCTTCTCTACGTTCAAGCTTTTAAGCTCTGGCACTTTAATCTTTTGGTCATGATTGGTAGACCATGGCAAATAGAAGCTAAAGAAAGCAAACAATAGTAAAGCAAACAACGCAACGACTATCCCTATGTGTAAAAGTACCTTTTTCAATTTATCGGTTTTATGCTAAATTAATCAATATTTTTCAAAAATTCATTATTAAGAAATCAAATCGAACCCTGTGTATTTCCTAAGCACTTCAGGAATGACTACACCATCCGCAGTTTGATTATTTTCTAATAACGTAGCAACTATTCTAGGTAACGCTAAAGCTGATCCATTTAGTGTGTGTAACAGAATATTTTTTCCTTCACTATTTTTATACCTTAATTTTAAGCGATTGGCTTGGAAGGTTTCAAAGTTACTCACAGAACTCACCTCCAACCATCTCTTTTGAGCTGCAGACCAAGTCTCAAAATCATAAGTAAGTGCTGAGGAGAAACTCATATCTCCACCACAAAGCCTCAATATCCTGTAAGGAAGACCTAGTTTACCCAACAAACTCCTTACATGAGCCACCATTTCAGCATGTACTTTGTACGAATCTTCAGGTTTGGCAATTTGTACAATTTCTATTTTGTCAAATTGGTGTAATCTGTTCAAGCCACGTACATGAGCTCCCCATGAGCCTGCTTCCCTTCTAAAACAAGGAGTGTAGCCTGTATTTTTAATCGGCAACTCTTCCTCTTTTACAATAACATCCCTATATATGTTGGTAATAGGTACTTCTGCGGTAGGAATCAGATATAGACCGTCTTCATTTGCATAATACATCTGACCATCTTTATCTGGCAAGTTACCAGTTCCGTATCCTGATTCCGCATTTACCAAAATTGGTACCTGTACCTCCTTGTAGCCAGCTTTCTCAGCTTCGTCCAAGAAGAAGTTAATTAAAGCGCGTTGCAATTTTGCACCTTTACCTTTATAGACAGGAAATCCTGCACCTGAGATCTTATTGCCTAATTCAAAATCTATGATATCGTATTTCTTGATCAAATCCCAGTGAGGCAATGCATCAACTCCTAATTGAACTATATTTCCAGCTTCTTCAATGTTCTCATTTTCTTCTGGAGTCTTACCTTCAGGCACAGAACTGTGCGGAAGATTGGGCATTTTCAATAACAAGTCTTTTAATTCCGCCTCAATTTGCGATAGCTGTGTTTCTAGGTTTTTTGATTTCTCTTTTAATACCCCAGTATTGCTTTTGGCCTTTTCCGCCTCCTCTTTTTTGCCTTGGCGCATCAAGTCACCGATTTGCTTTGCAATATTATTAGATTCAGCGAGGGTATTATCTAGCTCCAGTTGTGTCTTCTTTCTGGTATCGTCTAAAGCAATTGTCCTATCTACATCTATTTCAGCAGTTGGGTAATGTTTCTTGCTTAATCCTGCAATAACTAAATCTCTATTTTCCTTTATAAAAGATGTTTGTAACATAAAATTTTCATTGAAGCCGTGCAAAATTACTTTTTTTTGAGAATATTACAAGGATAGGACCGCCGATCGGAAGTTATCATATTTAAAATTCAGCACTACATAAACAGCTCCTGATGGCAACAAATCTCGTAATAATTGGAGCTTACAAAAACCCTTTAGGAAATACTTATATCAATGATTTGCTTTTTGTGCTTACTTTCATAGGCAGCCTCTATCACTCGAATCACCTCTGTGCCTTCTTCGGCCTTTACTGGCAGTGGAGCATTATTCACTATGGCTTCATACATCTGAAAGTAATATTCGGCATAGTTACCTTTTAATGTCGGAATGAGCTCTTTCACCAACTTTCCTTCCATCTCCGAATGGAGCAAACCTCTTTGTGATTCTGGCTCAGTACCCCAATCTGCCCCAACAGGTTCTTGATCCTTTATTAATAATGACTCTTGTGGATCGGCCTTAGTTTTAATGAATGAACCTTTCTTGCCATGGATCTGAAAACCAGGCATAGCTTCCCGCACATAATAACTGGATTTAAGGCTGACTCTATGAGTTTCGTAATAAAGCTTTAAATCAAAATAGTCATCTACTTTTGATCCATCCCTAAATATGTCAATATCCGCAAATACAGCTTTAGGCATACCAAAAAGCTGCAATGCTTGATCAACCAAGTGGGAGCCCAAATCATATAGCGATCCCACCGCAGCGGTTGGTGTTTCTTTGTGGGTCTTGTAGCTTAGTGCTGGCACGAACCTATCGTATCGTATTTCAGCA
Organism: uncultured Cytophagales bacterium; assembly: GCA_945957555.1. GTDB lineage: Bacteria > Bacteroidota > Bacteroidia > Cytophagales > UBA9547 > CAMFLX01. The sequence continues at coordinate 24,749 of CAMFLX010000053.1, forward strand.
TCTACAATGGGCCCCAATAGTTTCTCGTCTATTACTTTTTTGACAGTCATAAAATCACTGTCGTACCTGCGGTTGTGGTACACCGAAAGTTTAAGATTCCGTGATTTGGCCAAAGCCATCAACTCCTTTGCTTCTTCAATTGTAGCAGTAAAGGGCTTCTCCACAACTACATGCTTACCTGCAAGTAAAGCCATTTTGGTATATTCAAAGTGTGTCACACTTGGGGTATTTACTACCACCATATCAATCGCATCATCTGCCAGCAACTCCCCTAAACTCCTAAAGGTTTTTATATCAGGATATTTTTCTTTAGCTAGATTTTTGGTCCTCTCCCATACACCATATAGATGAAATCCAGAATGTAGGCGAATAAATGGCGCATGAAACACTCTCCCACTCATTCCAAAGGAACATAAAGCAACATTGATTTTACTCATAACATTATTATAGTTTTAAAAACAAAACCCAGCAAACTAACGGCAATCCAGTCAGACCCAAAAAAATATCGGAACAAGTTATTCATTCTTCTCTTGAAACACAAAACAGGACAAACATTGCAATTACATAATGCAAAAATTACTATCAATTTTGGTCTAAAAACAAGGCATTAGATTCACTTCTAAAAAAATTGGGATCTATATTTATCTATTATTATATTTGTCTATATACTTTTTATCCATAAAACATATCCTTAAATACTTTTAAAATGAAAATACTAAATATTCCTCAGCGTATTAAGTCTCTACATTTTCTTATTTACATTCCTTTTTGCTTTTTACTTTCATCATGTTATTCCATTCGAATATCTAACGTAAGGGGATGCGGGCAACCCGATCCCATGAACAATTGTGATGGATTTTATAGGGGATTAGAAGTTCACCAATTGGACACTGTCATCAAAGTTAAAATTCCTGACAATGATGTCATGGTTTTAAAAAAGTGTCCAGAAGGTTGCTTCCATTCAGTCGAATATAGAGTCACCTTTGGCGATGTGGTCCGCAGTGGTCTTACAC
>CAMFLX010000054.1 GCA_945957555.1 uncultured Cytophagales bacterium
GCTTTCGACTATGAAGGCGCCAAGATTAACCTACTGGACACACCGGGTCACAAAGACTTCGCCGAGGATACGTACCGAACATTGTCTGCGGTGGATAGTGTTATCTTGGTAATCGACTGTGTAAAGGGTGTAGAGCAACAAACCGAAAAACTGATGGAAGTTTGCCGTATGCGTAACACACCCGTGATCGTGTTCATCAACAAAATGGACCGTGAAGGTAGAGATCCTTTCGACTTGTTGGACGAACTAGAAGCTAAACTAAACATCAAGGTTAGACCTTTGAGCTGGCCGATCAGTATAGGTAGCACTTTTAAGGGTGTATATAATTTGTTCAACAAGAGTCTATATTTGTTCAATGTCAATAAGACGAGCGTAGAAAAAGATATCCTCAAAATAGATGACCTATCAGACCCAGTTGTGGATCAAAGAGTGGGGAAGTTCGGCAACGAACTCCGCCATGATGTAGAACTGATTGAAGGCGTATATGAGCCTTTTGACAGACAAAAGTACTTGGATGGAAGCATTGCTCCTGTATTCTTTGGATCTGCAGTGAACAATTTTGGCGTTAAGGAATTGCTGGAGACCTTTATTAAGATTGCACCACCTCCAGCACCGAGGGAAGCCAACAAGCGCGTGGTGTTACCAACCGAGCCTGCATTTTCTGGATTTGTATTTAAAATCCATGCCAATCTTGACCCACGCCATCGCGACAGGATCGCCTTCCTTCGTGTATGTTCTGGCAAATTTGAGCGTAACAAAATGTACAACCATGTGCGCCTCAACAAAAAAGTGCGCTTCGCCAATCCAGTAAACTTTATGGCTCAAGACAAAAGCCTTGTAGAAGAGGCTTATCCTGGTGATGTGATTGGTTTATATGATACTGGAAACTTTAAAATAGGTGATACTCTTACAGAAGGTGAAGACCTTATGTATAGGGGTGTTCCTAGTTTTTCACCGGAAATCTTCAAAGAACTGGTTAATGCGGACCCAATGAAGGCCAAACAACTGGAAAAGGGGATTAGTCAGCTTACTGACGAAGGGGTAGCCCAGCTATTCACACAACAGCCTGGAAACAGAAAAATCATAGGCACTGTAGGTGATCTTCAATTTGAGGTAATCCAGTACCGATTACTACATGAATATGGCGCCTCTTGTAATTTCTATCCATTGAACTTTTACAAAGCTTGTTGGGTCGAATCTGATGATCCAAAAGCTTTCAAAGATTTCTTGTCTATGAGGGCATCAACCATAGCTTACGACAAAGACGAAAGGCCAGTATTCTTCGCAGAATCTGTATATTTATTGAATAGAATGATTGAAACGTATCCAAAGATCCGGTTTTCGTTCTTATCAGAACATAACATTTCATCATTTGTATAAAATAAAAAAAGGGTGCAAATGCACCCTTTTTTATTCCTTACAGTTTATAATAATGTTTATCCCTTAACAACTTCTATAAATTTCGAATCGAGTGGGTCTACCGAAGGACCAAATACAAAACCCAATTTACCGTCTTCGCCTACCAAGTACTTACTGAAATTCCACACGGGATCTTGACTGTTCCAGCCATTTAAATCTTTATTGCTTAGCCAAGCAAATACACTGTTTTGCTCTGCCTGTTTTGTAACCACAGACTTTTTCATCAAAGGGAAAGTAACACCAAAGTTGATCTGACAAAACTGATTGATTTCTGCATCCGAACTTTTTTCTTGTTCCTTAAAGTCATTTGAGGGGAAACCCAAAACAATCAACTGGCCTTTGTATTGCTCCGACAAACTTTGTAAAGAATCATATTGTCCAGTATAACCACAATTACTAGCAGTATTGACTAGCAAAACCTTCTTACCTTTATAAATTGAGAAATCAATAGGTTCTCCGTTACTCTTAATAGCTTTTAGATCATAAAAAGACTTAAACGGTGAGACATTTTTGTTATTTTCAAGAGTAAAACCTTTATCAGAATTTCTTCTAGCTTTGATCAACAGTGGATACATCCACTTAAGTATGCTTTGTTTAAGTGTCATTGGCGTATTTATATATCTGTTTAAACATACAAATCATTTACTTTGTTCAGAAAAGACGACAAAGTGTATTTGCCTAAAAACAAAAAGGGACACTCAAAATGAGCGCCCCTGTATTAATTTCAATATATTTAAACTCTATTCTATCGTAAGTTTAATATTGTCCTTACGACTGCCGTCAGAAATATTAGCGATATAGGTACCTCTTGGCAAGCCACTAAGATCTAGTTGAGAAACATTTTCCGTCAATTCTTTAGTATAAACAATCATACCAACTTGATTTGTAACTGTAAGAAGCGCACCTGCGCCTATTTCCCCAGGAAGTGTAACGGTTGTTAAACCAGAGGTAGGATTAGGGAAAATACTTAAAGAAACATCTTGCTCTTCTGCATCCTCAGTCCTAAATGGAAGAATGATGAGAGTTTTTCTTTTAATTACTAAAGGATTAGAGGTCACCCATACCAAACTACCTGGTTTCCTTTTAAATTTAACCGTGTAGGTGCCTGTTTGCGTAACACCATTAAGCCTATAGCTTGTAGCTCCTGCTATAGCCACACCATCCTTATACCACTGATAGGCCCCCATACCCGAAGCAATACCCATACTTACAGAACCACCAAATATAGGTAATGGATTAGTTCCTAGAAGCATAATGTTCTTCTTGTTTTGAGCAAGCATGTATGGAAAAAAATTGGGTTCGTTATACGCAGGAGTCCATACAGGATGACCAACCCCTGCGTATTCGGTATATTTAGTCAAAGCTGTATTTTTAGCACCTTCTGCTTGTAGCTTGCCATACATACTCAATGCTATAGCTTTGGTAGGATTGGTATCTATTTCACCCTGGAACATCCAGATAGGTGTTACAGCAATTTTACTGACTTGGGTTTCATCTCCAGGAGCACACATTGGCAATGCAGCCGCAAACAAATCGGGTCTATGGTATAGACAAGCCCAAGTTCCTGTTCCACCAGAAGACAACCCATGTACAATCACCCTGTCTGGATCTATGCTGTATTTGATCAATAATGAATCCACTAAATCAAATACTTGAGATAGCGCTGTCGTTGGCTGAGAAGCACTATAAGTAGCTGCATTAGTCCATGAGCCAAATGGTTCTTGTGGGAATACTACAAACCCTGGAAAAGTGCCATTGTTTACAGCATTTTGATGCTGTATTCCTCCCCACTTCAATTGAAAATTATTGTCAGTACCTGCTTCACCATGGCCATGCAGCATAATTACTAAGGGATATTTCTGCAATTTGCTGTAACCAATGGGCTTCAACATCCTGAATGGAAGTTTCTGAATGGCTCCATTTTTCGTTCTTTGATAGGTCCATGATTCATATTGTGAGGTATTGAACCCTGGATTCTTAGCTGGATCTACCACGTACGGAGTTGTATAGATCGAAGCTTGACCAAAAGTGAAGTTTGTGATGAGAGCGAACATTATAGTAGTCGCCCTTTTACGAAGTGATGTAAAAGTTTTTACTTTCATGATACACGGATTTTTTTGTTAAATACTGAAGCAAATATAAAAATACTCTATAAATTCAGAAAAAATAATATGCATTTTTTGCAACTTTTTAAGGATAAAAAGCACATAGTACCATTAGGGATAAATATAGTTATATTTAAAATAACTTAAGTCTAATTCAATAGGGATTTAAAACCTCTAAGCACCTTAATCTTTCATCCCCAATCTGAAGTATTTTAAAGGCACCAGCAGCATTCCAAAATTCTCACCATGCTCCTTGCCTGTATGCTTATGATGAATCTTGTGGGCCCTACGAATACCCAATATATATTTACCTTTAAGGTTGCGAAGCCATTTAAACCGTTGATGAATGATCACGTCATGTACCAAAAAGTACGCAAAACCATATAAAGCTATGCCTAAGCCTATAAAGAAGCGTAAGTCATGATTGATGCTTCCGGAAATGAAGCAATACGCACTTGGCACCGCAAAAATCAAGAAAAATGCATCATTCTTTTCAAAGAACCCTGGTTCTGGCTGATGATGGTCTTTATGGAAATACCACATTAAACCATGCATGATATATTTATGAGTGAACCAAGCCATAAATTCCATGAAACAAAACGTGAAGAGGGTAACGAGTGTATTTATCAAAATTTCCATTTACAAATAGATTTGTGCTAATATAAAAAAAATGATTTGTAAGCCGTATAACAAGAAACTAAGATAATTGTTTAGAAGAACTTTACTTTTAAATACAAAAAACTGGATCCCAAAACCTATAACTAACCAAGCCAAATAATTTTGAATCGGTGCACGCCCCAATTCCCACTTCCAAAAACCTGCCTTTTCGCAAATCTGCTCTATGAACAAATCCATAAAGACCATCAAAACTGCGGCCAAAAGGGCCTTGGAAAAGTCACTTCCTCTCTGCCAATAAGAAACCATACTTGCACTACAGAAAACCGTTATACACCAATTAATTCCCATAATTACTGGAGTTTCCCACATCTTAAAACCCAAATTATTTAGATAAACATATGAACCAAACACAAACCGAGTTTGAACACCCAATACTTCAATAAGATACCCAAACAAAAATACTAACATCTGAACTTGGTAGATTTTCCAACTAGGCTTATAACCTAAATTAAGTATAGTCAACGACACCATCATATTAATAGGTGTCAGTTTTAAAATACTAATGTTGTGGGTAGCCAAGCCCAGAAAGCCAACCCAATAAATAATTATGATAATAAGACCTCCGACAAACTGAATTCGCATCGTGTTCATATTTTTATGAATAGCTAAGCTATTGATTTGTTGTTAACTTTAAAAAAAATAGAATATTTTTGTTGTCGATTGCGTTTTCGAAATTTCAAATCAGATAAACTTTAGATCAGAACTCCCCAGCATCATGGCATCCATCAAAGAAATACTGTATCCGCTTGAACAGTTTGCTCCCAAAATCTACCAAGAAAGTTATGACAACTCTGGTCTTATTGTAGGCGATAGCTCTTGGGAAGTAAGTGGTGTGTTGGCAAGTCTCGACTGTACCGAGGAAGTAGTGGACGAAGCTATTCGCAAAAATTGCAACCTGATCATCTCGCACCACCCCATAGTATTCAAAGGACTCAAAAAATTTAATGGAAGCAACTATGTAGAACGCACCGTCATTAAAGCTATTAAAAACGATATCGCACTGTTTGCAATTCATACCAATCTCGACAACGTAAATTTAGGCGTAAACTTCAAAATCGCAGAAAAGTTACAATTAAATAATATCAGCATCTTAAGCCCCAAAGCACAAACCCTAAAAAAACTAACCACTTACGTACCAGAAAGCCACTTGGAAACTTTGGCCAATGCGCTCCACACTGCAGGGGCGGGACAGATAGGCAACTACAAAGATTGCTCTTTCAGGACTGCAGGAACTGGAACTTTTACACCAACCGAAAACACCAACCCATTTTCTGGATCAATAAATGTAAAATCTTTTGAAAACGAAATAAAGCTAGAGGTCATTGTCCCAATCGACAAAGAAGTAGCAATTTTAAGAACTTTAAAAGAAGTGCATCCTTACGAAGAAGTCGCTTATTATATTCATTTGGTTGACAACCTGAATCAAGAAATTGGCTCAGGAGCGTTTGGCTCACTCAAACGCCCTATGGAAGGGGTTGAATTTTTAAATTATCTGAAAACTCAAATGAATTTAAAAGTAATTAGACACACCAAACTTTGTAAAGACAAAATACAAAAAATAGCAATCTGCGGAGGCTCTGGAGGTTTCTTGCTCAATAATGCCATTGGTGCTGGAGCAGATGTGTTTATAACTGCCGATTACAAGTATCACGAATTTTTTGATGCAGAAAACAAGATCATCATCGCTGATATAGGACATTATGAAAGTGAATTTTTTACAAAAGATTTAATTTCTGAGGTTATTACAAAAAATATCGCTAATATTGCAGTCATTTTATCTGAAATAAATACAAATCCTATAAATTACTTCTAAGTAAATGGAATTTACAACAGCTCAAAAGCTTGAATCACTGTTCAAGCTACAACAAATAGATTCAAAACTTGACGACATTAAAAGAGTTCGCGGTGATTTACCGGATGAAATCAGAGATCTAGAAGACGAAATAGCAGGTCTTGATACCAGGGTTTCAAAATACAAAGTTGAGATAGACAATCTAAATGCTGAAATTGAAACCAAGAAAAATGGTATCAAAGATTCTGAGAAGTTAATCAAAAAATACGAGGATCAGCAAAGCAATGTTCGTAACAACAGGGAGTTTGACGCCATAAGCAAAGAAATGGAACTACAAACCCTTGAAATCGAACTTCTTAAAAAGAAAATCAAGGAAAGCCAAAATCTTATCGAATTAAAAAAGATGGACATTGAGCAAACCAAAGGTTATGCTGATGACAAAAAGAAAGATTTGGAAGGTAAAAAATCTGAATTGAAACTAATTTCTGAAGAAAGTACTGGTGAAGAAAACAAACTCATCAAGGAAAGAGAGAAGGCAGTATCATTTGTAGAAGAGAGACTTCTTACTTCTTATAACAGAATCAGAAATAGTTCTAAAAATGGTCTAGCTGTTGTTTCTGTAAAAAGAGATGCTTGTGGTGGTTGCTTTAATACTGTACCTCCTCAACGCCAAGCGGACATTAAAGATAAGAAAAAAATTATCGTCTGTGAACATTGCGGAAGGATCTTAGCAGATGTAGAAATGCCTCAAGTAGCTGAAGAACCTGTTCCAACAAAAAGAAGAAGCAAAGTAGCTGAATAATATTAAATCCCCAGAAATGGGGATTTTTTTTTAGATTCATTACCCATCAATCCCGTCCCAAAGTAAGGATATTTATGCGATCGAGGTTCTTAGTAATACTGTTGTTATGCTGTCAGTATCTCTCAGTACAAGCAAGGTACACATTCGATGAGCTCAATAAAAATGCTTACCATGAGCTTTTATCGCTAAGACTAGAAAATGCCCAAAGTTTTATCAACAGGTCTTTGGCAAAGGACCCAAATAACGGAATTTCGCTGTATATTAACAATTACATAAAATTGTTATTGGTTTTTGTAAATGATGATCCAGAAAAATATGAAACTGAGACAAAACACCAAAACTCTTTTTCTGACCAATTAGATGCACTGGGAGAAGAATCCCCTTATAAACTTTTCTTACAAGCAGAATGTAAACTTCAATGGGCTTTACTTAAAATGAAGTTTGGCAACGAAGTTTCTGGAGCGGTAGACCTAAGAACAGCTTATAAGCTTTTGGAAGAAAACATAAAAAAGTATCCCAATTTTAAACCACAGCTCAAATCTTCAGGACTGCTACATGTACTCGTAGGTAGTGTCCCAAACAATTATAAATGGGCTACCAGCGCCGTGGGCATCAAAGGGTCTATAAGCCAAGGCATAAAAGAGCTCGAATCGTGCATTGCCGACAAAAACGATTTTTCCTTTGAAGCACAAATTTATCTTCTACTCATTAGAACTTATATTCTTAAAAAACAACAGGAATCCATCCCTCTCCTAGAAAAACTTTACTGTACCCATCCAGACAATCTAGCACTTTGTCTAGTGTTGGGCAGCACACTTTTACACAATCAACAAAGTGCTAAAGCCTATCTGATACTGCAAAACAGACCCAACTCTAGAGAATACTACGATTTGCCAGTGGCTTACAAAATGCAAGGCGACTGCCACTTTTATGCACTTGAATACAAAGCGGCGAGCCTCAACTATCAAATATTTCTTCAAAAATATAAAGGGAAAAATTATCTTAAAGATGTGTATTACAAACTTTTTCTCAACGAATGGTTTGAGCATAACACTCACAATACCACTTATCTTAAAAAAATAAAAACTGAAGGCAATGCGGTCTTTGAGGCCGACAAACATGCAACTAAGTATGCAAATGATATTTTGAATCAAAACAAACAGCTTACCAAAGCAAGGATATTATATGATGGAGGCTACTGGTTGCAAGCTGATAAAGTATTAAACCAATGCCACCTCTCTGATCTAAACAAAAAAAGTCACTTGCAGGAGTATTACTATAGAAGAGGCAGGGTATACTATAGTTTAACCAAAATCAACGAAGCAATTGTTGCCTATAAAAAAGCTATTACGCTACATGACGAAAGAAACAACACTTACTTTGCTCCCAACGCATGTTTACAATTAGGCTTCATTTATCTCGACAGATATGACAAGGTAAATGCTAAAGCCTATTTTGAAAAAGCTATTAATGAATACAGTGGTCATGAGTATGAGTCTAGCATAGAAAATAAGGCAAAAGCAGCTCTTGATGGCATAAAATGAGTACTAATCAATATTATTGAACCTATCCTCAAAATTTATAAAATAATTTAAAATTCTGTGTTTACCTTCTTCTAATAGCGTTGTAGCTGTTATGTATCCTATAAATACATGTTCTTCATACACTTCCTATAGACGGAACTGTCGGATTAAAACATGGTGTTTATATTTCATATCATCCATTAAGTATGGTAATGCAGCCTAACCCAAAAAGCTTAAAATAGACAAATCCTTATTTATGTGGACAGGGGGAATGTTAAAACTGAACCCCTGTTCATTATTTAGCAACTCACATCAAATTGAAATCTTCCTCAAAACATATCCTTACGTTTGGCTTTTGGAAAAATGGGACTAATTTAATTGGTATTTCACAGTACTATTGTGTTTTAGACAAATCAATAATCATTATAAACTTAGCACACGCCGTGGACCTCCAACATCACTACCAACCTTAGCATCATGGTTGGCTCATGAGCAGATTTTAGCATTTATTGAACACAATAATAATTTCGCCTATACAAAGTAAAACCATAGTCAGAATTTTATCACCTCACAGAAATCCTCAAATCGCTTCATAGCCAAGGCAATATACTTACAAGATATTTTCATCAAGTAATAAATGCCATTACTTTTAAACAAACAAATGCTACTACTGCTAGTTTAGCGAACATTCAAATTAAAATGCCGTATTACTGAAACAGGTAGACCACTTACGTATTATCATAATTGTTTTAAGATTGCATATTCCTATGAGTTCACATCTTCATATTATTGCCAACCATTCATTAGTTTTCGGAAACGTCTCTTTACCAGAAATAGGAACAAAAGTGTGTGAAATTCTTAATCAAAAACTCAACATACCAAATTTATATTTTTTAAGGGATGATTTTACGAGAAAAAACAAAACCCCTTTACCTGTAAACAATTGGACTTATGCAATTTCTCAAAGTATTCTGTATGGAGGCCTTAATGAGAGCGATTATTTACAAATCAAAAGCCCTTGGCAGATCGAACTCATCGTCGAAGAAGACCATCTTGTACTCTTTCCTTATATTCATAAAACAAAACATTACCATTGGTTCAACTTCGACCCAAAAACATCAGGGATCAATGATGCTGAGCGCTATTTAGCTTATCAAAACGAGTGGAGTAAGATAATTATATCGATTGTGGAAACACTAGGTGGAGATACCGCATATTTATTGGCAGATATGGATTACGACCACAACTATTACAGTGCATCAAATTTTAAAGAAATCGAGCAAATCATATACGAAAAATGTGGACCCGCCAAAACCAGCTATGAAGAGATGAACTATATTCCTGATGAGGACGATGACATTCCCACACCTTATCTTAAAATAACAAAGGATACCATAATGTGGGATTTAGAGTATGCTCCCAAGTCGATGATCTAATCACTAAAATAAAAGAGCTACCTTCAGCAGCTCCTTCATTGATAATGTTATAGGGTTTTATCTTACTATAGTAACCGTGCTTTGAGCGCCATTTGTACTAACAATGAAATAAAGGCCCGGAGTAGCTAATTCGCCATTAGATTTGTAACCATCCCATTGGATGGGTTGGTAAAACTCCTTAACTACACGCCCATATTTATCATAGATAAGCGTTTTGCCTGTATAGTCCAGAAAATACACATCATTTTGCCCGTCACCATTCGGCGAGAAAATAGCATCACAATCCACCTGACATGCTGTTTCCAAAAACCCAAAAGTGAATCGTTGGGCATCATTAAGGTTAATATTGCTAAAAACATATTGACCGTTTTCCAAAAACTTGGAATGCACTATGATGCCTTTACCTAATTGTTCATCAGCAAACTGTCCGTCGTTATCAGTATCAATAAGCAATACAAGATCCTTTTGGCTCCCGTCTGTAAAATCTTTTGCATTCACAACGAGTTCAACACTCCCTACTTCTCCTACTTCGCTCACCCTCCAAGTACGTTCTAGTTTCTGCGCTATTCCCTCTGGAATATCTGTACGCAGCAGTGTAAATGGGAGACCATTATGCGCCCAAAACAAATATTCATAGACGCCCAAAGGTGTAGTACTGTTTATTTCTATGATGCCTTCACCTCTCGCACGTAGCTGTGCACTCGCATCTGTGCCCTTCCCTATGCCAGCCATGTCAAAATCATAATTTCCATAGGCCGCTTGATCCATTTTAAACAAATCATTATAAGGCATTTCGATATCATATCTGGCTGAAATATAATTTTCAAGAATTGTTTTTTCGGCTTGGTTGAGGATCTTGTTAAAAACCATAACGCCTGCCATATATCCATCAAAAAAAGTATTTTCCTTTCCTAAAGCTGTGTCTGAAGTAGAACCAATATAATATTTAAAGGAATTATTGATCGGTTGCTTTGCGGCTTGATACTGTGCTGGAATGTTGCCGTCTTTTGCAATGCTCATTACTCCACTCCATGCTTCTTTTTGTAATACTGCAAAATGTGGCTTATTGATCATCAATGGGGTCTTCACCACAAAATCTGTATATGTAGTGATATCTCCGCCACCTGCGGCCAATGTAGTATCACAAATAGTCATACTGATGTCATTAAAAGGCCCCACAACGCCACAATCTACAAGACCTGCCCCATAATACCAGAAATTGGGACTCATGAATGCTGATTTAAACGGAGTAATACTATTGCCCCCTGCTCCTCCATAAGGATAAAAAATGCAGTAGATCGTGATATCGTTTGTACTAGAGAAAGACTCTGACGCCATATAGTTACGCTTGTTACTATTATCGTAATTCCTATTGAATCTTAATGCACTTTGTCCGTTCAGAAATGGGCTATTGGTTACGAAAGTGGGTCTTGTACTGTCAAACGATGCCTTTACATCATTGTTACTTCCACTTAAGTCAGTCCAAAAATAAACCCTATCGTAAGCATTAGCGATAGTTTTGGCTCCAGTATCTTTATATATACCTTTTCCTGCATCAAGCCATAGCTTTAATGGCGAGCTACCATCATTAGTACCCAACCCTGCTGGACCTGTTTGTGCAAAGGACTGAAGCAAGGAGAAGTACGCTATTAAATATATAAATTTCTTTTGAATCATCTCACAATCATAATAGTTCCTTTATCTATGGTACCATCCGTATATTCTATTATATATGGATGATTTCCCATTCCCACATTTAAGCCAGTATTGCTGTCTCCGTTCCAATCATTTGGAGTACCATTGTGCACAGTGGCTGTAAATACTTCTCTTCCACTTTTATCAAATATTTTTACTGATTTCGCATTTTTATGAGTGTTATACGGAATGACCCATGCTGGATCATAAGCTGGATTATATGTAAACTCCTTCGCTGGCTCTGCACACGAGATCTCTTTTACAACCACCGTATTTGGATATTGTAATGAACAGGCGTTAGCGTCTTTCACAAACAATTTATAACTGCCCGCCTCAAGATCTACGAGTGCTGAGGCGTCTGTATAATGCTCCGCATCTATAGAAAAAGTGTAGGGTGCCTGTCCTCCTTTCAATGTTTGCATTTTTACATGTATGGCACCTGTATGTCCTCCCTTACAAGAAGCAGAAGTGTACAAATCCATCTGTATAGATAGGCCTTCGCAAACGTCTACCTTCTTCAGAACTTGGCTTGAAACTTCTTTCTTATCCTCAGTTGAAACTTTGTGCTTAGCAGGCTCCTCTATTGATTTTTGTATTACCACCGCTTCTTTAACAACTGCAACTTGCTTTTGAGGCTCTTCAACTGTTTTTTGATTTGCAAGTTCTTTAGCAACTGAGGCAGTACCTTCTTTCGTCTTTGGCGAATTGGCAGGAGTGGCAATAGGTGCATTGGATGTACCTTGATCCGTGGCGGCCAATGTACCTACCTGTGCAGGCCCTAAACTGACAGATGTAGATGATGCTGATCTTGGTTTTGATGCTGGTGAATTCAAGCCAAAGTACGCTACTCCTGATACCATGATAAGTACCAAAAGACCCAAACCATATTTACCAAAATTATGCTTTGGTTTTGCAAGATCTTTAGTCATTTGCGCTTTCAGCTTCAATACTTCAAAACCTACAACTACTTCAGACGCAATCTTGGAGGCTTCAATTTGCTCTGTTAACTGCTTGTCTGAAGCGATCGCCTGCTCAAATACGTCCCGCTCTGTTGGGTTCATTTCCCCTGACAAATAACGGTCTATTTGTTCCCATATTTGTGTGTCTTCACTCATTCCTTAAACAACGTTATCAGTGTCTTATTTCCTTGTATTATTGTCGCCAACTTTTGTTTGCAGCGGTAATGTGTTGATTTTGCTACGGTCTCCCCGGCAAAACCCATCTTCTCTGCTACTTCTTTCATGCTCAAGCCATCATGCATGGTGTATTTGAGCAATTCGCGACATTGACTCCCGATTTTATTCATGAGCTCATTAATTGCGGCTTGCTTTTCATCGCTGATCATGGAAACAAGGGGGCTTTCGTTTACCTCTTTGATCTCGGTGTCCATAATATCTTGTTGGCGATTCTTTTTTTTGATCCTATTGATCCACAAATTCCTTGCTACGAAGTACAGAAAACCATCTATTTCCTTGCGTTCATCGTATTTATTGAGTTTTACTGTATTAAAAAGAGCAATGACAGCATCTTGAAAAACGTCCTTTGCCTCCTCCTCATCTCCGTTGTTTTGAACAACTAATCTTATTATCTTTGGCAAAGCAATTTTATACAAATGATTCAAAACAAAACTGTTATTGCCAGTCCTGATTGCATCTATAATTTCTTGGTCTTTGCTGTTATCTGTCATTTTTTATACCTACAAGAGATCTGTTAAAAAGTAATCAAAATATTATCACTTTCTTCGAAAGGAGTAGTAATCTCGCCCTTACGAAAGCTCAGCTACCCTTTGAATTAAGGCGTAATCTAGTCATTTTTTTTATTTTTTCGATCATGAACCTTGGTAAAGCGCAAGCTCCCAGCGACTTTGGGGAGGTTTTTTATTTCTTTCCCAAAAACAACTTTATACTCATACCCTCACACATGGGTATCGATACTGATGGCCAGGCACAGGCTACCTATAAATCCTATTTCGGGCAATTGTCCTCCATTAGATCTTATTGGGCAGATGCCTCCTATAATATTGCCTCTAAAGCTCGAAGCAGTAAACATTTTGTAGGTATAGGCCTTATGGATGACAAGGAGGGGGAATTTTTTAACAAGAACAGGATTATGGGCCGATACGTTTACCACATGAGTATCAGTACCAACTGGCATCTGTCTGGTGCCGCAGCGCTAAACACTATTAACTATTCTTTCAAATCTTCAAGCGCTGGATCCAATGGTTCCGACATAGCACTGTCTGGAACACTTAGTGTGTCTCTATACACTTCGCAATTTAAGTTAGGCCTCTCTACCAACGATTTCAACAGTCCTAGTATCCAGCCTGTAGATTACAAATTCAAACTCTATAGATTTTACTGCATACATATTGAGAAAAATCAAAGGTTGGGATCAAAAACAGTAATTACGGGTTCTATGCGATCCAACATAGTTCCGAAGGGCCTAAGTACAGCTATGCTACATTTGGGGTTGAGTCTCGATGAACGTGTAGGTATACATGGTTTTGCACACAATACGCAAGGGTGGGGTTGGGCTTTTGATCTGGGCAAGATAAAACTCAATGAAGGCTGGTTTGATCTTTCTTTTGCCTACAAAATACCCTATAGCAAGGGGCAACACCTACCTTACAATAACTATGAAGTAAACTTGGCTTATTTCTTTTCCAAAAAAACTGCTGAATAAAAGGGCTAATCTAGACAAGTCTTAATATTCCTTGATCCGCTTCGCATATATCCACATGGATAAACCCATTTCCTTGATCCGTTTTACATATATCCACGCGGATATACCCATTTCCTTGATCCGTTTTGCATATATCCACGCGGATATACCCATTTCCTTGATCCGTTTCGCATATATCCACGTGGATAAACCCATTTCCTTGATCCGTTTTACATATATCCACGCGGATAAACCCATTTCGATGATCGGTTTCGCATATATCCACGCGGATAAACCCATTTCCTCGATCCGTTTTGCATATATCCACGCGGATATACTCATTTCGATGATCGGTTTTGTATATATCCACGCGGATAAACCCATTTCGATGATCGGTTTTGCATATATCCACGCGGATAAACCCATTTCGATGATCGGTTTTGCATATATCCGCGTGGATATACTCATTATTCATGCGAATATCACCTTACACTATCTTAAACCAGACTTCTTATCATTAAAAAACCATTTTTTTAAAATAGATTTGAAACGTTTCCTCTCCTTATGAAGAGGAAATTTAGAACATCTAGTAAACCTAATTAATTATTCCTTTACAAGCTTGATGAGTCTGCAATTGCCATGATCGCTTACCTTTAGATAATAGACGCCAACAGGAAGCGCCTCTCCAAAGCTGAGGTTCTGTACGTTTTTGTATTCATGAATCAATTGACCATTCAAAGTTAAAATCTGAACGTTTGCTCCTGTTTGCAAATCAAGTTTGAAATTATTTTTTGAAGGATTTGGATAGATATTTATATCCGTCAAATGGATTACTTCATCGACTGCTGTGACCACACAGCTCCCCTTAGTCAGCCCAGCAGACACATAACCGATCTGGTCGATGTTGGCAAGGCCTTCTGCAAGGGTGGATGTCAGCTTAATGGTGTTGTTGCCTTGGATCAAGGTAACCTGCAGGTCTACCGTCTTCCAGGTGGTGAACGCTCCCGTAGTCGGGAAGCTGAGGTTGTTGGCAAGATTGGTGCCGTTTACCGAAACGGTTGCAGCGCGGTCGTTGGCACCGCCATTGGCGTATCTGAAGCTTAGGATCTTGGTTCCTGCGGTGCTTGCGTTTACCTGAAAGGTGATCGTGGCGCCAAGGACATTGGTTCCGTTGAGGTAGGACGCCCCCTTGAAGCCTGCATTGATGGCCTCGGTAACGCCTTCATAGGCGCAGGCATCGGTCTCTGCCTCGCCCGATGCCGTACAGGCGGTTTTACCTGTGGTGCCACCCGTGCAGCGGTCACAGTTGTCCAAGGTGGCGGTTCCGTTGACTACGTTGTTGCAGTCTACGCAGCTCTGCTCGGTCTTGCCACAGCCACATACGCCCGGTGCTATCTTGTTCACGTCTGTTGGGCACTGGTCGGTGTTGTCTGCCACATAGCCCGTGGGCTGCGTACAGGCTGTCTGCTTGGTGTTGGGGTCGCCCTTGCCGTCTGCATCGGTGTCTGCGTACCAAGTGGTTGGGGTGGTTACCGTAACCACAATGGCTGTGGAGGTTGCCGAGCAGTTGGATGCATCGGTGATCTTTACCGTGTAGGACCCTGAGGCGGTGGCTGTATATGTTTTTGATGTACCTCCTGTGGTGATGTTGGCTCCGTCCTTGAACCACTGGTAGCTGGAGCCCGTACTTGCCGTGAGCACCACGTTGCTGCCCTGGCAGAATGTAGTGGCGCCTCCTGCTGTGGCTGTGGCGGTGCAAGTAGTGGCTCCTGCATAAACTGCCGTATATGATGTAGCGGCTGTACCCGAAGCAACAGTCGTGAGTGTCGCAGTAGAGACTTGTGTACCTGAGGCATTGTTCCACTTCTGAAAGGTTTTCCCTGTTTTAGGAAGTGTCTTTAATGTAATAGTCACTCCTTGTGGGTAGGTACCTGTTGGAGTAGTCATATCGTCGGAACCAACAGGGTTTACAGAGATTCCAACACTATAAAGCGGTTTGAGATTATTAATCAGCGGGGCCATATCGGCACGTGAAGACAATTCTTTAATGCCTTCCACTATCATTCTACAATGACCAATGGAGCCCATTTCTTGAAAATGCGTTCCATCGGTAATACCGTCCGGGTAATTGGGGTATTCTCCTGCTACAAAGCCTTTGTAAATAAATCGTGTATTGAATGCAGCTCCGTAAGTTTTGTATAAGTTCCATGATTTCATGTTTAAATCTACAAAGGCAACATTAAGTGCTGTTGCTACTTCCAACATGGCGCCACGGTAGTTGTTGCCAGATTCTGTGAATACATTTCTCATGGTAGTACCGGTCCAAGCGTTCATGACCATTGGAGACACTAAGACTGGAATTGCGCCCTTCGCCTTAGTATCATTACAATACATAGTCAGATAATTCTTGTAATCAGCGACGGAAGTATATCTTGAGGTATCAGAATAGTCCCTATCATTGTGGCCCCATTGAATAAAAACATAATCACCAGCAACTAATGCATTTTTAATGGGAGTCCAACGTCCTTGCTTAAAAAAGCTCCTTGAACTTCTTCCTCCAATGGCATTATTGGTAATGGAAATATTAGCTGTATTGAAAAATGCGGGTAAAATCTGCCCCCAACCTGTTTGCGGATATGCTGAAGCGGCATAGTTACAAACGGTGGAATCGCCTATGATATATATCTTCACTACTGCTCCGGTGGCATTGAGTGCCAAACTGCTTTGAAGCCTCAATGTATCTCCTGTCATATCATATACTTCGACTGCGTAGTTCCCCCCTTGTTGCACTTTAACGCTCTTCTGAGTTGCTCCCACAATCTTTTCGCCATTGATGTACCATTGGTATCCCACACCGTCGGGGGCCACTACTGAATGTGACCCCTGGTCTATGGATAGGCTGTCGGCCGATTTGGCGCATAGCGAACCCATCATGACCAACAATATACTTAGTAAAATATGCTTCATGTTCTTCTATATTTAAATGTCTATTTTTATTCTTTTACGATTTTGTAGGTCTCTGTCTTTTGATCGTTTATAAGCTTGAGTAGGTATACGCCTTTGCTAAGTTCCTCACCAAAGTGCAAATACTTGATGTCTTTGTGTTTAAATACTTGTTTGCCTTCATGGTTTATGAGTTCTACGTCCATATTTTGAGACATGTCTAATGTAAATGCGTGATTACTTGGATTTGGATAAATGCTCACCTCTCTATGGTGACTCAGATCTACTACTTCTGTAACTACACAGCTCCCCTTAGTCAGCCCAGCAGACACATAACCGATCTGGTCGATGTTGGCAAGGCCTTCTGCAAGGGTGGATGTCAGCTTAATGGTGTTGTTGCCTTGGATCAAGGTAACCTGCAGGTCTACCGTCTTCCAGGTGGTGAACGCTCCCGTAGTCGGGAAGCTGAGGTTGTTGGCAAGATTGGTGCCGTTTACCGAAACGGTTGCAGCGCGGTCGTTGGCACCGCCATTGGCGTATCTGAAGCTTAGGATCTTGGTTCCTGCGGTGCTTGCGTTTACCTGAAAGGTGATCGTGGCGCCAAGGACATTGGTTCCGTTGAGGTAGGACGCCCCCTTGAAGCCTGCATTGATGGCCTCGGTAACGCCTTCATAGGCGCAGGCATCGGTCTCTGCCTCGCCCGATGCCGTACAGGCGGTTTTACCTGTGGTGCCACCCGTGCAGCGGTCACAGTTGTCCAAGGTGGCGGTTCCGTTGACTACGTTGTTGCAGTCTACGCAGCTCTGCTCGGTCTTGCCACAGCCACATACGCCCGGTGCTATCTTGTTCACGTCTGTTGGGCACTGGTCGGTGTTGTCTGCCACATAGCCCGTGGGCTGCGTACAGGCTGTCTGCTTGGTGTTGGGGTCGCCCTTGCCGTCTGCATCGGTGTCTGCGTACCAAGTGGTTGGGGTGGTTACCGTAACCACAATGGCTGTGGAGGTTGCCGAGCAGTTGGATGCATCGGTGATCTTTACCGTGTAGGACCCTGAGGAAGTGGCTGTATATGTTTTTGATGCACCTCCTGTGGTGATGTTGGCTCCGTCCTTGAACCACTGGTAGCTGGAGCCTGTGCTTGCCGTGAGCACCACGTTGCTGCCCTGGCAGAATGTGGTGGCGCCTCCTGCTGTGGCTGTGGCGGTGCATAAAGTAGCGCCCTTATACATAGCCGTGTAGGAGGTAGCTGCGGTACCCATCACAAAAGTAGTCATCACACTAGTGGCGATTTGCGTTCCAGAGGCATTGTTCCATTTCTGAAAGGTACTTTTGCTTTTAGGAAGTGTTTTCAACGTAATGGTCAAACCTTGTGGATAAGTGGTTGTTCTGGTGGTGGCACTATCTACACCTGTAGGGTTTACGGAAACCGCTATTTGATATTGTGGATTAATGAATGGGATGAGTTTGCTTACGTTTGCATCGGCACTGAGTTCAGATACGCCTTGAGTCACTAACTTTGCCATTTCTATGGCTCCCATTTCTTGAAAGTGTACGTCGTCGGTATTCCCTGACGGGTAATTGGTATATTCACCTGCAACATAATTATTATAGAAAAACCTCGTAGAATAGGTCTTCCCCACCGATTCCATCAATACTTTGGCTTTTGCATCAAGGTCAATGAGTGGAACGCCCAAATTTTTGGCAACGGTTCTTACCGCAACAGGGTGGTCGTGGTATGCATCATAAACCGTTTTACCATCCGCATTCCATGAATTTCTTCTTAAGGTAGCTACCAAGACAGGGAAAGCCCCTTTTGCTTTGGTCTCATTCACAAACTTAGTTAAGTAGCTTTCAAAAACACCCCCAGTAGGTGCATATCGTGCGGTATCTGCACTATTACGGTCATTGATTCCAAACTGAATGAATACAAAATCTCCCGCCACGAGTGCGTTTCTAACGGCCGCCCAATGATTGTTATAAAAGCTCTTAGAGCTTGTGCCACCTGCCCCTTTATTTACAACTTGAACATTTGCAGTATTGAAAAAATAAGGTAAAACTTGTCCCCAGCCTTTGCGAGGATAGTAACCTGCTGTATAATCTTGAACAGTAGAATCGCCAATAGTATAAATCTTAATGATAGCACCCGTAGCGGTTACAGACAATTCAGCTTGCTCTTGGTATACTTCTCCTGCTAAATTTTCAGCAACCACCGTATATGTGCCAGATTCCGTTACAACAATACTATGATCGTTTTCCCCAACGACTTCTTCTCCATTTTTATACCAATGATAGGCACAAGCACCATCGGTGGCTTCTAGGGAATGTGTCTGGTTGTTGATGGTGAGTTCGAATGTTTTTGTTTTCCCAAAAATCATACTTGAACAAGCGCCCAATATGAAAAAGATGTGTAAGAGTAGATTTTTTTGCATAGAGTGCCGAATAAATATCTGTTTTATCATATTTTAAACTCAATTAATCATAATACAGGCGAAAAATATGATAATAACTGTTTATGAATAATTATTTTTAAAATGGTGCACGTGTAAAGGTTCATGGAAGAAAAAGATTAAGAGACTCATGCACTTTCTTTCAACAAAAAGCCGTCCAATTGTTATTGGGCGGCTTTTGTAGATATACGGTTCTTCTGTATGTCCTTTGAGCTATCTGTTACTGTTTCACAATGCGAATGAATTTTCGATAGGTTTGGGTTTCTACTTTTAAGGTATAAACCCCAGCTCTTAAATCTTCTCCAAGTGTCAATTCATCTTTACCCAAACCTGATGCAACACTTGAACCAGTATTGTTCAATACTTCATAACTGAAGTCACCCACTTGCGTTAATATGAAGTGATCTTCAAAAGGATTGGGATAACAAGTGGCTGTATTCAAGTTAGACACTTCATCTAAATCAGTAAGTACGGTGGCCGTAAAAACATACTTCTGATTATCTGCCCCCAACCTATTATATAATAAGGTATATACCCCTGCTGTAGTAGCAGCACTATTCACATCAACCACAAGATCCAGATTTCCAGAAGGCACTAGATTGTAATTACCACCACCAGCATCTTCCAAACGCCAAAGGGCATTATTTCCTAAAGTAGAAGTTTGTGTAAGATGATTACCAGAAGTAGCGCTACTGACTGCCAAATATTGGTTCGTAGCTACGTTTTTGATTTGGTAAAATTGCCCGTTCTGGTTTATGATCCAAATTTCTTTGTTTTCGGCATTACAAGTTTGTTGCGTAATCTCAGTTCCAGGTTCTAAGCATAAGCCAGAGTGCAAGGGCTTGATCGTATAGTTGCCGTCGGCCAAGTCTTTGCAGGGATTTCGTTTGGTGCTCCCCCCTACGCACACGCCACAGGCATCATTCACCGCTGTACCACCTTCTTGACCTGCACAATCCTTCACCGTAGATTTTCTCAAAAAGAAATCGTCACCACAAGCGGAGCCCGTACCTTGGTTTTTGTAAAAGAAGATAACTGCTGAGGTGTTGGTAGTGCCCGTTTTGAAAATAATAGAATCTCTGACAAATGCCGTTGTACTCGTTACCGTTTTGGTAAGTTGATCGCCACCATAATTTTTAACTCCAAACATGACGGGGTCACCAGTGCTTCCAGCCTTGGCATAGCCTCCATATATATATGTTGTATTAGCACTCAAATCAACTGTCTGCTCTATCGACGCAGGATTTCCAGTCAACTTCACACCCTTACTGCCTGATCTTTTGCAGTCTGTGGTTTGTGTTGCGGTATTCCATGCGCCCCAAGGAGCTAAACCTGTGGCTTCAAAATCAAGATTACCCACAGGATCCTTTTTCCATACGCGTACCCAATCGCTGTAGAAATAGCAAGGAAACGCTGCATTGGCAGGAATGTCTCCTGCCCAACCACCTACGGCAAGATTGATGATGACATACATATCTATTCCTTGATTACACTCAGTCCTGTTGGTATAGGAGTTCAAGAGTTGGCCATCAAAGTAAAACTTCATGTAAGTCGGTCCCCATTCTACTCCATAAGTGTGAAACGCTGCCGATTTATCTGGTCCAGTATGTGTAGTCCCAAAAGAAGCCTCAGCACCGCTACTATTTTTATAGTGATAATAGTAGTGGTGCTCATTTCTCGCTTTGGGGATCTCCAATACATCTATCTCTGGTGGCCAAGCACCATTAGCATTCAATGTCCAAAACGCTGGCCAAGTGCCTAAAGTAGCTGGGGCTTTGAAGCTTCCTTCCAAATAACCATAGGCAAAATTGAATTTACTATTGGTATTCACCGCACCAGAGGTATAGTCAAAGGGAATATACCCAAACTGATTACTCCATTTGTCTGTACCATCGGGAGCACTGGGGTTACGCTCATGTTTGGCTTTGATCCGTAACTGACCGTTCACCACTTTTACCATAGAATCCACCATATAGGCTCTATGGTTGTGCGTACGTCCCCAAGTGTAGTTATAGTTCCACTTCTGGGTGTTGAGTGTACTCCCATCAAAATTATCTTCAAAAACAAGATTCCAAGTGCCTCCTGGGCCTTGGGGTTGTTGACCAAAAATATATCCGAAAAATGCCAACAAAATACCTATAACTTTTAATTTCATCATATATTTATTTGTCTTTCTATAGTAATTTTTAAAGATACAATTTAATTATTTCAATCCAATTTAAAAAGAAAAATTCATAATCAACTGAACTACAATCCTTAACTCAATGAGGATCTACAATAGCATATTTTACACAAATAAGTGATATTGAACTTAACCCCTATTTATATGTTTAAACATACAAATAGGATTACAATGAATTTCAAGGACGCATTACAGTGGCGCTATGCCACAAAACAGATGAGTGGGGAGGTTGTTCCACAAGAAAAATTAGATACTATTACAGAAGCAGCCCGTATGGCGCCAACTTCATCAGGAATACAGCCATTCGAACTTTTGGTGATCAGTAATAAGGCTTTAAAAGAGCAAATACAACCTATTGCTTTCAATCAACCAACGATTGTACAATCATCACACCTTTTGGTATTTGCTGCATGGGATAGCTATACCGAAGAGCGGATCAACAATCATTTCAAATACAATAACGAAGAGCGTGGCTTACCAGAAACCGCTACTGACGATTACAGAAAAATGTTGTTGAACATGTACGGAAATCAGACCCCTGAACAGCACTTTACGCATGCCGCTAAACAGAGCTATATCGCTTTGGGATATGCTACGATAGCCGCTGCTCTAGAACAAGTGGATGCGACCCCAATGGAAGGTTTTAACCCAGCAGCACTTGACGAACTTTTAAAACTGAAGGAAAAAGGACTCCGCAGTGTGAGTTTGTTAGCCTTGGGGTATAGGAACGCAGAAGCGGATTGGAACGTAAAACTTAAAAAAGTAAGAAGACCAAGAAGCAAATTTATCACAGAGATTAAATAAAAAAGAGAAAGGCTGGTACTGGACCAGCCTTTCTCTTTATCCATCAATATTTTTCGAGTTTTATCAATTTACTATTCCCCTCTTTAGTTAATCTCAATAGATACATACCTCTTGGAACATCAGCACTGATCAGTAACTTATCATGAGCACTTCCATGAATCAACTCCATACCAGCGAGATTCAAGAGGTTGTATTCAAACGATCCGTCTAGTAAAATCTGTATCTGTTCCTCAAATGGATTTGGATAAACAGCAATCTCTTCTTTAATATCTGCATTTTGTAAGGATGTAATAGAGCCCATTCTTCTCAATGCTGTGTCGGCACAGGATGCTTCAGTGAGGGCGATGGCTTTGAATATATAATCACCACTTGTTAAATTAACAATATCCATACTGTAAGGACTTGTCAGATCTTCCCCCAAAAAGGTATTGTCTTTATAAAACAAAACTTTAGTAATCGTACCTACCGTTACCTCGGCAGTCAATGTAAATGAAGCAGGTGCCACAAATGCACTATCTATCGGTTGAATGATTTTCACTTGAGGTGATTTATTCGCTGACACCGAAGTGGCAACTGATGTTGCGCTACAGTTTGTAGCTGTATTGGTTACTTGCAAAGTATATAGCCCAGAGGATTGCACCAAATAATTGGGTGCATTGCTCACCGTCACATTGTCTTTGCGCCAAGTATACGCAAGGTTGGTTCCGCTTGGGGCATTCAACAACACCGAGCTTCCCTCACAAATAGCAATATTACCTGATGGGGTATTCGCTGCACTAGGCAGAGGATTGATATTAAGCCCCATAGATACAGATGTAGCATTACCGCAGGTATTTGAAGGTGTCACCACTATGCTACCTGAACTTGCAGTATTTGCAACAGTAAGGCTAACTGAAGCGGTACCACTACCACTAACCAGACTAACACCTGTAGGCAATACCCATGCATACGAGTTTGCCCCTGTAATCCCTGTAATACTATATGAAGCTGTGGCCCCAGTACACAAAGCAGAATTCCCTACTATGGTACCAACACCAGAAGGCAGAGGACAAGGGATCAAATCTTGCAAAACCACTGCCCCAAATAGTGAAGGATCCTGCCAAGCATTATCAGAACTTGAATTCCAAGCAATTTTGGCATCTCTACCATCACCATCGTCGTCGTCGTTGATATGAAAATCAAAGCCTAGCTTTTGACCTACCGTAGGTGTACCCTTGAGGGTAGTCCAAGGGATTCTTGCTTCAAAAATATAGCCCCCTGTCTGCGCAAGCATGGCATAAGAAATACCTGTAGTGATCCTGCCTGTTGGATTGGGACTGATAACGGTACCGTCATTCCACCCAAATGTATACTGAACGTCATTTGTACCATATGTACTTGCTTTGTCGTTATTAATGTCTACAAATATTTCTATGGCATCGTCATTGTATACCTCAGGGCTGTCATTTACTTTGGTATTATCTGTAATATTCCCCAAAATATATAAATAGGTATTGTCCCACAACGTCTTAAAAGTACCTGAGAGATCGGTAGCACTTGCTACGGTACCCGACACTAGTTTGTTAATAGTTATAGAAGGAACGTTTACATTAGACCAAACGGCATCTATAGTTCCGTCGACAAGGGGAGCAGTACTTGTCTTAAACACTGGTGTTTCAACTACAACGTTGACAGTATTGGTACTCACTGATTCATTAAGAGAGTTATATGCAATCGCATAAATGGTATGTTTTCCTATAGCTAAAGACGGGATCACCTGGGTATAGGGGGCCACCGTATCCGTACCAACCAGTACATCATCCACATAAAAAGCCAATTTGGTGATCGTTCCTGTAGTTGTACTTGCGTTTGCAGTAGCGGTAACAGTTGCTCCTAAGCTCAAACTTGTATTGTTAGCAGGTGCCGTAAGACTAGTTGTAATATTCTTTGGAATGGTAAAGTCACATTTAGACTTATAATAGTTCCTCACCAAAGTTCCCGAAGTAGTCAAATCACTCGTTGTCCAGTTGCCATTAATGCTCGCATTGGGCTGCAAGGCCGATGCAGCTTCTACTTTATCGGCCAAAGACCAGTTACAATAGCTGATTTTATTTTGATCTAAAAATGACCACCAGTTATTGGATTCCCCAACATTTACCGTACCGCCACCATCAGCACTACAAGTACCATATTCAGTAACAAATACAGCCGCATTCTTACCTAGAGCAGCACTGCAGTAATCCCGGTAAGTTTGTCCGTGCGTATTGGCATAGTAATGCAAGGTATAAGCGATATTCGTGCCTGTTACAGGATCGTTGGCGGCCTCATCTACCCTTTGCGACCACAGACGAGTACCACACACAATAATATTATCTGGATCATACTGCCTAATAGCCGCCACTACTTCATTGTGGTAAGGCTTAATAACCCCAGACCAAGAGACGTCTAAGGGTTCATTCCAGATCTCATATATGATATTGGGTTGATTTCCGTATTTCTGAGCTACCTCTGCAAAAAAGGTTTTTGCCTCTGTCTTATACAAGTTTGCTTCATGCACATGAAAATCTACAATTACATAAATTCCCAATTCTATAGCTGCATCTATTACCGCATATACTTTCGCTTTCTCTTCATCGGGATAGGTGGCATAACCATCATTGTCAACGGCCATGGCGGCCCTTACCACACTCGAACACCAATCGTCACGAAGCCATTTCACAGTATTGTAGTTGTAATACTTGCCTATCCATTGACTCCAGAAAAATGACATCCCCCTTAGCTGTGCAGGAGAATTATTTTGATCTAGAATTTTATTACCTTGAATTTTGAGCTGACCGTATTTTTGAACTGGTGTTTGAGCACAAAGCACAGAAATACTTACAAGTATTACCAGCAGCACATTACGCTTATGCAAGCCTCTACTCTTGAATAAACCCATCCTCTTCACTATCATAATATAATTGATTTGTCTATAAAATTCCCTAGACACAAATCTATTATTTTTTTCTTAAAATATTAAGTAATTGATAATAAATATAACTAATCCAATAAGTAAAGTTGAATTTTATAACCTAAAGTAACGAA
>CAMFLX010000055.1 GCA_945957555.1 uncultured Cytophagales bacterium
CGAGATTCCTCTACGTCTCGTGGGCTCGGAGATGTGTATAAGAGACAGCCTCTAAGTTGACCTCTATAGAGGAGTTTAAGGAAGTGTACGGATCAGAAGAAATCTGTAAGGAATTCCTGGCCAATAGAAAGTGGAAAAACAAACCTTATAAATGTGGCAAATGTGGTTGTGAAAAAGACATTCCTCATGAAGATTATGCCAAGAGATGTGCTAAATGTAAATATGTAGAGTCAGCAACAGCACTTACGATCTTCCATGGTGTAAAGATCCCGCTCCCAGAAGCCTTTTATATACTATATGTGGTGTATAACAACAAAACCGTAACTGCCGAGGAGCTCAGTCGATCTACCCAAGTCTCTGAAAGATCATGCTCAGTATTCAAAAAGAAGATTCAAGATCTAGAAAAAACCACCAAGCCCAAGAGTAAGAAGGCCGGTTGGGAACATTTAATAGACTTGGAATAACCTGAGCGTGGGATAAGAGATATATTGGATTTATATTAATTGATGATTGAACTGTCAGAGCCTGTCCCGCAATACGGGAATTCATTCTTAGCATGCTACGTTCAGACGCAACGTTTCATTGATTTGGGCGGATGTGCGACAAGGAAGCCCCACAAATTAGGCAACCTCGGCAGCGGTTATTCAGATACCAGCTCCAAAAAATGTTTTAGGAGAGATTTGAACATTATCATTTTCCTCATACCCATTTCCTGATCCCAAATTGAGGTTATAGAAGATTATTTTGTATTTAATGAAGGTTTTTTTCGTTCATGATCGGCAAATTGTGATAAATATATGAACTGCTGTATATCAATGTATTGATGTTTCATTTGCGCTTCTTATTTAGGATATTTTCATTCATACATATTTTATTTAATAATCTATTATACAGTTACTTACGTTGTTTTTTCTGTTTTTATTGCAGACCTTTGCTTTTGAAAACAAATATATTGATAACAATTATGAAGGTAATAGTGGCACTGGTACTCTTATTGAGCGCCAACATATTTAGTCAAAACATAAGTTACACTGACGATTTTGAAAACGGTACGTTGGATGGCTGGAAAGGTGATACAACGTATAATTTGTCAGAAGCTAATGGCGAGATGAAAATAGCTACTAATGCAGCTGGAGGAACAGGAGTTTACAAAGCCTTTACCTGTAGTTTGGCAAACCAACTCAACATCACAGACAATCCTTATTTGAAGGTTAAGGTGAAAACATCCAAGGCCATCACAATAAGGATTGATTTTGTGGATTCATTAGGGAAAAGTACAAATTCTAGTGCGGTAGTTGTCAGTTTAGCCGCTGGAAGTTCTTACGTAGATTTAACGTTTAACTTTTTAGGCAGATTTAGTCAGTCGTATCCATCATCTGCTCCGGTAGATCCTAGTAAAATAAGTACTGTTGTAGTGTTCTTTAACGCCAACAGTCCAGTATTTACAGGCGATGTGTATTTTGATGATTTAAGAATTGGCGCCGCTACTGGTATATTGCCACCTAATGCTTCTATTGCACACAACCAATTAGGGTTTTATCCGAATGGCCCTAAAACAGTAGCCGTAGCCAACAAGAGTACTGCCGACAAGTTCTATATTCTTGCCGAAAACAAAACAGATACCGTATATAAAGGAACTTTAAGTGCACAAGCGGTGTGGGCTCCTAGTGGTGATAATGTAAAAATTGCTGACTTTTCGGATTTTAAACAAGAAGGCAATTATTATTTCTATGCACCAGAAGTAGGGCTTGGTTCTTTATTTTCCATCTCAAATGAAATTCACCATAAAGTAGCTAAGGCAGGCATGAAGTCATTCTATTATCAGAGAGCTTCTACGGCTATTGTAAGTCCTTGGGGTGAAAAGTGGACCAGACCTTTGGGCCTTCCAGACAATAATGTTTTGATTCATAATTCTGCAGCCACTATCAATAGACCTACTGGTTTTGTGATCAATAGCGCCAAAGGTTGGATAGATGCGGGTGACTATAATAAATATGTAGTGAATGCAGGTGTCTCGGCCTATCTTGTCTCAGCTATGTATGAGCACTATGCGAGTTATTTTGATACGCTTAACTTAAACATTCCTGAAAGTAATAACAACTTGCCTGATATTTTGGATGAGTGGCTTTGGGAAATGGACTGGTTGAGTTCTATGCAAGATCCTGATGACGGGGGTGTGTACTTTAAGCTGACTTCTCCAAATTTTGATGGAGACATTATGCCAAGTGCAGTGACTCAAAAGCGTTATGTAATTAAGAAAAGCACCACTTCTGCCCTTGATTTTGCGGCTTTGATGGCGCAGGCTGCCAGGATTGTGAAATTACACGAGGATAAATTACCTGGTCTGTCTCAGAAATATGCAGGTCAAGCTATTGCCGCATGGAATTGGGCAAGGGCTAATCCTGCTGTGGAATATGTTCAAGGGGACTTGACAAGTCCTACGATTAATACAGGTAGCTATGGTGACAAATCCTTTACTGACGAATTCCAGTGGGCGGCTCTAGAATTATATGCCACTACTAAAATAGACTCATTTTATACTTTAGCAGGAACTTTGCCAAGTACAGTAAGCATACCTGGATGGCAAAACGTACGTGCACTAGGCTATCTAACACTTGCCAACCTAAGAGCTGGCTTAACACCTATTGCAGATACTACTAAGATTAAATCTGCGGTGGTTTCCTTGGCCAATACATACAGGTCCGCCGCTAATTCTAGTGCCATGCGTGTACCAATGGGTAACGGAGATTTTTATTGGGGTAGTAATGGCGTCGCTGCTACGCAAGGTGTAATATTATTGAATGCCTTTGACATCACCAATGATTCCAGCTATTATAAGGCAGCTATTGCAAGTATGGATTATATTTTGGGTAGAAATGCTACCGGTTATAGTTTCATCACAGGTTATGGCAGCAATTCACCGATGAACATCCACCACAGAATTTCTACTGCTGATGGTATCGTTGATCCAATTCCAGGGTTTATTGTGGGAGGTCCCAATACGGATGCACAAACAGATTGTGGTGTGGCAGCCTATCCTTCCGGTGGTAAAGCTAAATCTTATGCAGATGCTAAATGTAGTTACTCTACCAATGAGATTGCGATCAATTGGAATGCGCCTTTTGCATATTTGTCTTTGGTTATGGAAGCCATACAGTCAGGAGTAGGTGGGAATATTCCTTACAGTAATGACTTTAAAGTGGAGCTTCCTGTATCGGTAACAGACAAAATCATCTCAATAGCTAATAATGAGTACGAAATCGCTCCAAATCCTTCTGTAGGTAGGCTTACGATAAAGAATAATATGCCTAGCGCAGATAGAACAGATTTGAAGATCACGGACCTGACTGGTAAAGTAGTATTAGAACAAGAAAACATTGGGTCTTTCACAGACTTAGACTTAACACATTTGTATACGGGTACATACATCTTGAATTTAAAATCCAATAAAGGTTACTATTATCATAAATTACTTAAACAGTAATTGTCTTAATAGTATTTAGCAAAAGAGCAGGCCTTTGGCCTGCTTTTTTGTTTATAACGGAATCTACATGATTCTGAAATAGGGTATTATTTCGTTATAAGTAGTATATTCTCCAATAATCAATAAGTTTGTTGGTTGAAATATTACATTTAATTATCTTGGTAAGTAAAAATGTGTTGACATTTAATAATCGAAAACTGTTAGATGATATATTAGAGAGGATAGTGGTTGTTTTTGTACTTACCTAAGCTATTTTTGCAATATTTTAATATATGGTAAAAATAAGGCAGTCAATTTATTAGACCTTATTTTGATTTTTGAATTTTGTTTTTAACTTTGGAAGGTTAATACTAAATATTTTACAGTTAATCCCTGTAGTTTACCATGCAAATCATTCAAAAAATCCTTCTCAGAGGTGCTCTTTTAGTTGTTTTAGCATTCTCTTCTTACGCGCAAAGTATACAAGTCACCGCTCCCAATGGTGCGGAGACTGTGTATATCAGCAGGACTACTGCCATTACATGGACAAGTTCTGGATTGGCCTCAACTTTTGTAAAGTTGGAGTACTCTGTCAACAACGGTAGCACTTGGAATCTTATAGAGTCGGGTGCCAATAACACTGGCACTTATACTTGGACGGTTCCTAATGTAGCCTCTGTCCAATGCCTTATAAAGGTGAGTGACTATGGTAATGCCGCAACTTTTGATGTGAGCAATGCTGTCTTTACCATCAAAAAGCCATTCATCACAGTTACCTCTCCCAATGGAGGTGAAACCTTAACAGGTTGTGCTACCCAAACCATAACATGGACGCTAGGCGGTATTCAAGATTATGTATACTTAGACTATTCTTATGATGGAGGTGTCAATTGGACCAATATAGCCTACGACTACATTGGAGACAATAGCAACTCTTATGCATGGCCAGTACCTTCTATAGCAAGCAATAAATTTCGGGTAAGGGTGCGAGAATACTATGAATCCTCTTTAAAAGTAAGGGACTCTAGTGATGCGAACTTTACCGTAGTGCAAGGTGCTAATAAAATTGCGATCACAGCTCCTAATGGTGGTGAATCATGGTCTACAAGCTCCTCTCAAATCATTACTTGGAATACTACCGGCACGGTGGGTAACGTCTCCCTCAGATACTCCATTAATAACGGTGCTACTTGGGACTGGATTAGAGATTTGGATGGCAATGCCGCAAATAACATTGTGAATACAGGATCCTTCAATTGGCTTGTACCTGCTGGCGTTGCATCTAATACAGCCATAATTCAGGTTTATGAATACAGCAAGAATTGTAATGTAGACTTTAGCGATAATTTATTTACTATTGACAATAACCCCTCAATCGTAGTGACCCAACCCAAAACGGGCACTAAGTGGTACGTGGGTAGAAGTTATACCATATATTGGGCCGCTTCTAATTTGCCCACTAACTATGTAAAGATCGAATATTCTACCAATAATGGCAGTTCTTGGAATACCATCATTGCCAACACTTATAATTATGGTAACTATAGTTGGACCATTCCCAATGCCGTTTCCGCACAGTGTTTGATCCGAGTGAGTTCTGTAGACAATGCTGCTATTAATGATATCGGCGAGCCTTTTATTATCGCACAGCCTTTCATTACAGTGCTTTCTCCTAATGGAGGAGAGTCCTTGGTGGGTTGTAACACAGCCACAATTACTTGGAACCAAGAAGGTATTCAGGACTATGTATATATAGATTATTCTGCTGATGGTGGTACCACTTGGGTAAATATTGCTTACGACTACGTCGGCGATAACTCTAACACCTATACTTGGACGGTCCCTTCCATAACTACTACTAAAGGGCGAATTAGGGTAAGGGAGTACTATGCCACTACGTTTAACACAAAAGACTCGAGCAATACAAATTTTACCATAACGCCAGGAACCAATTATCTTGCGATTACGGCGCCTAATGGTGCAGAGGCTTGGCCTTCAAGTTCGTTACAAACCATCAAGTGGACCAATACGGGTACAGTAGGTAATATATCCATTCGCTATTCGGTAAACGGGGGCAGTACTTGGGACTGGGTGAGAGATGCTAATGGTAATGCTGCCAATAATGTTGCGAATACAGGTTCCTATGTTTGGTTAGTACCTGCAAATACCGTGAGCTCGAAATGTGTGGTACAGGTGTATGACTATTCTAAAAACTGTATTCAAGATGTTTCTGATCAGGTATTTAGTTTAAATAATAATCCTACGATAACGATAACTGCTCCAATAGGTGGCGAAACTTGGTATAATGGAAGGGCTTATACAATCTACTGGAGTTCATCGAACCTGCCAACGACCTACGTTAAAATTGAATATTCGCTAGATAGCGGAGCCGTTTGGACGGCTATTACAAATTCTGTTTATAACTATGGGAATTATTCTTGGACGGTTCCTCTAGGCATTGTAGGTAAAATATGGGTAAAGATCAGTGCCGCTGCCGATGCCACCATCAAAGATGTGTCTGATAAGGCCACCATTGTAAAGATGCCCAGCATTGTAGTTACGTATCCCAATGGTGGTGAAAGTTTGGTCGGTTGCTCCACTGCTAACATTACTTGGACCCAAGAGGGCATCCAAGACTATGTTTATATAGACTATTCGGTTGATGGAGGGGTCAATTGGACGAACATTGCTTATGACTACATAGGGGACAACTCCAATACCTACGCATGGTCAGTGCCTTCGGTGGTGAGCAATAAGTTTAAGGTTAGGGTTCGTGAATATTACGAATCGATTGCCAAAGCAAAGGATTCGAGTAATACAAATTTTACGGTAAGTAATGGCGCTAACTATATCACCGTGCTTGCACCTAATGGAGGTGAATCTTGGTCTTCCAGTTCCCTAAAAGAAATCAAATGGACCAATACCGGCACCGTTGGTAATATCTCTATTCGATATTCTACCAATGGTGGGAGCACTTGGGACTGGGTGAGGGATGCAGGCGGAAATGCCGCAAATAATATCACCAATACAGGCACTTTCACATGGTTGGTCCCTGCGAACATTGTGTCAACCAATTGTATAGTACAGGTTTACGACTATAGTAAAAATTGTATTCTTGACTATCCAAATGCACCATTTAGTATCAATAACAATGCAACCATTACATTGACTAGCCCTAATGGGGGTGAAAAGTGGTATGCCGGTAGGGCATTTACCATCTATTGGAGTGCTTCTAATTTGCCAACCAACTATGTAGCCTTAGAGTATTCACTGGACAGCGGCGCTACTTGGGTGAACATCAACACCTCGGCGTATAATTATGGTAATTATTCATGGACTATTCCTATAGTTACCAGCACCAAAGCATTGATTCGTATCAAGGCTGCCTCAGATGCAAGTATTTACGATATCAGCAATGCGGTCTTTACCATTGCTAAGCCGTTTATTAAGGTCTTAAGTCCAAATGGGGGCGAATCACTACCTGGCTGTGGTACGAGTGCCATTACTTGGAGCCAAGAAGGTATTCAAGATTATGTCTATCTAGACTACTCAATAGATGGGGGTAAAAACTGGCTCAACATTGGTTACGACTACATTGGAGACAATACCAACACCTATAACTGGACAGTCCCCTCAATAGCTTCCAATAAGATGAAGGTAAGAGTACGTGAGTACTATGCTTCATCAGTTTTGGCCAAGGACTCTAGTGATGCCAATTTCTCGATAGCCTTATCGCCCAACAACATTACTTTGACGTCGCCTAATGGCGGAGAATCGATTTCTTCAAGTACTGTAAAAACAATTACTTGGATCAATTCGGGAACTGTAGGTAATATTTCTATCAGGTATTCTCTGGATGGAGGTGCTAATTGGAATTGGGTATATGATCCTTCTAGCAATGCCGCTAATAACGTTGCGAATACAGGATCCTTCAATTGGTTATTGCCAGCAAATACAGTGGCGTCCAACTGTCTGATCCAAATCTATGATTACTCAAAGAATTGTGTGATTGACTATAATGACAGCCCTTTTGCGATCAATAACAATCCTACCATTACAATTACGGCACCAAATGGTGGGGAGACCTTGTATGTGGGTGAGAGCAAAACTATCTATTGGACAGCCTCTAACTTGGCTACCAATTATGTGAAGCTGCATTATTCTACAAACAATGGTACTACTTGGATTCCCATCAGTAATTCATATTACAACTATGGTAACTATGCTTGGACAGTACCAAATACAATAACCAATACTGCACTTTTTAGGGTGAGTTCGGTGGTAGATTCGTCTACTGTATATGATGTGAGTAATGCATCCTTCAAGATCTCATATCCTGTGGTTAAGGTGCTTACCCCAAATACGGGTAGCGAAGTTTGGCACGTAGGTGAAAACAAAAACATTACTTGGAGTACGCTAGGTTTATCTACCTCAAGTACAGTAAAAATTGACTATTCCTTGGATGGCGGCACTACTTGGAAGGTAGTCATAGCAAGTACTCCCAATTCTGGTACTTATATTTGGACCATTCCAACACTTAACTCTTCTTCCAATGCATTCATTAGGGTAACTTCTTTGACTTATTCACAGAGTGTGGACATAAATGATGCAGCCTTTACGATTTTGAAGCCGGAAGTAGGGATCACTGTACCCAACAATGGACAGACTTGGTATATTGGAGATTCTAAATCCATACAATGGAATGGCTTTGGCACAACTGGCAACGTGAAGATTGAATTTTCTGCAGATGGTGGAAAGACCTATTCTATCATTAACCCATCTGCTAACAACACAGGCAATTACTTCTGGAAGATTCCCAACACCATTACTCCTTCAGTAAGTTGTTACATCAAGATTACAGACATTGCCAATCCTACCAATAAAGATTCCTGCGATGTGCCCTTTACGATTGCTATGCCAATCATCACATTGACAGCCCCTAACGGTGGCGAACTTTGGTATGGTGGACAAACCAAAAAGATTACATGGACCAATACGGGCTTGTACTCTGATAAAGTCAAACTCAGCTATTCAGTAGATAATGGTACTTCATGGAAATCAATTGCTACATCAAATAATACGGCTTCTTACGATTGGTTGATCCCAACTAACGTGACAGCGACCAATAAAGCCTTGGTTAAGGTGGTCGATTCATTGAGTACTTTGGTGAAGGATTCCAGCAATGCCAACTTTAGCTTTGCCAATCCTATCCTTACTTTGCAATCGCCAAACGGTGGCGAGACGTGGTATTTGGGCCAGCAAACCTACATTACTTGGGCTCAGACAGGAATCTCAGATCCTTCAGTGAAGTTGGAATATTCTGCCAATAACGGTAGCACTTGGAATACCATAACAGCAGCTACTTCTAATGTAGGATCGTATGCATGGTTGATTCCTACCTCATTAACACCAGGAAGCAACTACAAAGTAAAAATCGCATCAAGCACCAATGCCGCTATTAGGGATTCGAGCAATGCGGTATTCAATATTGCTAAGCCATCTATCGTAGTAAACAGTCCTAATGGGGGTGAAACTTGGTATGAAGGCGAAACCCGGAACATTTCATGGAAGAGTAATGGCTCCGTAGGTGCCAATGTGAAAGTGGAGTACTCTGCCAACGGTGGAACTTCTTGGACGGCAATAGTGAGTTCTCTAGCCAATAACGACGGCTATTCATGGACGATTCCAGCCTCACTGACGGAAGGTTCCAATTATAGAATCAAAGTAACAAGTCTTACCGATGCAAGTATTAAAGATTCAAGCAATGCAGTATTCTCTATATTGCCAGCCAAAACGGCTCAGACGATTACGTTTGCTGCCTTGGCGAATCTCACTTATGGCGATGCACCTATTACCTTGGGGGCTACGGCAAGTTCAGGCTTGCCCATCACCTATGTAGTATCGGGACCAGCCACCTTAAATAGCCCAAGTGGTAACGTCTTAACCATTACAGGTGCGGGATCGGTGACAGTGACTGCCACACAAGCTGGTAATGCCACCTACAATGCCGCCACTTCAGTAACAAGAACCTTTACAGTAGAGAAATCCAATCAAACATTAAGCTTCCCTGCCATCCCTGCAAAAGTGTATGGCGATGCACCGTTTATTTCAGGTGCAGTAGCAAGCTCTGGATTGCCGATCAGCTATACAGTAACTGGACCGGTGCATATAACTTCAAATATTATCTATATCGACGGAGCTGGTCAGGTGAGTATCACCGCTAGTCAGGCAGGAAATACCAATTACAATGCTACCACTTCCATCACTCAGAATTTCTGTGTGTCGGCAAGCAAGCCAGATACCATCTCAGGAAATCTGGATGTATGTACTGGTTCCCAGCAATACAGTGTACCTGTAGTTTCAGGTGTTGCATACCAATGGAAGATCTCAGGAGGAGGTGTATTGACCACATCGGGAAATACTGCCACAGTAAACTGGGTGAACATCGGAACTTATACCGTTACAGTTACTGCCAAAGACTCTTGTAAATTAACTAATCCGACAAGTACTGTAACAGTACAAGTAAAAGCACCAGTAGCACCTGCGGTGGTTAACAATATGACCCCTGCTAACAACAGCTTGGACTTGCCATTGCCAATCAACTTGTCATGGTTGCCAGGTAGCAATACATTGCGCTACGACGTGTACGTATGGCCAGATGCCGCCACTGCACGTCCAAGTACTCCGTATTTCTCAAACATTACCGATATCAATGTTTCCATAGGGAGCGGTTTGGCGAGCCAGTCACTGTACAAATGGCAGGTAGTCTCTAAAAACAACTGCTTGAGTACTGACGGTCCGATCCAGAAATTCAGTGTAAACAATACGGTGGACTTGCCAGATTTGAGGGTCTCTAACTTGCAATATCCAACCTCGGTAACCGCAGGTCAAAACATGGCAATTTCCTATACCGTTGATAACATTGGGTTGGGAAGTACACAAGCAAAAACATGGACAGAATATGTATATCTGTCTACTGATATAGATTTGAGAATTGGGGATGATATTCTTTTAGCATCATACCCAAATCAATCGTTCTTGCTGCCAAATCAAAGCTATGTGCAGAACAAGTCCTTTACACTTCCCTCACAATACACAGGTAGCTATTATCTATTTGTGATTGTTGACAATGCCGATGCATATTGTTGGACAGTTGCAGAATGTAATGTGCCTGGCGGAAAGAGGGGTGCTCATGGCTTTGGTATTCCAGAGTCTAATGAAAACAACAACTATGTATATAGTCCGATCACAGTTGATTTTGGTAAACTGCCCGATCTGCGTGTAGCATCTATTGGTGTGCCTTCGGCGGCCTTTGGAGGAAACACCATTACTACCACCTATAAAGTGATCAACTACGGAGAGGCACGAGCAGTTGGTAGATATATCTTTGAGGGATACCAAGCAAGGGATTTAGTGATCAATGGTACTAGCACTATTTTAGACCCATGTTTCTCAAGAGGATGGAATGATAAAATATTCATTTCGGCCGATTCTGTG
Organism: uncultured Cytophagales bacterium; assembly: GCA_945957555.1. Lineage (GTDB taxonomy): Bacteria > Bacteroidota > Bacteroidia > Cytophagales > UBA9547 > CAMFLX01. The sequence goes on from CAMFLX010000055.1 coordinate 10,961, forward strand.
TTTAGTACTGCTAAATCTACGGATATGGCAACCATACAAGTTAAGTTTGGCAACACCTGTAACCTCACTGCGGGCAAAGACTATCTTGACGAGGATAGTAGCTACACGAGGTCAGCACCCATCAAACTGCCTCATACGTACTACGGCAAGTATTATATATATGTATGGACCAATGATGTGAACAATCCGTTTGAAGGGCCATATTCAAATAATAACATCAGGAGGAGTGGCGTTATTGACGTAAGTCTCACCCCTCCAGCAGATTTAATCGCTTCGCAGATCAATGTACCTGCTTCGGCACTATCAGGTCAAAACATTACCGTTTCTTGGAAAGGAACCAATCAAGGTGCTAATCCACCAAGGGAAAACCTTTGGTATGATAGTGTTTTCATTTCTAAAGACGCAGTATTCAATAAGGCAAATGCATTGGCAGTAGGTTCTGTAGTGTACAGCAATGGCGTTACTTTAGATCCTTCAGAAAGTTATACTTCGCAATTGAGCTTTAAACTTCCTGACGGGGTTACGGGCAACTACTATGTATATGTAAAGATTGATGCTAAAAACGATGTGTTTGAATATACTTACGATGGCAACAATACAGGTAAAAGCATAGGGACTATTGTGGTAACATTGGCACCAGTTGTAGACTTGGTAACTACCAAGATCACCGCACCAGCGAGCTTGAAAGTAGGCGTGCCCTTTACGCTTTCTTGGACCGCCAAAAACCAAGGTGTTGGCAACATCACCGACTATTGGAGTGACCGTGTCTATTTCTCTGAAGACTCTGTAATTACTTCAGGGAAACTCATCGGTCTTGGAGATCTGTCTGTAGATACAGATTTAGCTGCGGGTCAATCTTTGACCTTGCAGAAGTCATTCACACTTCCTGATGCCGCCGCTTCTAAAAAAATATTCTTCTTTGTGATCACCGATGTAAACAATCATATATATGAGCACAATTTAGAAAACAACAACATTGCAACCTCTAAGGCAGCTGGTAGCTCAGGGTCTTCGCTGGTAAGTCCCGCAGATCCGATCATTGTACCGGTGGTGAAGAAGCCAGACTTGGCCGTGAAAACATTCACTGTGCCTACTACTGTACTCTCGGGCAGGGATTTGGCCTTGACTTGGGAAGGAACCAACTTAGGCAAAGGGGACACTAAGGTTTCTTATTGGGGTGATGGTGTCTATTGGTCTACCGACTCCATCTTTGACAAGCAAGATAAGTATTTGAAAAACTATCCTAAGAATGGCGCATTGGCACCAGGTCTTACGTATTCCGCAGGCTTATCGGTTAGTATTCCCAATGGTATCTCTGGAAAGTATTATTTGATCTTGTATTTGGATGAAAACAGAGTTATTACCAATGATTCCATCTCAAGTAATAACTTCCTCGCTAAGGCAGTCAATGTAACCCTTTCTCCAAGTGCTGATCTAGTTATTACCAGTATTGGTACACCACCTGCTAAGATCTACTCAGGTACACAGTTCTACTTGAAATACACGGTGAAGAATCAAGGTACAGGAACTTCATATGTGAATGAGTGGTACGATGGTGCGTATTTTGGTACCTCGGCAACTAACATAACTACAAGTCAATCAGGTTCTAAACAACATCTCGGTGTTCTAGCGCCAGGAGCGAGCTATAGCGATAGCATCTCTATCTCGGTACCTGCGTACTTGTCGGGTAACTATTTCGTGATCCTGAAAGCAGACAACAGCAATCAAGTGTATGAAGGAACCCTTGAAAACAACAATACACTGAGTAAAGTGGTGACCATTACACCGATTTCGGCGAATCCACCGGCAGATTTGATCGTCTCTAAAATCACAGCGCCCAACACGGCGGTAGTGGGAGAGAATATTTCAGGAACGTATACCGTGAAGAACACAGGAGCCAACCCAGCCATTGGTTCGTTAACAGATGCATTTTATCTCTCTGGCAATACCAGCTACGAAGGTGATGTAGACAGATTGATTGCTTCGAAAAAAGTGACCAATGTGGCTATTGCCCCAGGCGATTCATTACAGTCAAGTTTTGATGGTACCGTATCTGTACCTAAGGCCGGTGCTTATTATGGATTGGTGAGAACTAACATCCTAGGAACGGTTTCTGAAAACAAATACAATAATAATGAAAAGACTACCTCGAGCACCATTGCAGTAGACGCAAACCCACTCACGATCAATGTTGTTAAAAACGCAACCTTGGTTCCTGCAGCGGCACAATACTACAAGATCAGTGTTACTGCTGGTCAAGATCTCCTCGTCACACTTACGAGTTCGTCAACAAATGCTGCAGGTAAAAACTACGTATACTTGGCCTACGACAGGATCCCGACACCGTATGATTATGATGCTACGGGAATCAATGTGAACTCATTGAACCAGGAGCTCTTGCTTTCAGAAACCAAAGCGGGTACCTATTACCTCATGGTAGAAAGCAAGGACATCTCGGTGAGTCAGCCAATCACGATCTTGGCGAAGATCCTGTCATTCTCTATTGTGAAATCATCACCATCGGTGGCTGGACAAGACGAAGTTTCAGCACGTATCTACGGAGCGAGCTTTAAGGCCAATACAGTGATTCAGATCAGAAACAAATCGAATGTAACGGTAAGCACGGCTAAGCTCATCAAGTTTGTAAACAGTACCCAACTCCAAGTAAGATGGACTTTGAACACAGTGCCGGTAGGTGTTTATGACTTAGTGGCGGTGAATCCAGGTAATGTAGAGACGAAATTGGTTAATGGACTTACAGTGCAGGCATCTTCGGGTTATGTGCTCGACTTTGTGCCACTCGTGCCTAACCAAGTTAGGATCAGTCAATCGGGCTTCTTTACCTTCAAAGCGAAAAACGTGTCGAACATAGATATTCCAGTAGTACAGGGCGATTTTAGTATTCCTTACTTTGCGAATATCACTGAAGTAACCACTACGGGTAATGTGCTCAAACAAAGCAATTATCACAAAAGAGGTTATCTGTCTAATGCAGGTGACTGGTACAGCAAAGACAACTTTAAGCTTATTCCATTCCTAAGCTTGCACCTTGCACCCGACGAAGAATTTACAATTAGTTTTTATGTAAATGGGTTTAAAGGCAATTCGTTCCCGATAGAACCAAGAGCCTTCGGGTACAAGACCAGCCAGTTTGTGAGGTACCAAGCGGCATTTGTGGATTATGTAAGGGAAAACGTACTCGTTTCACCAGAATACTTCCATGCTGATAGGAACTATAAGTTGGTAGATATCGCTTCTAAAGGCATCAAAATGTTCAGAGACACCATGTTTATGAACTATTTTGAAGCAGGTCTCTTTACGCCAGACGATACCGTAGGCTTGAAGGTTTGTGACTGGAAGTGTCTCTTGTATGTAGACACTACTTCATCAACAAACACCAATAACCAGACTTATACATTCAATCCAGGTAATAGCCCAGGTACGCAGATCATCAACGGCAACACCAGCTTTGCACCAGGTGGAAGCTATTTGGTCGAAATCAATAAGTCGAACTACTGGCCAGGATACTCAGGTGCTAAGGGCATAGCTGGTATGGACCCGGGTTGGGATTTGATCAGGGTAAACGGTACACTAGACATTAGCGCAACGTCGGCAAATCCATTCCAAGTATATTTCGCATCATTGTCATACAGTAATTCACCTGGTATGGTAGGGGGCTGGTATCCAGCAGCAGATACCACATGGCCTATAGCCATTGCTACGGCAGGCATTACCAATTTTGCAGCCAACAAGTTCTTGATAGATGCTACGAACTTCACGGCCTTTAATAAAATTTATGGAGGCTACTTCTATCTGAAACTCAACAAAGCAAGTGCGACCACAGTAACAGATACCTTGTTCTTGGCATTCAAAGCCTTTAAGCCTGGTGTGGGCCAAAACGGTGTACCTGGTGCCCCAGGTGTTTCTGGCGAGCCGGGTAGTCCAGGTGGGCCAGGAGGGCCAGGTAATGGCGTAACGCCTCCAGGTAACGGCGGTAACGGCGGAAACGGTGGTGCTGGAAGCAACGGTAACCCTGGTGGTAACGGTGGCTCTGGTGGTGCAGGAGGAAATGGCTCTGGCTCCCAAGGCGGTGGTACAGGCGGAAACGGCGGAAACGGCGGCTCTGGTGGAAACGGCGGTAGCGGCGGCTCTGGCGGCAACGGTGGTTCTGGCGGTAGCGGCGGTTCTAGTGGTGGTACTGGCGGCCAAGGTGGAAACGGCGGCAGCGGCGGTAACAGCGGTGGCGGTGCTCCAGGTCCAGGTGGTGCTCCAGGTCCAGGCGGTAGCGGTCCAGGTGGTACAGGCCCAGGTGGTGGTTCAGGTCCAGGTGGTGGCCCAGGTCCGGGTGGCCCGGGTGGTTGCGGTCAAAGCTCAGGAGGTGGTTCCGATCTGTGTGAAAACGTACTCGACCTCCTCAAGGGTGGTTTAGCAAATCCTAAGAAGGACTTGCCCATAGAGATTGCGAAGAAATTAACGAAAGACTATTGTGGTCTCAATGCAGCCGTACTTTGTGTAGATGCGATCTTGAGCCCGATCACCAGTATTCCTGGTACGTTCATAGACGGAGACATAGAAGGTTGGACCCCAGCCGTGAAGAGTTTGATTTGTGGCTTGAAAATCGGCGATTGTATCAACCAAGCGATAGGAGGGCCTAATTATCCGGGCAAAGATATCGTAGACGATTTGATCAATGGTGCTGATTGCATCAGTGGGCTCTTAGATTTGGCCAACTGTGCCGCCAAAAAAGTGATCTGTACACCAGTGGTAAGCTCATGTGACCCTAACGAGATCATAGGCCCATCCAGTTACGGACCAGGGCAAATGGTCGCGGCTTCGGCTACATTGCCTTACTCGATACATTTTGAAAACGACTCTATCAATGCTACAACAGCAGCACAGCGTGTCATCGTTCGTCAGAAGGTACATCCAAACCTCAATCCTTTGAGCTTTAGGGTGAGCGACTTCAATTTTGCAAACAGGAACTTCAGTGTACCTGCAAATCAGTCGAGCTATTTTGCGGTCTTGGATTTGAAAGATTCTTTGGGCTACAACGTAGAGGTAACAGCTGGTGTGGATGTGGTTAAAGGTGAACTCTTCTGGGTATTGCAAACCATAGACCCTGCAACAGGTTTGCCACCAAGCAATCCATTGGTAGGCTTCTTGCCGGTAAATAATGCTAAAGGCGATGGTCAAGGTTTTGTAAACTATACCATCAAGCCGTCAGGTACGGTGGTTACAGGAGACTCTATTACAGCTAAAGCGAAGATTTTCTTTGATGAGAACGATCCTATAGAGACCAATCTGTGGGTAAATACTATAGATGCAGTGGCTCCGACCTCTCAGCTCAATGCATTGCCATCAATCATTGGTTTGGAAAGACCAATTAAGGTGACGGCTACAGACGACCTCAAGGGTAGTGGAGTGAAGTCTTACAACTTATACGTCTCTAAAGGCGGTGATCCATATACCTTGTGGGCTTCTGATATCTCGGTGGATTCTAGTTATGTATTCAAAGGCGAAGACGGCTTTAACTACTGTATGTTTACTAGGGCCTTTGACCATGTAGACAACGCGGAAGCATTGAAAACCACCAGCGAAGTTTGTGTGAAAGTGTCTAAGGATACCGTAGTGACCAACGTAGATGCCGATGATCTACTTGAAGAACAAGGCATCACGCTCATCACTAGGCCGAACCCATTTGCAGATAAGCTCAACATAGAGTTTAACTTGCCAGCAAGTGACTATGTGAGTGTGGAACTGTATAACCTACAAGGTTTGCGTATCAATAACTTGCTCCAAGGCGAAGTCGCAGGTAATAGCTGGCAGAGCATAGAGTTCAATGCGCAGAATATCTCACAAGGTATGTATGTGGTAAAACTCAGTACCAAAGACAAATCGATTTACAAGATGGTGCTTTATGCTCCATAATGTAAGCGCATTAAGCTAAGGTATCACAATATTTGAAAGGCCAAGGGGCATCGTTATCGGTGCCCCTTTTTTATGTAACTATATGCAGGTATCATTAAATAGCCATCCTTTCATCTGTAAGAGGTATTTTGTAGTGCTATGGTAGATATCTTATGTTTATGAAATAGAGTAAATTAATATTATTAGATATATTGATATTATTACTTATTATTCATAATAATTTATAAATAAGTATATATTATTAATTAGTATATTACAAATTATTATTATGATAATTTGTAAATTTATATAGTTATTGTAATTAATTTTAAATAATATTATATGTTATAGACTTAAGTTATAATTTATTATAATTAATATATTATTATTTGGTATAATTATATAATTAATTTTAATTAATAGTTTATGTTAATAGTATATATTATAATAGATTATGATATTGTATTTATAATTATATATTTAATTATAAAATATTATTATTATTTATAATTAATTTTAATATTTATAATAAACTTATATAACTATATACTGAATAATTGTTCTTAAGCTATAAATAGTTTTTATAATAGATTATAAGTTGAAATAATAATATTATTAGAAAGGTACTTATACTAATAATTAGTAGTAAGATATAGAATATAAATTTAGGCAACGATATAAAAATATTAAAGCATAGTTTGTGTTATGATCAATCTGGAGAATATTTTCAAGAACTATTTTAAGGCAGATAATATCAGTGATAAAAACTTGGAGCGCTTTGCCAGAATACATTTGTCGCATATTCAGAATGGAGAGTATGCAGAACAGTTAAAAGACATAGCTGAGAAAACAGAAAAGCTTTGCGACGCCTTTATACAGGGGAGGTCTACTAAAGTTCATCAGGCTGTCAATAAAAAGGTGAAAACACTAGAGGTAAATTTGATCATGAAAGCTTTTAAGGCTTCTATCAGCCAACATGAAGGTACGATACGTAGTAAGTTTGACAGTAATAGCGCTACCTACATTATGTTTTTCCCTTCGGGAATGAAGGAGTACCACCATGCCAACAAGAATAGGATAGATCTCTTGATGGAACGCTTTCTGAGTGTTTCAGAAAAGCATGAAGAAGTCTTAGGGGCGGAGTTTGTAGCATTGTTTCGCAAGTATCGAGACGACTATAAAGAAGCGAGGACTGCACAGCTGGATAAGAAGGCCCTGATCTCCAACGCGATTACAGATACGGCAGAGAGCCGTAGGGCGCTTGAGATACAGCTCCTTCGCAATATATTTTATATTGGCTATCTCTTTGCAGACGATCCGAGGAAATGCCTGATGTTTTTTGATCAAAGCACTATACGCAGGGCCATTCGCAAAGATAGGGATGGCAAGGGACAACTTGTGGGTATCGTGACTTGTGGCGACAAAGCACTGGTACGTGTGAAGATTAAGGTGCTCGACAGGAAAGTGGCCGCTTGCCATACCGATAGCGAAGGCAAATACCGTAGTAGAAAGGTAAAGATCGGTTTGGTAAGGGTGCTGTTTAGCAAAGCTGGCTATGTGTCGCAAGAACGAGAAGTGGAAGTAATGGATGCGGGTATGACCGAGGTACACGTGGAGCTTAAAAGAATAGGGACTGTTGCTACGATTGGACCTGATTTGCGATAAGAAAAAGCGGTTTGGGATAGGGTGCTTTTTCAGCCTTCCTCTTTTAGTTCAATCCTCCAAGGTACTTTAAACTTTAATGTCGTTAGGTTTCCAAAGATGTATCCTATTGAAGCCTACGGGACTCGGTTAGAGCCAATTTTATCAAGTATCATGTCTTATGTAAGTCGCGTAGTGACGATATATTGGTAGAAATGATCACACAACAAGTCCGAGTCACGTAGTGACGGCATAGTGTTGCTTTATGCATATAGTTACTTCCCTTATGTAGACATTGGATCCTTGAAAACATATTTTTCATAATAGTCAACCTCAAACTTAAATAGGCATAACTATATCATCACTACGTGACTTAGTAGTGCTTGTGACTATGGTCGCTACCGATATGCCGTCACTACGTGACTTTCTCTTCAATCATTTTGTCATTGTTATCAATATGTCATCATGAAGTCCCTATGGGACTCGGTTGTTTTAGTCTTTGCAGTTCATTTTTCTTAACTCAATAGCATTGAATATGACATAGTCTAAAACATTTTGTAAAACCTAGCAGTTATTCCCTCAATAAATTTCAATATACCATCGGCTATGGCATAAGAAGGGCCTAAGGATGGGTATGTGGTACAATTCTAAACTTTAAGATGATGGAAAATAACTTAGCGATTTTACAGTTTTTTCATTGGTATTACCCCAATGATGGAAGTCTTTACACGTTCCTGACCGAGCAGGCAGCGCATCTTGCTGATTTGGGATTTTCAATGGTTTGGCTACCGCCATCATCTAAAACAGAGGATGGTATAAATGGGGTAGGGTACAGTCCTTATGATTTGTTTGACTTGGGGGAGTTTGACCAAAAGGGTACCGTAAGGACCAAGTATGGTGATCGTAAGCAATTGGACGAGGCCATAAAGGCTGTACATAAACATGGTATGAAGGTGTTGTTTGACGCGGTATTGAACCACAAGGCGGGTGCCGATGAGAAGGAAGTGGTAACCGTAGTAAAAGTAAATCCCAACAATAGGACTGAGGTAATCTCGGAACCTTACGAGATAGAAGCGTATACCAAGTTTGTGTTTCCGGGTAGGGGAACGACCTATTCCAATTTCATATGGGACAGGTCTTGCTTCAGCGGTGTGGACTGGGATGCAAGGAACAATGAAAAGGCAATATTTTCGATCAGGAACCCGTACGGTGCCGATTGGCAGGAAGTGTCGAGCCACGAAAATGGTAATTATGACTATTTGATGTTTTCGGATATAGAATTTAGGAATCCCGCAGTCAGGGCCGAATTGAAATACTGGGCTGAGTGGATTTTAAAACAGGTGAAGTTTGACGGCTTCAGGCTCGATGCGGTGAAACATATTCCCACATTTTTCTTTAATGAATGGATTGGCCATTTGAATAAGAAATTCAAAAAGGAAATATTTTACATGGGGGAATATTGGGAGTATAATGTACAAAGCCTGAACAGATTTATCGATGCTACTCAAGGGCGGATTCAACTATTTGATGCACCCTTGCATTTTAACATGTATAGGGCATCACAGTCTGGAAGTGGTTTTGACATGAGGACTATTTTTGACGGAACCCTTACAAAGGTGAATCCAATGCGCAGCATTACCTTGGTGGAAAACCACGATTCTCAACCACTTCAGGCTTTGGAGTCTCCCGTGGATTATTGGTTTAAGCCACATGCGTACGCTCTTATGCTCTTGCGCAGGGAGGGAATCCCTTGTGTATTCTTTGCAGATTTGTATAGTGCAGGCTATACTGATAAGGGGGCAGACGGGCAAGATCATGAAGTCATATTGGCCAAGGTAGATTGTTTGGAAACAATGTTACGTTGCAGAAAGAAATTTGCCTACGGAGATCAATATGACTATTTCGATCATGAACGTTGCATAGGTTGGACACGCATAGGCTTAGCCGAGACTGATTTTACTGCATTGGCGGTAGTATTGAGCAATGATGGGGGTGGTACAAAAAGTATGGAAATAGGGCAGAAACATGCAGGGAAGACCTTTGTGGATGTATTGGGGCATTGCAAAAAAGAAGTACAGATCAACAAAAGTGGCTGGGGAAATTTCTTCTGTGAAGACGGATCCGTTTCGGTATGGTTAGACAAGGAGCAACTTGATAAGCTAAAGGCGGATTAGGGATCTGACTTTATGGTTGGCTTAGCCATACTTTGAGTATTTGGGCTGAGTTTAAAGTCTGATAAATTGTATTTATATTTGAGGTATAAACACAATAATATCCAGATGGTTTTACTCATGTCTTCCAATGATGATCTTTTAATACTAGTTTTAATGGCTCAGTTTGTAGTCGGAGCCATACAGTTGGTCTTAGCTTTGATTCAGACCATTGTACGTTTGAATCAGCAAAAGCCGTTGGGGAATTTGAAGACCTATTGGAGCTTGGTAGGGATTTATTTCTTAGGGGGCCTTTTTACCTGGGCCATAGTATCGCAAATTCATGGTTTGGACATGCTTGGCTGGGCTTGGTTTTTCTCGGCATGGTCTATAGCTGTTTACTATATTGTGAAGGGATGGAGATGACGGCTTATATAAGTTCTCATGCATCATATCGCAATAGAAACACTTTACGCAACTTGTAATTTTTGATATATTTGTCTTATAATTTAGGTTATGGCGGAATTTATAGAAAAGTACATCAATCCTTTCACTGATTACGGATTTAAAAAGCTGTTCGGTGAGGAAATGAACAAGGATTTGTTGCTTGACTTCTTGAACGAGTTGCTCAAGGATGAGCAAGGGCATATTAAAGATCTGACCTACCTAAAGACCGAGCAACTAGGGATAAGTGATACCGATAGGAAAGCCATCTTTGACCTGTACTGTGAAAACGAAAAAGGTGAGAAATTTATAGTAGAACTACAGAAGTCGAAACAGAATTTTTTTAAGGATAGAACAGTCTACTATTCCACATTTCCAATAAGAGAACAAGCCAAGCGGGCCGATTGGGACTACGAACTGAAAGCCGTTTATACCATTGCCATCTTAGATTTCGTGTTTGACTCAGACAAGGACGAGTCTGATAAGTTGCGATATGATGTAAAGCTTACAGACATAGAAACCAAGAAGGTTTTTTACGACAAACTGACTTTCATTTACTTGGAAATGCCCAAGTTCAACAAAACTGTTGATGAGTTAAGTACCCGTTTTGAGAAATGGTTGTTTGTGCTTCAAAATCTTAACAAGCTGGACAGGGTACCCGAAAAACTGAAAGAGCGGATCTTTGAAAAGGTATTTGAAACAGCCGAGATAGCTCGTTTTACCCCCGACCAGGTACGTTCGTACGAGGATAGTTTGAAATATTACCGTGACCTGAAGAACTCATTGGATACCGCCAAGGAAGAGGGTATTGCGGAAGGCATAGAGAAAGGCATAGAGAAAGGCATAGAGAAAGGTATAGAGAAAGTGGCGAAGGAAATGCTTAAAGCTAAAGAATCCGTTGATAAAATTATACTGTTCACGGGGTTGACAAAAGAGCAAATTGAGCGGCTCAAATAGATCGACTGGATTGTCCCTGTCATTGCAAGTCATCTCGATTACATTAGTATAGATAAGTTCATTTGATACAAAACAAAAGCGGCTGTCCAAAATGGGCAGCCGCTTTTGTTTGTGAATATACTTTAGTATTATTTCTTTACTACTTTATGGATAGATGTTTTACCATCTAGGCCTATGATCTTGAGCATGTAAGTGCCAGACTTAAGCTCATGAGTATCCACCGTGTTTTGTGCAGTGGTACGTTTGATCAACTGACCTTCCAATGCATAAAACTCTAGTGTTGCAGTTTCGTTCTTGATGTTCAAGGTTTCGCTGAAAGGGTTTGGATATACGATGCCTTCTACCATTGATTGGTCATTGGTACCTGAAACAATACCCGCTACTTCACTTTGTGCACCATATTCGTTTACTGCCCTTACTTTATACACATCAGTTGCGACAGTAGTCTTTGTTTCCATATAGTGCGTGGCTGTCGTTGTCGCGATTACAGTGTCGTTACGGAATACCACATAGCCAACTGCATATTTAGGAGCGTCCCATGACAGCATTCCGCCATCAGCGGTAAAGTTCTTTGGAGCTTCTGGAGCTGTGGAGTAAGGAAGTGGATTCCACGTGTTTGAACCAGTACCATAGTTGAAGGCATTGTCAATGGTATAACGAGCGGCTTGTACATCGGTCAATTGTTTACCCCAAGCTGCACGTATAGGACTGATCAATGTGCCAGAAAGGTTCATGCTTTTGTATTCAGCATAGAAACCAGTTAATTGATTATCAGCATCATCGCCTGTAGTAGTCCACACCGACCATCCTATATCTTTGATATGTGCGCCCATCTTCGTATTCAACCATACGGTTTTAGCAAAGTCTTTCCACGGGCGGCCCAGATAGTAAGCTTGAGTAGCGACATTTGAATTGGCAGTAATCGTACAATTATTATATACTAAACCAAACTCTTTAGTAGTGGTCGATGGTGCAGTCACGTACTGGCCACCATTGACACAATTGATCGTACATGACTCATAAAATGCAGTAGCACCACCAAACATAAAGTCAGTAGCACCTTGTATGAAACAGTTTGTATAATAGTTCCTCGTATTGGCAACCTTAGGATAGTGTGTATCTTGGAAACTAATTGCCCTACAGTTTTTGAATACTTGTCTGTCGCCTTCAGTCATCAATGCTACCGCTTGGTTGTTGTTACTACCAGTAGTTGCCCAAGTGTTTTTAAAGGTGATGTTTTCTGCATAAAAGCCAGCCGCTTTAATGTCTATAGTATACGACAAATCTGTACCACCAGCGCCACCAGCGTAGTCATTGTAAGAGATGATGGTTTTTGCTGAGTCCTGTCCAACAAGACTAATATTTTGTTTGGTAGCAGGAATCAAGACTTTTTCAATGTATTCACCGTTTGTCAGATAGATAAAAGTTCTTTGGTTTGAGTTATCCGTTACAGCATTGATCGCAGCTTGTACAGTAGTGAAATCACCAGAGCCATCTTTTGCCACGATGATGTCAAAGTCTTTCGCTGCGAAATCTTTAGTAGTAAAGTTTAATGTAAGGCCAGAGTAGGCATTGCCACAAGTATCGGTGATCGCACCAGTAGGGATCTCTAACTTGTAGTTAGTGCTGTACTCTAGATTGGTATAGTTGATACCGACCATACTACCGTTAAATGAAAGAACTACTGGATTGCCATTCAGAGTAACTGGGCTTTTCTGTTGTACAATTTCATCAAAGTTAAAATATAAGCTACCACCAATGGCTACGGCTGTAGCTCCTTCGGTTAAAGATTGTGACTTGAGAACAGGTGCTATACTATCCCTTGGATTGGTAGTGTAGTGCAGTGTAATCATTTGTTTGTAGGTATTGCCAGAGATGTCTTTGATCATATTGGCAGGTATGGTCAAAACATAGGGTGTTTTGTATGCTAAGCCTGTATAGCCGATTACAAGAGTTTTACCTGAAATAGTAGGACTCACAGTAGCAGGGCCAAAACTGATCGTGCCTGTGCCTAATGCTATGTTTTCGTCAAAAGTAAGCACGATTTTGCCTACAATGTCACTAATGTGGATCTTGGAGCTGTCTACAGGCGAAACTGATAGAAGTACAGGATCGCTAATGTCATTCAGATAAGCGAAGGAAGTATCTTTTGTGAGACTTATATTTGCATTGTTTTGAAATGCACTTGCAGGGATCTTTAGTGTATCTAAGGTCTCGATAAGGTTGGAATAACTTATTGTCAATAAACTACCTGTAATGGAAGGACTTAATGTAGCTCCTGATAATGAAATGGAACTAGAGCCTGTCTTTACTGGCTCGTCAAATTGTACTTTGATGGTTCCGCTAGCTGTAAGTACACTTCCTGCCGCTGGACTCACTGATAGGATCTTTGGCGCTTCATTAGCATCAGTGGTTGCTAGTTTACTAGACCATGCTTCCATTTGATAAAACCAGAAGTACTTACCGTCAGAGTCAATCTTTACTTTGGTTTTTCTTTTGGAGAGAACTGAAGACAAAGTTATACGTTGGTCGGCATTGCCACCAAAAACTATTGTTTCTACAAGTACCCAAGTACTGGTGGTTTCATCCCAAACTTTTATGTATAGGTTTCTAATGGTGCTAGAGCTACCGTTTTGAACGAAAAAGGACAAATAGCCTAGACTTTCTAGATAGGGCAATTCTATGGCTTGGGATCTTACAGCGCCTGTATAACCTCCCTTGGCCTTGGTGGCGTTTACTACGTCGCAACCTAGGAATGTCAGTGTGTCTCCATCAACAGCTTTCTTAAATGAAGTTGCCGAGGCAAAACCCTGTCTCTTATACACATCTCCGAGCCCACGA
>CAMFLX010000056.1 GCA_945957555.1 uncultured Cytophagales bacterium
TCTTCATTCAAGCTAGACTTGCTAGCTTTTCACTCAGAAAAACTCCGTGTCTCACAACTTTTTTGTATCATTCCGCCTCATTACAATCTCCAATGCGTATTCTGGGTTTAATGGTGGAGTTTTATTTATTCATCTCATTTATTGAAATGTCAAAATGGTGCCCATCTACGCTTTATATTCATATAAAAACACGAGCTAAGTAAATTTTGCTTAGCTCGTGTTTTTAAATTACATTTTTTCCATTTTAAATGTTTTAAAGAGTTCACCTTGTTTAACTTTAACAATGTAAAAACCTTTGGGAAGCTCCTTGCCTAGCTTTATTTGATTAGTGGAATTTATATTCTCCAACTCCACTCCTGCGAGAGTTGTAAGGGTACAGTCAAAATTGCCTTCTAAACTAATGGTGAAATCCTCTTCGAAAGGATTTGGGTAGGCATCAACTTGCTTATTAAAGACTTCATTATCACTAAGAGTGACAGTGTTTGTGGCAGCATATGGATTCCAAAAATTACCAGATGCCACCAAGATATACATGGTTCTCAAGGCATTTTGAAAATATGGTCTGTCGTCAAGTCTGGTACCCACATTGCCACTGGTTACTGAATTGCTTGTCCACCAGTTGTAAAAATTGTTAACCAATGTTTGATCGGATGTAGACATGGCACCTATGGCAAAAGCACCCGTAAAAGCAGAGTTTTTGTAGCTAACATTGTTTGTGCCATCCGTTTTCATCCCCGCCACGATATTGGCGATGCCTTTGCCATTGGCAAAGCTTGTAACTTTGTCACAATACATTTTAGCATTTGGAGTACCCCACCAGAGGTAATCTACCACTATTCTCCAAGGTGTCCTAGCGGCATCAAACTGGTAATCGGTTCTCGCACCACCGCCACTGACAGCTACATTGCAGTTCCCGCCAGAAGTGATTGAGCCTGATTGGTCTGTCCATGCCGGATTAAGGCCAGTGGTGGAATTACGAGCTGTAAGTAGGAGGCTCAGTCCGTCATCGGCAGCTTTATTCCAAAATGCGGCTTTAGCAGGAAGGTGTTTTGCAAATGCTCTGTAATAGCCTGTTGCATAATACGACGGATTGGTGCAATCGCAACCACCAAAGGCATCTCCAGGTTTTTGTACTATACGTCCGTTGCAAGTAGTAAACATATGTGTTTCCATCGCATTAATGACAGCCGTGGCTTCTTGTGCATAATTAAATGGTGATGTACTATTTGGCCATTGTTTGTTGGCCACCAAAATGGCCATGGCCGCATCTAGGTCGCCATCCGTAGCACCATTTTGGGCTATTACACTTGAGCAATTGACTGTCCAGTGCATTACACCCCTTGAATTTTTACCATCAATATACCCTTTCAGCAATGCATCAAATAAGACTTTGTCGCCCATGTAAGCGGCCAATAGCATGCCGTAGCCTTGTCCTTCGGAATATGCGTTTTGAGCGTTGTAATCATTGATCGCAAGCGTTTTAGTGTTGTTGCATACTCTTGTGAAATTGGTTTTCCAATAGTCGTACCAGGCCTGAGCGGTTGCATCTGCAGTAGATGAAATCGTTTGCATGGTGCCGTAAGCATAGCTATTGTTGGTGCCAAATGGTATTGTTGGTGATTGTGAAAAACCACCAAAGCCCATTAAACAAATTGATAAAATAGTGGTTTGAAATAATTTGTGAATTCGTAACATTTTAATAGTTGATTATTTGAAATAGTTGATTTATTTTTTAGCGATTTTAATAAATTCTTTTTGTGTATCACGCTCTACCACAATCGTATATAAACCACTGGAAAGTGATTCGCCAAGAGTTATATTGTTTGTGGAAGTACCAGTAAGTTCTAGCTTGCCCATACCATTGTATACTTGATATTTAAATGGTTCCGCACAGTTGATGGTGAATGTTTCACTAAAGGGATTTGGGTACGCAGCTAAGGATTCTAGCATGAAATAGTCACTGCTTGATGTTACTGTACCACAATTAGAAGGTGACTGAATGGTTCCAAACGGATAATTCACATTGGTTCTTCCTGAAACAAAAGATTTGATGTATTGCATCGCTGGACTTTCAGTTGGGTTGTTATTGCCTGAAGATACCAGTCCTGTATTTGCAATCCATGTTTGCCCCTCGATATACCCCCACAAAGTTATACCTGCTACAGAAGGGTGGTTCCAATATTCAGGAAGTAAATTTTGATAACGTTGTAGTTGTTCTTGGTCTGTACCTGAGATGTCTAATTCCGTGACATAAGTAGGCACTCCAGAATTATCCATGAGATCCAAGGCGTTTCTTAATTGAGTGGCAGATAGCGTATTGATATTAAATTCATGAGCTTGGGTTCCGAAACCATCAATGAGGTTCCTATCTCTAAGTACTCTGATCACTGCAAGTTGTCTATTTATGGCAGATTGGTCATTTTCGAGGCCGTAGTCATTTAAAATTAATTTTGAATTAGGGAAATATTTCCTTGCCCTTGTAAACAACCAGATTACCCAATCATACCCTGATGTTCCCGCTCCACCTAAAGCTTGTCTAAATACACCCGTGGCTGGTGCGTGTTCACCACCATTGCCAAATTGCAGGTTTTCATTTAGAACATCGAGCTGATCTATGTCATCACCATAACGTGCAGCTACTGCGGCCATATATTCTTCAAGTTCTGCTTGGAAATCGGCAGCTGAAATTTGTAAAGTTGGCGTTCCAGAATTGCTTCCACCAGTACCCGAACAGCCTTGTCCAGTAATGGCCCAACATGGGTATTGGTTGCCCCAGGCTAAGGCATGGTATCTAAACATCATATTATTGTTTTTGGCATGGTTAAAGGACCGGTCAGCACCTGTCCAAGTCATCACATCTCTTGATCTCTCTACACTGCCCCACTTGCAGTCGTTTTCTGCCGTAACGCCATTCCAATAAGTATTGTAATTTTGGGGTACACTTCCAGCAATAATGTTGGCCAAATATTTACCTTTATTGGTACTCAAGCCCCTAGGTGTTGGGGCATTTACACCTATCACCACTTTCACTCCTGCTGAGCCTGATACGTTTCCTGAATTATCTACGGCTCTTGCCTTCAATATAAAGGTCCCAGTTTGGGCACAATTATAATTGTAGGTAAACGTGTTGTTGGTACCAGATGTAACGGAGCCTAAATAGGTATTTCCATTAAAAATTTCAACCCTAGTTACGCTACCAGCAGCAGATGAACCCCCTTGGTCTGAGGCATAAATTCTGATAGGAATAACACTACCCGCTTGGAAATAAGCATTGGAAAACGGATATGTGATGACACAAGAAGCAGGTGTACCAGTAAATGTGGTGGAAATCGGAGTCTGAGCAATAATTGGAGTGTTTGCAACTACTCCAATGTAAATCAAAACGGCTTTAATTACTTTTTTAAACATAACAATTGTATATGAATTGGTTATATGATTTATGTGTATGAAATGTATTTTTTAATAAGAAGTTTTACATGAATTCGGATCAAAATTGTTTTTGACTATGTAAAACCCTAATGGGGAATTGAGAAATGGGTAAATGTATTTCTCAAAAATCAATTGTAAATGGGGTGTTCTAAATGGATTACTAAATTTGTCGTCTATTTTCATAAGCTTGTAGTGTCGAAATAGTCTTAATAATTGTTATAATAATGCAAAAACATTACTGGTTAATAAAAGTTTATTTATTATGATTAATATATTTAATATTATTCATAAGTATTGTTTATGACCTATTGCTTCACTCTGTTATAATTAAAATCAACCGAAATTTACAGATGTATTAATGTGATAATCACTGCACATAGTGAAGATTTGCATAGAAATGATTTATGGACTAAACGCCTGCCGGTGGATTTGTTGAAGAAAAGGATTTGGACGCAAACTTACCAATGATGATCCACCATGATTATAGCAAGATAAGCCGCCCCAGTAACCTTGGCCGCAGAACGGGGTATTCAAATAGGATATAGGCTTTTTTCTTGGACAAGCTCTTCAAAGAGAAGGTGGGACGTCTGGAATTTCACGGATTAAGGATCTCCATTATGCTACTACTCAATTCTGGCTGACAAAAAGTATAGCTGGGGCAAGGGAAGATACATTCATATTCTTACCCGAAAAAGCTGGCATAGCAGAGAAAATGTAGAAATTTATTATTTTTAGGGAAATTAATAAGTCATGATATCCAAAAAGATCATTCGCATGGCGCTCATTGCCATTATAGTTTTTGTCAACATTGGTTGTGACCAAGTGAGTAAAGCGGTGGTACGTACCACCATTCCCGAAGGCAAGACCATAGAGGTGCTATCCAACTACTTTGTGTTGCTTAAGGCAGAAAACACGGGCGCTTTCTTAGGTTTGGGTAATCAGTTTACAGGGATCTTGGGTATAGTTTTTTTATTGGTGCTTCCTTTGGTTTTCTTGTTGGGCATGCTGCTCTATGTGTTTGTTGATGAAAAAATGGACCGAGGTACGATGATTGCGATTTCATGCATCATAGGCGGAGGCATGGCGAATCTCTATGATAGATTTATATATGGTTCAGTAACCGACTTTATGTACATAGATCTGGGCTTCTTGCACTCAGGCATTTTTAACGCTGCAGATCTGTCTATTACGTTCGGGTTTCTCTATATCATTATAATGGGATGGCTAGCACCTAAGGAGGTGAGAGTTTAGAGTAAAGAGCAAAGACGCAAGACAACCCTACTAAGTCTCATAGAGCCTGTCCCGAAATCGGGAGACGGCCGATATCTTAGGGCAGGACTTTAGTCCTGCTGAACATTAGTATGGGGTAAAGAGCTTTAGGCCTTACACCTTACACGTACCAAATTACACTTCCCACGTAGCACTTTACACGTACCACGTTAACTAGCCTTCCAAAATCTTCTCTAGCGCCATGCCTCTGCTGCCTTTGAGTAGGAGGGTATGGTGGCTGAAATCTTGGGTGTCGAACCAAGCCTTAAGTGCGGTCCTGTTGGGAAAGTAGAGTCCTTTGTCGGTCTTTTGTTGAAAGAATTCCTCGCCGCAGAACACTACCTGATCTAGAGGGAGGCTTGTGGCCAGTGCGATCATGCGTTGGTGTTCTGAAGCAGCAAAGGCACCCATCTCAAACATATCGCCGAGGATGGCGACTTTCTTAGGGGCTTTGATGTGCGCAAAGCTCTTCAAGGACAGTTCCATGGATGAGGGGTTCGCATTGTAGGCATCCAAGATGTATTTGGCACCCCCTTTTTCCACCACCTGCGATCTATTGTTTTTGGGTAGATAGCTTTCAATGGCTGCTGCTGCCTTTTGTGCATCTACTTTGAAATAGTCGCCGATCTTAAGCGCACAGGCAATGTTGATGAAGTTGAACTCCCCAATAAGCTGTGACTGTATGGTATATTTGTCTTGATAAGCTACGCTGATGTAGAAATCATTATTGGCGATCTGGGCTTGGTCAGGATAATATTCCTTTCTTTGGAGCACCTGAGCCAGTTTTACGACTGTTTCGTCGTTTTTATGCACAAAAGCAAGGCCATTGTTGGCCGCCAAGTATTCAAAGAGCTCTGCGCTACCTTTGATCACTCCTTCCAAGTCACCGTAGCCTTCTAGGTGGTCCATACCACAGTTGGTAATCAGGCCATAGTCTGGTTCTGCGATCCTGCACAGTACTTCTATTTCTTTGAGGTGGTTAGCCCCCAACTCTATTACCGCAATCTCACAATCTTGTGGAATGGAGAGGATCGTGAGGGGCACGCCAATATGGTTGTTCAAGTTACCCTGCGTGGCAAAAACCTTATATTTCTGTGCGAGGACTAAAGTCGTCAGTTCCTTGGTGGTGGTTTTACCATTGGAGCCCGTTACCGCAATCACAGGGATCTTCAAGTGTTTGCGATAGGAGGTAGCCAAGGCCTGTAAAGCTTCCAATACATCGCTCACCAAGATGCAGTTTTCAGAGACATATTCTTTTTCGTCAACGATCGCATAAGCAGCACCTGCAGCAAGAGCCTCTTTGGCAAACTTGTTTCCGTTAAAGTTGGGGCCTTTGAGGGCAAAGAAAAGGGAGCCTGCTTGGATCTTCCGGGTGTCTGTGCTCACCAGCGGGTGTTGAAGAAAAAGAGAGAGTAAGTCCATTGCCAATCTGAAATTGATGTTGTGCCTAAAGCTGATGAATGATTAAAAACTATGAATAATACTCCGAGACATACTCTTTGCCATTGCTGATCACCGCCAGGGCTTTGCCTTTGAGGTTTTTGCCAATGAATGGAGAGTTTTGCGACCTCGATTTGATCTTCTTTTGTCCATAAGACCACTCAAAAGTAGGAGAGAAGATGGTGATGTTCACCTTTTCGCCGATTTTGAATATAGGCGCTTTCATGTTGAGAAGCTTCCTTGGGTTTTCGGTCAGCTTTTCGATCAGCGTATCCAAGTTTACCTGAACTTGGCTGTACGTGTTAAATACTGAAAAGGCCGTTTCCAAGCCTGTGATTCCAAAATCAGCCAAGTCAAATTCGAGCTTTTTGGATTCGATCTCGTGTGGACAATGGTCAGATACGATCACGTCTATCACACCTTCTTTAACGGCAGTTATAATGGCAGCATTGTCTGTTGCCGACCTAAAGGGTGGGTTGATTTTTAAATTGGTATCGAAAGTATGGAGGTCGTTGTCAGTAAAGGCGATTTGGTGTGCAGCTACATCACAGGTAACGTTCAGCCCTATTTTTTTAGCGGCCTTGATCAGTTCAAGCGATTTGGCACTTGATACCCTGCTGAAATGGATTCGGCCTTCGGTGTATTTGAGCAGCTCTAGATCTCTAGCAATCACCACTTCTTCTGAAATAGAGGGGAGGCCTTTGAGGCCCAACATGGTGCTGGCTATACCTTCGTGGATTTGTCCGTATTTGGTAATATTTTGGTCTTCTGGGTGCTCTATGAGCAAACCATCGAAAGTCTGTAGGTATTGCAGTGCCTTCACTAAGAGACCACTGTGCCAGATAGAGTGTTCAGCATCGGTAAAAGCCACAGCACCCGCTTTGTGCATGTCTATCATTTCAGTAAGGTCATTGCCCTTGCCGTCGACGGATACATAACCCATAGGGTGTACGTTAACGAGCTTGTTATATTGTCTTGATTTGATGTATTCTACTACGTCTTTACCATTGACTCCAGGACTGGTATTGGGAAGGCAAGCGATTTCTGTGAATCCACCCTCTGCCGCAGCACTGATTCCCGTGTAAACATCTTCTTTGTGCTCAAAACCAGGGTCCCTCAGCGAGCAGCGCATGTCAAACCATCCATCAGAAACCTTAAGATCAGATGCTTGAATGATTTTGTCAGCTGGGCGATCCTCATTGCCTACATAAGTAAGTACGCCGTCTTCTACGAGAAGATTCAGTGTTTTTTTGTAATGCTCTGAAGACTTGATGAGGATTTCTGCTGACTTAATTAATATTTTCATTGATGCTAAATTTCAAATTGATTCTTGGTGCTGAGCGTACCCAAAATGCCACCCTAATAAATTTGTCAAAATTACATCTTCGACAATTGAAATCAAAGTCATATCTCAAGAGTTACGTTGGACGTGTGACGTGGTAAGTGTGATGTGTAAAGTGCCGTCTTCTGCAAGTACAGCATAAAAAGTACCACCTGTAAAGTGTAAGTTCTGACAAATGAACGTCCTCCCGTAGTTTAACCCAGAATACGCATTAGAAATTTACTACGACAAAATGCTAATCAAATTCATTTCGATACTCGTTTTTCTTCATTCATTTAGGCTTGCTAGCTTTTCACTCAGAAAAACTCCGTGTCTCACGACTTTTTTGTATCATTCCGTCTCGCTACCGCTACAATGTCTAATGCTTAATCTGGGTTTAAAGTATATTTTAATCTAATCTGAATCGCTTTTTATCAAAATAGAATTATTTACTTTTTGGAACATGACCATTAGACCTTATCTATTGTTTGGGATATAATACCGCAGGTTGACTTCATATTGATTCGCAGCAGGAGCGACCTGTTTCTGTGGGATCTGATAGGCCAACGAAAAGTCTAGGTTGCTTTTATTGATTTTTATGGAGTTGATGTCAAAAGTGAATCCGTAGCCTTTAGTCGCATAATAAAACCCATTGACCCCGACTATTTTAGACAGTACCAAGCCCCCATGGAGGATATATGTATTGGGTTTGCCCAAAAACGAATTACATCTTGCAGAGCACTTGAACTGTGTGTTCTGATTGAGGTCAAAGAGTTTCTCGCCATATAGTGTAATATACCGGTATATGTTGAAGGTGTAGTTAATGGGTGTGACTTTGGGGTTGTTGAAGTCGTTAAGTGAGATCGCTAATTTGAAATTAGAGGCATGGAGCATAGTGCTGAAACTGCCCGTCCAATTGAGATCAGAGCCTGAGGCCCCTGAGCCTGAAGGATGAAAATTGTAATTGACCAAATGAAATGCAGTTCCCAGGGACAGAAAAAGGTTTTCTCGTAGCGGTAGGTGTGCCGCATAACGCGAAATAATTCTGGTTTTGTTAAAAATGTCGCCTTCACGGTCATTGTAAAGTCCTGCACCGACTACATGCTTGACTTGGGTGTCACTATCTTTATTTTTTGTCAAATTGATATTCAGATCTGCATAGTAAGTTCTGATGATGGATAGCTTGCCCACATAAGTTTTATAAATAAAATCACTTTGAAGGTCCTTGTCTATACAGGCGCCAGAGGGTACATATACCTGAATATTTTTGGGAACGTCTATAAAGGACTCTGAAAAGTTGCTTTGTGCAAAAGCAAAATTTAAAGAGATCACAGAAGCTGCCCAGAAAAATGCCAAATCGCGCATGTACTTTTTCAAAGATTGTCGTGATTTTAAGTCAATTTTAAACAATTTCAAAAAAACATTTACTTTTTGCTGTTTTAAATTGTAGGTAAGGGAATTTGAATCATCGATCATCGTAAGCAATTAGGCTATATCTTTACGTTCATCATACAAATCATGGTCAAATAAAAGTAAAGAAACTGATTATAAAGCATGAAACTTGTAAAACATAATATATCGGTACTGTTCCTCTCATCCATCTTTATGAATTTGTTTGGTCAAACAGGGCCAGGAGGGGTTGGGATGAACGATGGTAGCTCTGCGCTTAAATTATGGCTTGATGCCAATAAGGGGCTGTACCAAGATACGGTTCAAAACCGAACGGCAGAAGGGGGTACTAGGGTGATGATGTGGAAAGACTTAAGCGGTAGCCACAACGACGTTGTGGCTCAAACAGACAGCAACAGCCCCACCATGGTGGTAGCCTCTCCTCTTTTGAATGATCAAAATGCATTGCGGTTTTTTAGGGATCAAAACAGCATGAACAGAAGGAACTATTTGGTTTCTAAATCTTTTTCCAAAACCAACGATATCACGATATACTGCGTGTTTCATGCGTTGTCGAAGGCTGGAGGAAACGGCATAACGCCATTGCAGGCAAAAAAATACGACAACAACATGTGGTACGGTGGGGCGGGGCTCGTAGATGGAGGTGCGCCAGGACTCGTGAATGATGTGAGTTTGGCATTCTGCGATACAAGTATAGCGGCAGGCGTTGGCGACTCGACCACTGGCACCGACTATTGTGTAAAAACGCCTGTATCATTATCCAAGACTTATTTTTCATGCCTTGAAAAGGAAGCATGGACAGGAATGCTCCGCATAGGGCAAAACAACAGTACTCGGGTCTCCTACCAAGCCGGTGCGCAGCCTATCAATAATTCGGAAAGATATTTTATAGGTTCTAATTCCGACTTGTCTCAAGGTAAAACGACGCCATTTTTTGATGGCTACATTGCCAGTGTGCTGGTCTATAATAGACTGTTGAATGCCGCTGAAAAGATCATTCTGGAAAATTATCTTGCGGCTAGGTATGACTTGCCTTTATACGCCAACGACCTCTATAAATTTGACGAACAGACCTCAGGCAACTTCGATTTTGATTTGATAGGGATCGGAAAAGCTATTGACGGTACATTTCAGCTCTCTGCCAAAGGGGAAGGGCTGCTGGAGTTGCGAAATGCCGACGAGCTGGATAAGGGGGAGTTCGTATTTATAGGTCACGATGGCAAGTCATTGGGGACATTTACAAACGACATCCCTGAAGGTATACAGTTTAGACTGGGCCGAACTTGGGTCTACTCAAAAAACGGGGGCACCCGAAAAGTTGATTTAAGCATTGACGCCAAGGAAATACCCACGATCGATCCTTACAGTTTCGCATTGTTGATAGATACAGACAATGACGGCTCATTTGCGGATGAAAAAATAGGAGAAGGCATGTTGGTGCATCCAGAACTCGCAAGTCAGGGCCACATTGTGTTTTGTGGCGTACCTCTGTTGCATGGCAATCGTTTTACCTTTGCCCAAATCAAACCTCAGTGTCAATCGAACTGTGAAACCTATTTTTCCCCAGATGGAGATGGCATTGCCGATGTATATTACTTGGAAGATTCTGGTAAAACCACCATTTACGACCGATCTGGTAAACTCGTCAAATCCATTGCAACTCCAGCCTATTGGGATGGCACCGATGAAAAGGGAGAGCCCTCAGCTCCTGGTATTTATTTTTTAATAG
The DNA here is from genome assembly GCA_945957555.1 of uncultured Cytophagales bacterium. Lineage (GTDB taxonomy): Bacteria > Bacteroidota > Bacteroidia > Cytophagales > UBA9547 > CAMFLX01. Next base: position 10,599 of record CAMFLX010000056.1, read on the forward strand.
CCAACGAAGGAATTCAAGAAACGGTAACGTTGATTAGATAACCTATGAACTAGGCATAAGGAGCATCCTGTAAATAGTATTAGATACTGTTTTAATTTAATATAAATGGCCCCAATTTAATAACTTTAGCACAGTTTTAGGTTTTATGGTCCTGTAAATGAATTATTTAAAAAGAATATTTTTTTCTCTAATTAAAACTCTTTTTGTTCCGATATGAATTCTTTGTGTTAGAAAAAGAACAGTTTTTCCTAAAATCTGTATCTTTTTAGCGATCAGGATACAAGTTGTCCCGATTTTCTCAGGAGTTTTTTACTCGGATTCTCCTAACGCAAGGCTTTCCTTGTGCTCTCCCGATACACAGCGTCCGTTGCTTTATGCAACTATTTCCTTTTTCGACTAAAGTCTTATTTGGATTTTTGTTCTTAGTTCACTGGTTGAAACCCGTGGCAATTCAGAAACCGACGGCAATTCAAGCCTCAGTGCAGCTGACTAAGGCCATGGGAATGCATTCTCAAAATTGAGTAATTTAACGCACTATCTATGCCTTTGGTATGGAGTATCTATGGATGAGCCCGCTGTTCGAATTCATAGAGTGGCTCCCGAGAAAGTTGTGACAAGCTGCGCCTGAAGCTTTTTAAATGTCAGATTATTTTTTGATTAAATCCCCATTCCACCCATAGTTCAACCCAATCGGGGTTGTGTGCAATGTAGTTATTTAAGAAAAAACGCCCTTTACAACCTTGTGATGCAAGTAAGAACTCCCGTATTGCGGGACAGAACTAATTTTCGTAATCAACCCCTGATTTGACATTATTACACCCTAATCACTAGGATAATGTTCTCTATCTTTGTGTATCAGGTTTTAAGGATCCTAATAAAAAGATAGAAAGATGAAAAATAACAGCGTAGCATTGCACAGAGTATTTACAGCGCCACCAGAAAAAGTGTTTAGAGCTTTTTCAGAGCCAGCCGCCATGGCCTCTTGGTTTCCTCCCTATGGCTTTGTATGTACCATACAGGAAATGGAGTTTAAAGTAGGTGGTCGTTTTAGTATGGATTTCATCAATTTTACCACAGGCAAAGGCAGCCCATTTGGTGGTACGTATTTAGAAATCAAAGACAACGAGGTGATTAAATTTAGCGACAAGTTTGATGACCCCAATTTGCCAGGCGAAATCATTACCACCGTTTGGCTACGGAAAGTCATATGTGGTACCGAATTGAAAGTAGAGCAAACAGGGATACCCGATGCGATACCTGCTGAAATGTGCTATTTGGGCTGGCAGGAAAGTCTTGAGAAACTCAAGAAATTGGTAGAGCCAGTGATTCCCGATGGCCCACAGCAGTAATAGGGACGAGATCAGGAGCTATACGGATGCATTTTGAAATAAATCGTTTGATCATATAAAAACAACAATCATGGGAAAAGTGTCTATTTACCTCAACTTTATGGGGAACACAGAAGAAGCGTTTAACTTTTACAAGAAGGTATTTAAATCGGAGTTTGCCGCACCACTTATGCGTCTTGGAGATATGCCCTCTCAAGAGGGCATGCCACCGCTCTCAGAGAAAGAGCTCAAGAGTGTGATGCATGTGTCAATGCCCATACTGGGTGGAGTACATATTATGGGTACAGATATGCTGGAGAGCATGGGGCATAAGTTGATTGAGGGTAATAACGTAACCATCAATTTAGAGCCAGATAGCAAGGAAGAGACCGATCGTTTGTTTGCGGACTTGGCAAAAGATGGATCGGACATAGCTGAGCTGCGTCAGGAATTTTGGGGCTACTGGGGTTGTTGCAAGGACAAATTTGGTGTGAGGTGGATGTTTAATTTTGCAAATCAAAATCAATAATTGGGTACTTACAATCCCCTTAAACAAAGCCCTGAAATTTCTTTCGGGGCTTTTGACTTGTAGGGAGAAGCATAGTATTATCGGAGTTTGGAGGGAGGATTTGGCTTCATTTAATTGAAATCATAACCTTTAAAGATTTTTCATAGATGGGTTGAATCCCTTAAATAATAATACAATAGAGTTCTGTTGTAAATCAAAATCAATTTGTGCAAATTGAGTAGACTTAATTTGGAAGTGTGTACGATAAAGATAAATTGCGAAACAATAAATGGAGACCTCAAATGAGGAATTTTAAACCTATTATTTTACAAGTATATAGTCATTTGCTAAGCTGGACATTTATCTTTGGGCTGTCACTTATAATATTTGAAATACTCTCATCATCTATCGTAAAAGCCCTACATAATTTGCTTGTTTTCATCCTTTCCATTTTTTTTATATTAAATATAATTATGATGGTAAGTGTACCCGTGTTTTTATGTTACTATTTGTACAGAGAAGAAAGTGTTTCTAATAGGGTTAATGAAACTATAAAATCCAGTACCATTAGGTTGAGTATACTATATTTCGTGTTAGAGATATTGATTTTATTTTTTATTATTTACAGTGATTCTAATTACAGTTTTTCATAGACGCAATTTCCCCCATAAATTAATAATTAGTCCTATCGTCATGCTTTTGCAATGATGATGTGGTGATCGAAAAAGACGGTTGCATTGTTACTCAAATTCTCATTCGGCGACATGTTCCGCAGATCCCGCTCCGATGAGTCGGAGGCATGTCGTTGTAATAGATAACTGTGGATTTTCGACCCAGATTTCTACAAACATTCATTACTCAATCCTTAGAGCGCTTTGCTTAAACTCTGACAGGGGGGACCTGTCAGAGTTTTCCAGGCAGTAACCCTGTTTTTGGCTAAAGCCATTTGATTTTTTGTGTTTTAGACCACGGGTTGAAACCCGTGGCAATTGACCTCTGAAAACCCATGTCAGAACAAGGCAAGTCCTTTATTCACATTTAGGCATTTTTCCTTTGGTTAATGACTTTTGCAATCTTTTTAATCAAAAATGCAAAGTTGGTTTCATTGTGTTTACTCATTTTTGTGTTGGGACTAATCAAAAAACCAACATGAAAAAATTAATAAAACTACTTGCATTCCCTTTCACATTTTTTGAACAAAAGCCGGATGAGGTTGGCGAAATACAATATAAAATCATACATTCCAAACGATTTTTCCTGTTCACTTTTGGCTTTCTTTATTTCTTTGGAGCAAATGCACAGCAGAGCTGGGTCAGATACAATTTAGCAGGCTATGACCCTGTTCGGCAAAAAATAGCCATAGTCATGTCGGAAGTAGATCTTGCAGGTACTAATTGGGCTATTAAGGACAAAACAGATACGGATGTGGCAAGTGGCACACTATCGGCCAGCCTAAGTGGCAAGGGCGACTACATGCCCAAGGATTTTAATTACACAATAGATTTCAGTTCAATAGAAACAGAAGGAGCGTATATACTGAAGGTAGGAAGCCTTAGCCCGATTACACTTCATATAAAATGCCAACCTTATGCCTCTCTTTTGTCTCAGGTGCTAAGAACCATTCGGGTGCGAAGAAGTGGCTCGCCCGATGCTTTAGACCATGCCATTTCTCACTTAGGTGACAGCTCCTGCACGATCAAAAAGCGCACTTTAATGGATCCTGCCCAGTTGGAAAAAAGCAACTCGGGAGCCGATAGTTGGAAGAATGCGAGCCCATTAGAAAAAGCCGACATGAGAGGTGGCTATTACGATGCAGGCGATTACATCAAATTCACGCTCACCAACGCACATCTTACCTATTTCATGCTTCGTTCGTACGAAACAGCACCTGAGCTGTATGATGGGGTGAAATTGTATTCCAAAACTTCCTTGGACGACTTGTTGGACAATGCCCAATGGGGACTTGATTATTTGTCAAAATGCATGCCTGATTCTAATACGTTTATCATTCAAACAGGCGGCAATAAAGACCATGAGCAAGGACAGCGATTGCCAGAAAATGACTTGCTCAATGGAAAAAGAGAATGCTACGCTGCATTTTCGAAACCCCAAATGGGCTTGGCAAGTGCTGCGCTAGCCTTAGGGGCTAAAATTTTTGCCAGCAAAGGCTTGATAAAGGAATCGGAGCTGTATAAAGCAAAGGCTATTGCATTATACCGTGCGGCTAAAACAAGTACAGAACCTGCAGCTTGGTGGCAAACCACTGCAACAGGGGGAGAAAGTTATTATCCTGACAGAACATCGGAGGACAATATGGAACTTGCGGCCATTGAACTGTATAATCTCACCTCAGAAACCGCTTATTTGACAGAAGCTGAATCGTTTGGTGCTATTGTTGCAGCCGCCCATTGGTCATCCTGGGGTGTATACCACATGCCAGCCCATTTAAGGGTGTATGAAGGAAACAAAAAAATGCTTTCTTATGTCAATCAAGACTTGAGTGGCTTTCAAACCATAGCCAACCGAAACAACAATATATGGAAAATACCACACGAAAGCGTTTGGGCAAGCCTGTATAGCCAAATAAGCGTAGCAAGTAATGCGATACAATATCAAAATGTAACGAAAGACAAGACCTACGCAACCATAGGTGCAGATGTGATGGATTATGTAATGGGGCGAAACCCTTGGGGTCTAGGTTTTGTGGCTACAAAAGACTTTTCCAGTACAATTACATCCAGTTATGCCCCCATTTACCGCTTGCAGCCCAATAAGTTTCCTTATGGTGAAATTGCCGAAGGCCCAGCCACGGCAAGTAACTATGCGGGTAACATCCAATATTTCAGTCCTCCACATCAGCCTAATTTGTGGCACAGCCAATTCAATACCTCTGTTTTTACATTTTTCGAGCAACCTGGCGACTACATTAGTATGGAGACCACAATTGGTGGCCTTGCCGATGGCCTGTATTTCCTGACCTTGGCGTCAAAAAACTTCTGTGCGCCACCATTGGGGATTGCGGACGACTCATACCAAAAAAAAAGTGAGGTAAGCATCTCTGCCATCAGCAATAGTGGCCAAGCGGTACTAAAAATCAATAACTTGGAAGCAGAAAGCATGTTTGACTTGACTATTTACGATTTCAATGGAAGATCGGTGGCTACATTTGAAAACCAAAAGAACGCTGTTCTTTCATTAGACAATACGATACAGAATGGAATCTACTTTGTTTCGTTTAGAGATCGTAAACAAAAAATCAATACTAAAATTCTCATTAGAAAATAGAAATGTAGTGAGAGCCAAAATAAATTGATTCTCCTATTATATTGTCATATTTTTATCGAAAAAATTGAAATGTATGGATTGCTTTATATGTGATTTTGAAAATTCATCTTGTATAAAAATAGTTGAGGAATTTGACAAAGTTCCAGAAATACTTCAAAAATCTTCATATCTAAGTCAAATAAAAGATCTTAATTGGGACTTTGGTCAATCAGATTTAATATTAACTGTTGAAAACGAAGAAGTAAAATTTATAATAGACTCCGTATTAGAGACCTACATTATCATCAGCAATGAAGACTTGTTTAATCGAATATTTGAGTCTATTCAAAACCTAAAAGAAGGAGATTCGGATCTACTATGGGAAGAATCTGCTCATGAGATTATTGCATTACTACAAAGTAATGATCTATTCTCTATCAAAAAAGGTTTAAAAGATCTCAATAGATGGGTAAATGACTACAATGATCAATATGTAAACGACACTATGAATTCAGCCAATTTATCACTTTTCGGATATGATGAAGAGGGTTTTGATCTCATGGAAAACCCTTTATTTGACAACTTATTAGAAAAATACAAAAATGAATTAAGTGAACAGGATCTTCTACATTTACTTGGATCATTATTAAACAGGAATGAAGAATATATCAATTGCAAAGCAACATATACCTGTATTCAGTATTTATTGGAAAACCCTAGCCTGGAAGTTGAACAATCAATTGTAAAAGCGACTGTTCATGCCATGGATGGCCATGAGCCTGGCCATAGATCCTATGAAAATGGTTTAATGGATAAACTGGTAGATGAGGTTTTTCCTAGTTTTTCAGTTACACCTATTCTAACATTGTTGGAAAATATCCATGCAGACAATCTATTCAACCACCATATGGGAGGACGTGGCGACAACTTTATTTCATTGGCATATATTGCTTTAGACAAAGGGCCGAATCCAGATCAAGAAAAAAGATTAAAAAATCTAATCCATAAATATGGTAATAAGATATGAATGTATATTGAGAAAGAGCTAAGAACCCACTACTAGGCGACATGTTCCCAATGGTATTAAGTTAAGAAAGAATTAACGGTGGAGATTTATGTTTGACTGTTTGCATACCGATGATGAACCTGGTACGCGCTGAAACAAACTAATTCCTTAAACTGTACAAGATGGCTCTAACTCGAGGACACTATGCGACTTGTCAACTAGGCTAGGAATGATTTGTAACAGTATGTCGTCACTACGGGACTTGTATTGGAAGAGCATCATCGTCTTGTAGATCAAAATCAATCCTGACGCGACGGATCGCAGGACACTTAATAACATTGGACATGTTCCGCAGCGCTTGCTCCGAAAAGTCGGAGGCATGTCGTCGTTTCAGATCATGTAGCGCCTACCGTGTATGATATAAGTTGTACCGACATTTTCGGGAATCTCAGTCTGGATTCCAACAATGAAACACAAACTGCTCATGGGGGATCTGGCTCTTTTTAAGGGCCTTACAGATCTGATAGATGTGTACCTAGGTACACTTGCTAGATTGGTTTGAAATCATTTTGTTATTGTTTATCTTCGTAATGCTTTGCAAATGTTGTATCGTTTGCATTGCGGCAATAGGTGAATTGGAGCATTACAGGCAATTTTACAGACCACTCGCCACAGACAGAAATGAAATTTGATAAGTATTTTCCGGCAGACCAATTAAAGGACTACATCAAATACTATGTGGTGTCTGAAAATGACATGGAAAGCGAATACAAAGTGTTTCCGTCTTCTGGCCTTGTCATTGGTTTTCAGTATAAGGGACAACTTGCTACAATAAGCAACAATAAAGAAAGTAAACTGACGTCGGCAGGAATTACGGGTATTTCGGATGGTTACAAAATCTTTAAAAATTCGGCCGACATCGGAACCATTTTGGTCTGTTTTACCGAAATCGGCTTCACACATTTTTCTTCAAACCCCGCTAACGAACTTTTTAATTTAAGCCTTTCTCTTGACGACATTTTTGAAAAAAGCAAAGTGAACGAAATAGAGGAAAAGCTAGCCATGGCTTCCACAGACAAACAGCGGGTAAGAATGGTGGAGCAATTTCTAATTGCCCAACTCAAAGACATTGAAACCGATAAATTAATTGTGGAAGCGATTAAACTCATCTATCAATCAAAAGGAACCATTCGAATAAAAGAACTGAACGAAAAGCTATATATCAGCCAAAGTCCTTTTGAAAAACGATTTAGAAAAATAGTGGGCACAACAGCCAAAAAGTTTGCATCTATTGTTCGTTTCAATTCTGTTCTTGACCATCTTAGCGAAACAAAAACGCTGACTGAAATTTGCTACGAAAACAATTTCTTTGATCAGGCTCATTTCATCAAAGACTTTAAACAATTCACTGGCGATACGCCTGAAAACTTTAAACGCATCTTGTAGAAAAACGATTTTTTACAATTACAGGGATTTTGAGTATTGCAATTTTGCATCATAATCATAAGGCAAAAGCAATGAAGAAAATACGCTTAAAATCGACAATCATTTTCTCAGGCCTAAGTATTATGGTTGCATGTGATTCAGAAAATCGTTTAACAATTCAAAATCAAGAGAAGATGTTTACAGTAGCACAAATCAAAGAAAAAATGATGCAAGCAAGAACAGGTGCTGACTTTCCTGTTTTGGCAATGAACCTTAAAAAACTAGGGGTAACTTACTACGAAACCAAAATTAAAGACGGGACGAGTATTTTCCATGGTGAAAATGGTTACGAACTATGGGCAGGACCAAACTATGAGCCTATGGCAGTTGCCGACAAAGTAAATCTGGAACAATTGAAAGACGACATTGCCAATCATCAGCAGGGGAAGTCCGATTATTTCGGAATAAGCCGTGAGTGTGCCGACAACGGAATTGAAAAATGGGCGGTATGTTTATCTTCAATGACCTGCACGTATGTTGATAAAGCAGGAAATAAAGTTTGGGTAGAAAACATTCCTGATGCTTCTATGCAAACGCCTACCTTTACGGTGGAGCAATTAAAGACGGCTCACGGAAAAGTAAAATCGGGTGCAGACTTTCCCGCTTACATCAAAGAAATTAAGGCATTGGGCGTAACTCACTACGAAACGTATGTAAGCGATGGACATATTGACTATCACGGGGCCAACAACTATACCGCAAAAGTGCCTTCAAAATATGAACCATTGGCAATTGCGAAAGTTGCCAATATTGAGGTATTTAAAGCAGAGCTACTGGCGCATCAAAAAGGTAAAACGGACTTTCTAACGTTTATTAAAATGTGTGCAGAAACCGGCATTGAAAAATGGGAAATCTGTATGGACCAAATGACCTGTACGTACTATGACAAAACAGGCAATGAAATACTGGCAGAAGCGATCCCTCAATAAAAAACATCAGCTACTGCGGTTTTGTGTAATAGGGACTAATATGCTTAATTGAACCTTGGTCCCTATTTTTTTACATTTATGCAAGGGCTTGCTACGACAACTCGGAGGCATGTCTCCGCAACAGATAATGGAGAATCTCTGATCCGGATTTCTACAAACACTTTCACAATACTCTTAAAATAAAAGGCTTCTGAATGTTCTCCCGAGACCTTTGATGCCGCTCTTGGGATTTTTCTGATGAATGGAAAGGCACCATCTCGGATTTATGAAATACATTCTCCATAATAGTAGCTTAATATAAAACTTTGAGAAATGCTAATTCGAACCCTAGTGGACATTTATAAATTTTGAGATACCCTTAGCTTTCATCATGTCCAATATTTTGCTGGCTTTTTCTTTACTGTATGCCATCTTTCCACCTCCCCAAGGTTCTTGGTTCATTTTGAAATAGGGCCTTTTGTCACATTCGACAAGCGTCCACTCTTCTTTTGTAATATCAGCTTTGCCCTCTTCTATTTTCTCTGGTATGCCTTGGATTTTGTGTGTGGTATCTTCTTCTACAGGCAAGGTATATTCTACATAGGTTGGGTTATAGCTCAGGAACAATTGATTCCCCTTTATTTTATAGCTTCCTGAAAGATAGGTAATTGTTGTAGGCATACAACAATTAAAGATAGTTCCGACAAACATGTTATCATCTACAAAGACATATTGTGGGTAGTAGTCTGTGCCAGTTGGAATACCAAGACAGGACGCATCTACAGTGTCTGACAATCCATAAACAGTACCTTTTAGGCTCCCCTTAAATTCTTTTACCCCGTTATCTGGGATGCCTGAACATCCAATGATTCCTAAACAAGCTATTAGGCTTATGAGTGGCTTTATAATTGTTTTCATGTTATTGTCGCAGTCTGTCAAAATGATTTTTGGAAAATCCGAGTCGGAGACTCTCCATTCATTGCTCAATCCTTAGAGCGCTTCGCTCAACTCTAAGGATAGTTACGAAAAATGCAATTAAACCATAGCCAAGTTACAATACGTGGCTTTTTCGAAATCGCTGATATTCATGGAGATGACAGGGACAGTAGGGTAGAGGGCTTTGAGCTTGCTTACGATCGCCTTGGACAGATCACTTTTTTGTTGGGTGTTGCGCCCTTCCATAATGTAGGCAAATACATGGATGAAATCGCTGCTATTACCGCTCGTTAAGTAATGTTCAAAAGGACGCATCCTTACTTTGATGTCCGATTCCTTGAAAAGCTGGGTAGCATTTGCAATGTCATGTATTGTCTTGAGGACTTCTGGGATGGCTTGCAGTGTCATGACATTGGGCGAGCAGTCGATGATGAAATGGGGCATATCCTTATTTTAAAAACCTGATCAATAATACTTCTATGGCCAAGAAAGCCAATGCGATCATAAGGCAATATTTCCAAAGAAAGTTCGAATCGAACTCACTTTTGATTTCTTTGACCGTATCATGTACCCCATCGGCCTCCAATACCTTTATGGCCTTATTGCCTGCAAATTGGTTTTTGAGTTCTTCGTTGCTATAGCTTTCCAGTTGGCTCTCCACCTTGTCGTAGTTGAGAGCGATGGTCTTGAGCAATGTATTGTTTTGATGGATCTCATAAAAGCCTGTCTTAAGGTTGGTATTGCTCAGATCCAGAATACTCTCATTGTTTTGATTGAATACCGTGGGTATGATCTCAACATCCTTGGCCGTAATCTTGAAGTTGTTGTTGCCCGTGGATCCCGTATTCGCCAATTTTAAAGTATTGGTGTTGACGGTGTAGGAGAGGGCTTCCTCAGCATTGTTGCTAGAGAGGGCCGCTTTCAACATAAAAGTGACAAAGAAGGGATGTGTATGGAAATCGGAGTACGTAGACTCCAACAAGGTATTGATGGAAAACAGTGAGCCGCTTTTGAGCGGATATTTACTCAAAGCTTGATTGCCCTGTTGTGTGGTGTAGATTGCCATCGCCTTGCTATTAAGTACGATCTTTGACTTCGGCAACTGTATGTTGTCTTTGGTAGACTTATAGATGTTCTTAAAGAAAGGATTGCTCATATCGGGCATTTGTATGGTTTCAAAGCCTATCTGCATAGTATCTTTCACGATGGATAGGTTTTGTCCCGTGAGTTTAGCGACTTGCTCTTGTACATTGCCTTTATTGTAGTTTTTGCCAAGGTTAAACACTACCGTTCCATTTCTTTTGAGGATCTCGCTGGCGTATTCAAACAATACATTGTCGGCGTTTTCCAAACCATCGATCACCAAGAGTTGGGTTTGTTTGAGCTTTCCGTAGTTGATGGCACTGAAGCTGTATTGATTCAGTACAAATGAAGGATCCTTGTCAAATACTTTGGCATAAGGACTATTCGGGTTGTTGGAGAGTACCGAAATCTGAATCGGTTTGATAGGTTGTAGGACAAAGAAGTACTCATTGTCAAACACCACAGGGCTATCATCTACCTGAATTTTACAAAGGGAAGCCTTGTCAGCTTTGATTTTTACATTGAACTCAAGGTTGGTAGCCTGACCCGGTGCCAATTTGATGTTTGCCGTTCCGCTGGCAATATCGTCCACCAAAAGCCTGATCGGTACATTATCCATCGTCTCGTCCCCAGAGCAGGAGACTACTACTTTGAGCACGGTGTTTTCCTCTGGCATCACGTAGGGGTTGTCCAGATATACAGTATCCACAAAGATGTTGATTTTGCCCTTGGTGCTCAAGTTGATGAGATGCGTGGGTTCGTTCAAGACTTGGCTCGCAGTCTTGTTCACACTTTTTTGAAAGTCAGATACTAAATATAAGGATGCGTCTTTACCGAAACCTAGTTTCTCGATATTGGCATGAAGTTTCTTCTGTGCTTGTGCGATGTTTCTGGTTTTTGGAGAAACGGAAATCTCCGTGAGTCTGTCTTTGAGCTGTTCCCTGTTGATGATGTTGAGGTCCTTGCTAGAGAAATCGTTGTCGAGGAACACGAATTTGGTATTGTTGCTGAGGTTATTGGCCAAGGCTTCCACCATGTTGATGGAGCTGGTGAGTACATCCCCACTTTTGGAAGTGGCCAGCATACTTTGTGAATTGTCTATATAGATGCCAATGACCCCACTTTTAGCTTTGTTGGCGTTTTCAAATACAGGTTGGGCAAAAGCCAATACCAAAAAGAGGAGGAACAGTAGCCTGCTCAATAGCACCAAGTAGTGCTTGATTTTCTGGGTTTTGTTAACTTCTATAACGGATTGCCTGAGGAGTCGTACTTTGGTGAAGTATACGGTCTTTGGTTTTCTGAAATTGAAAAGATGGACTATGATAGGTACAGCCAGCGCAATGAGTCCAAATAAAAACCAAGGTTGAGAGAATGTCATTTATTAAAAAATCGTATTTACAAATTTAGGAAGGGATGCTTGAAAATCAAATTTATTTAGGTTTACAAATATAGGAGGTGTTATGAGCCTTGGTGAATCACAATTTGGGTTAAGGAATTGGTCAAGAGCTATTTCATCCCCCACCCCCTTCGAAGGGGGACTTTGGCCTAATGGCTCTTCAATGCAAAAAGGAGTATTGCATAGTATAAATTAAATATTGTCAAAACTTCGTGAAGTGCTATGGACGTCCACCTTCGAAGGCAATGTCGTTATTTAAGGATTTAATGTTGACCTTGAGCATGCCATGGACAACCACGTAGTGGTTGAATGTTAATAGCCCCAGGTGAAACCTGGGGTACGATGGGTTGCGTACGCCACGACCCTGGAGGGGTCGAATTATGGGTGGAATGGAAAAATATACCTTGAATACCCACATCATGTATAGTTGAACCCCTTCAGGGTTCATCCATGAATAATGAAAATGTATTTGAACAGGTATTGTTAAATTGAATGCTCATCACAAAAAGATATAAGCAATACATGTTTTTCCTGATCCCAAATTAACGTTATTTCACAACCCCTCTCTGATTTTTGAATACAAATTGATTACTTTGCTGTTCTTTTGTCGCGTATGCTCAAGAAACTATTTGTTTTATGGATGATCTTGCCCATGGTGTGCTTCTCACAGCAGACCTTGGACCTGTCTACTGTGGCGCGTGATACGATCGCTGTGTATCCTTATGCAGAGATCTTGGTGGATACGCACAATGTATACACTGCCAAAACGATCTTAAACCCTCAATTGAAGTTTGGGGCATTTACACAGAGAGCCGTATCGCGTGTGGGAATCAATAGCTATTGGGTACGGACACGGCTCAAATCTGACCAAGGTAGAAAGTGGTTGCTAGAGGTGCCTGACCCTCATATCAAAGAAATTGTTTTATATGAATTACAGGGTGATTCCCTAGTGCAGATTCATACCGGTATGGGTTTCGGTAAAAAATTCGATCAAAAGAAATACCAGTACAAAAACTTCCTATATGATATCAATAGCTCAACCCAAAAGCCTACTATTTATTATTTGCATCTTAAAACAGATGTAGTTAACTCGTTTTTACTCAAACTGAGAAATTCTCAAATCTTTGTAAAGTATTCTTTGACGGAATATTACCTCCTAGGGGTTTATTATGGACTCTTACTCATGATGGCCGTGTATAATTTTGCCATTTATATAAGGGTAAAAGAGCGCGTTTACCTGTTTTATGTACTCTATGTGGTATGCTGTGCATTGAACTCCTTTACTGAGGACGGCCTAGGCTTTCAGTTTATTTGGCCAAACCAGCCTTGGGTGAATTTGTTTCTGATCCGCTGGGTGGCAGACTTGCTCTTGTTTTCGTTTCTTATTTATTCCGTATCGTTTTTAAATCTGTACAGTCAGTATAAAAAAATCATTTGGGTGGCCTATGCCTTAGGGGTGCTGCATGTGTTGGCCAGCTATATCAATCACACCTATTTTTATGGTGAACTCAATATCAGCCCGCTGTTTTTAACGCCTTTCGCGATCATATATGTATTAGGGATCTACAACATCACCAAGGGCGATAAATCCGCTCGATACTTCATAGCGGGCTATTCGTTTATATTGATCAGTTTGATCATTTTTTACTTACGGTCCAAGGGGATCACGATCTTGCATCATATAGTAACTATTTACAGTTTTAACTTAGGCTTTCTGATAGAAGTCGTCGTGCTGTCGTATGCGCTGGGGGAGCGGCTGCGTACAGAGAAGTCGGATAAGGAACTAGCGCAACAAAAAACCATAGCGCAGCTCAAGGAAAATGAAAAGATTAGGGCAGAATACACCAAGGAACTAGAAGAGGAAGTTGCTGAGCGCACACAAGACTTGGAGCGGGCAAATGAGGAGATCAAGAAGTTCAATAGTTTTCTAGAAGCTAAGAATCTAAAACTTGAGATCGATGTAAAGAATATTTCAAAGGCAAGAGTGACCTCTAAGTTGACCTCTATAGAGGAGTTTAAGGAAGTGTACGGATCAGAAGAAA
>CAMFLX010000057.1 GCA_945957555.1 uncultured Cytophagales bacterium
TTACTCATTTTTTTTTTTCTTATTTGTCTAGCTTTTATTTGTATTGTAATTTATTTATCATACTATCTTTAGAACAATTGTACTTAAATTCATTTTCAACAACTTTATTCCATTTAAAATTTAAATACTCATAAGATTTGTGAGTAACACAATCATACTCGACAATTAAAATATCTATTAAAATTCTTGATGTATATCCATAAAAACTGGACTCGATAATAAACAAGGATTTAAAACAATTAGGAAACACGATAACAACATCCTTCAAAAAGCTATTGTGGCTATTCTCGATACTTTTTGCATAAATATCCTTAGTTTCTTTTGACTTAGAATACATCTTTACCCCTAAACTATTCATAACGAGACTGTCCAACCGAGACAAAAGTACGCATCTCTCAAAATCTTGAGAATACAAAGATATGACACCTAAAATTAATGATACATTAACTAAATTCTTCATTATTTATCTCCCATTGACAATGCCCTATCCTTATCACCCTGTTCGTTTCTTATCAGATTTTCTCTTTCCCGTGTTCTAACAGCTTCAAAAGTCAAATCCTCCCAGCTCCCAGTATCTGGATCTATCAAATTAAGAGTTTTGTTTGGGTTATTAGTTCCATTTGAATTCGATTCGCAATGAATAAGTTCATGTGCAAGATTTACTTGCTTAGAATGGCCTGTAGTCAAGCCCCAATTTATTTAGAAACCTTGCATCGTTGGTTACGGCTTACTTCTTCATTACTATCCCCAACAACTTCTGGTACGATTCGGGGATAAATCGGAAGACGTTGAGGACTTCAATACCGATGATGGCTTTGAGGCAAATGAGCATGCCTATTACTGAAACCATATAGGAAATAGAGGTGGCATATACGGAACCCATAAAGCCCCAATAGCTTACAAATACGAAGTTGAGGCCGAGATTCAAGACCATGGTAAGTATGGTAAACACAAAATTGACCTTGGGCTTACCGATGGAATCCAGTATGGTACCAAACTGTCTTTGCAAAGGTAGGAGCAATACTTGGATCATGGTAAACTGAAGTACAATGGAGTTTTCCATATACTTCTCACCTGCCACTAAATACAAGATGTATCCTGGAACGATCGCCCCTATAACAGCACCTGGTAGCACAATGGCCAACATGAGGGCCACCGACTTCTCATACAGATCTTTAGCAGCTGAGAGCCCTTGCTCGGCAACTCTTTTGGCACTTTGAGGAAATACGATGGTGGCTACCGTGGTTACGGGCACTTCAAATAGGTTAAAGATTCTGGCACAGACATTCAAGACGGCTACAGGTGCTGTGGATTCCAATTTCCCTGCTACTATCCATTGATCTACAGATTTCAGCAAGATCGCACTTACGTTGGTACCCATGGTAAATACTCCGTAGTTGAGCAATTTCTTCATCCATGCACTGTCAAACACAAAACTAAACTTGACTTTTTTCCTGATCAATAGAAAAGCAACAACACTGCCTAAAACGGCTCCTAAACTTTGGATATTTACCAAATTGATGAGATCGATCTTGAGACCAAAGACATATACAATGAGTACAAAGACAAAATTGGTACCCTGCCTTACAAAGGAGCTATAGAATACACTCTTGAAGTCAAGCATGGCTTGCTGTATGTAGTTGAACTGAGAAAAAGGGATGAGAGCAACCGTAGTAATCACATACCAATATACCATAGGCTCTATTATGGGCTTATGCCACACGACTGAAAGCAGTTTTGCAGAAACTAACAAAACTACAACAGAAATACAGGTAAGTAGAATATTAAGAAATAGTGAGGTGGAAATAATCCTTGGTGCTTCTTCCTCTGTAGAAGTACTCACATACTTCACTACGGCGTTTTGAATGAGCCCCACTCTGGTAAATTCCACTAGCGTAGTAACTGTAAGGAACAAAGCCCAGACTCCAAACTCCTCCTTATCTGGAAAAATCCTTACGAGAAAGAAGAAACTACCGAAACCAAATATTAAAAATGATGCTTTTTCGAAAAAAGTAAATAACCCTGACTTTACCCAATAACTCCCCGACACAAATTTTATTTAAAATCGCCTTTATCCACCTTGTTTACCACACCACCCAACATTCTTTCTCCAAGTGAAGTCAAGAACTTGATGGATTGCTTGTCTATCTTAGAGATACTGTAATCGGCACTGACTACCAGAACAACTTTATCCACGAACTCCATGAGCTCCTTGCTATCGGAAAAGTCGTTCATAGCGCTACCTTCCATAAAAATAAAATCGTAGCGCTGTACCAATGCAATAATGAGCTTATGGAAATCCCTATCGTTAAAAATCTCAAACGGAGATTTTTCCGAATTCGCACTTCCAATGATATCAATATTATCAAAACCAGTACGTTTCACAAAATCATTGTTCGAATACAAGATTTTAGAAGGAAAAAACTCACCTTCTTCGTTCTGCCCATTCTCTGCACTCAAAAGGCGGCCTTCGTCCAACTTCTGCATAAAGTTTTGGAACAAGAAGTTGTCAAACAATACAGAAAGAGAGTTGTTTTTAAAGTTGGTATCGATGATCAATACACGAGAGCCGTTTTGACTCAGCGAATACGCTAGGGAGAAAATGGTAAAAGATTTGCCATGACCGCTGTTGAGACTTGTAAACAAAACCACTTTAGATTTGTCTTTGATCAGCTCATACCTTAGGCCTCTGAGCTGCTGCTCAAAATCGCTCTTTTGTTTTTCATTCCTATGAAAGAGCTCCACCAACTCTTGTAAATTGATATCCTTCTTCCCTATCCTATTGATAAAGCCAAGCGGTTTCAAACCTGTAAAGTCTTCGAATCTTTCCGGAGTACGAATACTTTGATCTACCATGGCGAGTCCAACGCCTGCACCTGCGACTATGATGCCACCCGCAAAAGCCGATAAAAGAGTAAAGAGCATGATATGTGTAGATTCTGGCTCATCCGCAGGTTGGCCAAATTCTATTTGCCTTAAATTACCACCACTCAATAGAGAAATATTCCTCGCTTGGTTATACTTGTCTTCAATAGAAATATACTCTTGCTTGGCCGCCTCAATTTCCATCTCCAAAGCAGCAATTCCTCCTTCGTCAGAAACTATACTTGAAATATTCCCCTTGAGGCCTCTGAGCAAGTTCTCAATGATTCCATAATTCGACTGAGCCATAGAGAGCTCTATCTCGAAATTAAGCTTCTTCGTAATCAGTTCCTGTTTTGACTTTTCTTCAAAATCATTATTCGTATTTTTACTGATCAGGTAAATCCTGTTTTCTAGTTCATCACGTAATACTTGAATAGAATCCGCCAATCTTTTATTACTAGTATTTCCACTATAATACTTTTGCGAAAGTTTTTGTATTTTATCTTGTAGTGAAGTAATTCGGCTATTTTGGAGTACATCTTCTCCTGCGGTACTCCCTGAAGCACCAATTTTACGCTTCATTTCTTCTATGGCCGACCGTAAACTAGAAATCTTTTTCAGTTCTTCATTTCTGTTTCGTTCAAGTTCCGATATTTGATCAAGCTTAGATGTTGATTGTTTTTCAAAATCTACCAATTGAGAGTTTTCCTTGAACTTTCTCAATGTATCCATCTTGAGTTCCAGCTCAGTTTTTTTCTTGATCATCAAATCTTTGAAAAACGAAAGAGAGTTTCCGAAACGTCTTGCTTCTGTATAATTATTGAACCTAATAACTTCTTGACAATATTGGTTGGCTATAAAAGCCGACAAATACTGATTTTCAGACTTCACCTCTACCTTAATAAAGTCAGAGGTAAGGACTCTGCTGGATGAAAGCGATTTTTTAAGACTTTTAATATCGTAATCATATAGATTGATAAGATCTAGAATACGTTTATCCACAGGGATGTTCTTATCCAACAATATAAGGGAGTCAAACTTGTTTTTGATAATTGGCAACAAATCGGTAATTTCTTTCTTGGTAAAATGAGCCTTAGCAAATTCTTCTTGTGATGGCCTGCGGAAAGGTTTCTGCGAAATAAGGTCGTTAATCAGTAACTTATACGACACCATACTGATGATTTCCTTGGAATCTATAAAAGCCAAAAAATTCGCAAACTTATTGCCGATTACGTTCCAGTTATTATCGTTCTCCCCAAGTGTTACTTTTTCCTGATCTGTAATACCAGTAGCCAACTGGGCTTTGGATGTATATTGTTTAGGTTTTAGACTTATTAAGTAATAGGTAATGCCACCACACACAATAGGTACGACTAAGATGTACCACTTCAATTTCCACAACAGCTTTTTGACCAGCGCTAAATCCATAATTAAATTGCATTATACACGAGCAATATTGTACTTTCTTTAGAAAAGAGCACAGCATTGAATAATAGTAACAAATATAATTGAATTTCATTACTGCACATATTATTTTTAGGCGAATATAACCCAAGGCAATTTAGTAATAGAGATTCTACAGAAGTTGAAGAGAGCGTGCGAATTTGAATCTACACCCCAATTTCCCACTAAAAATCTATAAAAACCTGTATTTTCTACACTTAGCTAAAACGACATTGGCAAACATACGTATACAGAGATTATGAAATCGAATTCTTACAGACTAAAACTTGCAGTACTCCTACTTGTGACAAGCAAGATATGTGGGCAGACGGCATATACAGCTGATGAAAAGGTAGATCCCTATACTGCCGCATATATGTTTGGCGTGAACCCTAGCTATTACTCGGGTATAGACGCTGACCCCAGCAATGGACATGACGAAAACATTGCAGAACTCGCCATTGGCAAACCTTCTGCAGGTGTAGCAGGCGCAGGATGTAAAAGTATAAGACCTGGACTTTTTGATTGGTTTTTAAAAATCAATGGTCTAACGATCAGATTAAATGCCTTTAAATACTATAAAACATTGGGATTGGATCAAATTACATTATTCCTCAATGGGCCTTCGGTTGAAAATAAGGATAGTGTGGCACAGAATAATTTTAAAAGATGCCAACCTAATGCTGATCCAAAAAATTTTCCTGGTATGTTTCGAAACATTTACGACCCTATTTGGATTACGCAAAATGGTAATAAATCGGTGAATCCCAATAACACCTATGCCAAATATGTATATGATGTGGTATCCACTTATGGCCCGTATGTAGATATGTATGAGGTCTGGAATGAACCAGATGTCCCCTCTTCAACTGTTTATCCCCAAACAAACCCTATCGATTATAATGTGGTAGATAAATGGGCAATAAGAGATCCAGACCCTTGTGAACTAACAACACTATTTTCTCCAATTGAAAGCTACGTTCGCATGCTCCGAATTACTTGGGAAATTGTAAAATATTATGATCCGTCTGGCAGGGTATGTACAGGTGGTATAGGTTACCCTAATTTCTTAGACGCAGTACTGAGAAACACCGACAATCCAGCAGATGGCGCGGTTAGTATAGATTATCCCAAAAAAGGAGGTGCATACTTTGATGTTCTAAGTTATCATAGTTACCCACAATTCCAATTACATTATTGGGATAACGCTACTAGTTCGTTTAAATACAGAAGATATTCAGACGCTGCGGCTGACTCCTCAATCATGGGTTCGAAAAATGATTTTGACAAGGTTTTAAACAAATACGGTTACAACGGAATTACATTCCCTAAAAAACATTATATTATCACTGAAGTAAATATTCCGAGATTCACACCTGGAGAAATTGATTATACCAATAAAATCATCAAAAATTTAAATCAAATAGGTTCACTTGAAGCACAAAAAAATTTCACCATTAAAGTAATTGTAAAAGCCTTAATGAATGACATCAAACAGCTCTATTTTTACAGGATAGGGGACACTGTAGATGAAACTGACACATCAATAGATCTTACAAAAAATTCTGATGGCTCTTATAAAGATGTTAATTTCCGAGGAGAAAATTCAGGATTTGACATCATGGGAATGTATAAAAATCTCAACGCTACGGGAATCACAGCTAAGACAGCTCAACTCTCCGTGCAAGGTGTGGCCAACAAAAGTACTTCGCTCCTACTATCGGGCTATGTGTATGATGCCACTCAAACTGCAGCCCTTAAACTACCTAGTAATGGTAGTATTCAAGGTGCGGCTTTCAAACAAGGAACAAACTTTGCATATGTACTTTGGGCCAAAACAAGTGTTGACAATTCTGAGACGGCATCAGCGACTTATTCATTCCCTAGCACGCTTGGATTTACTTATATCAACAGAGCAGAATGGGACTATGCCACCACAAAAGCTGTCACTCAGATCACGAGTACCAATATTACGCTTACTGGCTCTCCAATATTCTTATATGGGGGTACTACGGTAGGTATCTTCGATCAATTGCTTACAGAAAACAGCAATGTATTGTGGACCTACCAAGATGGTAACAACGAAAGCACTGATATCTATGTAAATCTCGACAATTCAGATCGGGTTACACTCGAGCTTTTCAATACTTCAGGCACACTCATAAAAGTATTGGCTGATAATGCATCCATGAGTTCTGGACTTAACACTTTTGAACTTAAAAATGAAGATCTTGAAAAAGGGCTTTACATCTGTAAAGCAGTAGGACATTTTGGCGTTTCTACTAGTAAATTCGTAATCAAATAGCTTGTTATTTCTCTAAAAAAGAGGGCTGTTTGTTTGACAAACAGCCCTCTTTTTTTACACTATTCCCCCTCTTCGGTAATTCACTTATTTTTTCAGCAATCTCGCCATAAAGAAGCCATCAGTATGGTCTTGAGCAGGATACAAAGTTTTTTGATCTTCTAAGGTATATTGATTTCCGAACTCTGCGAGGAAAGCTTCTATTTGTTTTTCATTTTCCGAAGGCAAAATACTACAAGTAGCGTAAACTAATTTCCCTCCAGGCTTTACCATCCTAGAATAACTTGTCAATATTTTGGCTTGCTCTGCGATTACCGAATGAATAAAATCATGGCTCAGTTTCCATTTTGCATCAGGATTACGTCTGAGTACACCCAGTCCTGAACAAGGGACATCAAGCAAGAGTCTATCGCAACTTTCCACCATTCTTTTAATCGTCTTGGTACTATCGATTACCCTTGTTTGTATGATAGACGAACCTGCCCTACGGGCTCGCTTTTTAAGTTCTTCGAGCTTCCATTCTTCCAAATCCATGGCCACAATACTCCCTTTGTTTTGCATCATGGCTGAGAGGTGCAGTGTTTTACCTCCAGCACCTGCACATGCATCTACAACTCTCATACCTGGTTCTACTTGTAGAAATTGGCCAATTTGTTGCGAACCTGCATCTTGAACTTCAAACAAACCGTTTTTAAACTCTTCAAGATTAAAGATACTCTGCCTTTCTTTTAAAATCAAAGCATCAGGAGCTTGGTCGTGTGACTCAACAGCGATCCCCTGTACTTCTAGCAAATCCACCAAATCTTCCTTTGTGGTTTTAAGCGTATTCACTCTCAAAATTACCTCTGCGGGCTGGTTCAGCGCCACCATGTTTTCGTGCCATCTTTCCCTACCCAATTCCACACTAAATAGCTTGTCCATCCAATTTGGAAATGATTCTTTTACGGCAATCTGACCTTGGGCTTTTTGGTAATTTGCTCTTACCATTTCGAAGTCAAAATCATCCAAAGTGTCCCAACGCGGTAAATCTATACCTTTAATATATAAAAGTGTTGCAAATGCATGCCATAGACTGATATCCGACTTTTTCTCTGAAGGATCATTACAATATAAGATAAGTCTCCACCAACGTACCATTTCATAGGTATATTCAGCAATAAATGCCCTATCGCTTGAGCCCCTATTTTTTTGAAACTTCAAACTTCTTTCTATGACTTTATCAGCATACTTCTTTCCATTAAATATTTCAGCAATATTATCGAGTACTGCTTTGGCATGCATGAAATGTATTTTCAAGGATATAAAATTTAAATGTAACGATGGGCAAAAGTAGCTAAAAGGACTGATTATTTAGCATTCATCTACAAATTGATTCTACAAACCACAATCGAAACGGCAACTAGTATCTCATCTATATTATAAGGATAAAACAAAAGGCGGGATTTAGTCCCGCCTTTTGTTGTTTTATTTGGTGTTACCCCATCGTTATTTGACGATCTTGAAGTTGTGCGTCTTGCTGTTGGAGGTTACCTTCACCATGTACACACCTGAATCGTACTTGCCAAAGTCGTCGAAAGAGTAGTGCGAGTGGTGCGTGCTGTGCTCAGCTAGCTTAGTACCATTGGATTTGTAGATCTCAATCTTCTTCTCCGACTGATCGTAGGTGTACAACACTGGGTGGCTGTGACCATGGATATGCGTTGGATACAATTCATAGCCACCATCTATCTCCACTTCATCCACCGTATTGGTCACCACCTCGGCGGCTGCCACCCTTATCAATGAAATACGTTGTGCGTTACCATCTGGCACGAGTGTCAGTTTCGCGCCCACCACAACATCCGTATAGTGGCCAGTAGCTTGATCCAAGATTTTGAGGTTGTTGGCGGCATTGATGTCCCCTTCCACCTTGATCACCTCTATGTTGTACACATTTGAGGTTGTAGACTCTATGTAGATAGGAACCGTAAAGCTTGGCACGTCCTGAACCACGTTGATCGAATAAGAGTTCGTGCCTGTTGCGTCTTTGGTGTACATGTTGATCTTGCTGTTTGACATCTTCAATGCCGTGAGTGTCCTGCCTGAGGCGTCGTCGAGCCTCACCGTTGTATAGTCAACATCTCCGTTCTGGTTGCTCACCTTCAGTGTGACATAACTGGCTGTCTGTGCTACCCTAAAGTTGGCCTTGCCATAGGTATTACTCACTTTAGCGTTTTCCGTAACCGAAAGTGCTGGGCTTGCCGCATTGGCCTTTACAAAGAAGCCTTGGCTGCTTGGTATGATAGAGCCGTTAGACCTACCATCTGATGAGATCCCAAATACATACGCATAATAAGCTCCACTTGTACCATTGTTTGGATCCCACATGTACATCGCATCGTCAAGATTGGTCTTGGTCCAAGCTGCTGCATCCCAGTCTATAGCAGATGGGTACGGGTTACCCACCAAGTTCCAGTCCTGTGAGGCGGATGGTGTATAGCTCAGGCTGAAGTTTACGTTCCCCGTTACCGGAGCACCTTTCATGAGCAGTGTTACAGCTTCTGCAGCTGGATATACCGTGGTCCTTTTCCCAGGGACGAACAGGTAGTAGCCCTTACCAGGAGTAATGGTAGTGTTTATACTGGTGAAGGACACAAAACACTTGCTCAAAGACCAGTTGCGGGACTCCACGTATTCCTTGATCGTGGAGATCGAGGAGTTGGGGGCATCGAAACCGCCCGATGCAGGTCCTGCCACTATGATACTGTCCTTAAAGGCACTTGCGGTGACACCCGAAACTGGTGCGGAGATATATCTAATGCCCCTAACCGCTGAGTTGTAGCGTTCTATTTTGAAGTTGGAGGCGTTGGTAATGGTGCCAGTAACCACGCCAAGGCTTGCCGTGCTGTCTGTACCATCTGCTGCAACTTTCGACTTGAGCAACACGGTTCTGCTGTTCATGTCAAATGTGCCTGCAGAAATCTTCAAGAGGCCGCCCCTTCTTATAGTGACATCTGATGTACCAGAGATAGTTAAGGTGCCTGCAGCGTTCTTCTCAAGGTTGTAGAAGGTCTGCGTGGCCGCACCGCCTATGGTCTGGGTACCGCTGCTTGCAGTAAACTTCACAGTGGTACCGTCATAAGGAATCAGTGTCCCATTGTTGGTCCAGTTGCCTGCCACCTGAAGGATTGCTCCATTCTGCATGGCAAGTGATGCCCCTGTTGCCATTGTGAAACTATTTGAATAAGCTGTAACCCCATCAATTACTGGGCTGTTGGCCGTACCGCTGTTGATCGTCACGTTGTCAGAGGCCGTTGGTACCGCGTTGCCGCACCAGTTGCCTGCAGTGCTCCAACTGTTACTGGTGTTGCCCACCCAAGTGAAGCTGCCTGTTATCATAGATTTCTGCACCGTATTACTTGTGGATGTACAGCCCCCTGAGCTTGCTACCCTCCTATACCAAGTAGTGACTGTGATCGACGCTGGTGAGTAGCCAGAGGAGGTCTCACCCGAAACATCGGCGAACGTACTGTTGTTGATACTCGACTGCCACTGGTAGGTGTAGCTACCGTTACCGCCACCTATCGTTGCTGTTGACGTAATTGCGCTCGGTGCCGTGTTGTAGCAGATGCTCTCGTCGCTACCAATAGTATTGTTAGTCAGCGTAGTATTTACCGTTATTGTTGGTGTACCGCTCGGAGTAGTTGCTGTACAGCCATTCGCGTCGGTCACCGAGGTAAGTGTGTATGTAGTTGTCGTGCTTGGTGATACGCTGATATTTGCAGCACTTACATAGCTGTTTACGGTGCCACCACTGTAGACCACAGTGTAGGGGCTCAAACCACCTGTTACCGCGACTGCAAGGTTGGTAGAGGAACCGTTGCAGATAGAGGCAGTGCCTGACAATACTGCCGTGCTTGGGCGGGCGTTTACTGTTACTGTTGGGGTACCACTTGGTGTAGTTGCCGTACAGCCGTTCGCGTCTGTCACCGAGGTAAGTGTGTAAGTAGTTGTCGTGCTTGGCGATACGCTGATGTTCGCAGCACTTACGTAGCTGTTCACCGTGCCGCCGCTATAGACAACACTGTAGGGGCTCAAACCACCTGTCACGGTAACCTTAACGTTGGCACTGCTCCCATTACAGATCGTGGTCGCTCCAGTACCAGCAGCAAGGACTGCTGTGCTCGGACGGGAGTTCACCGTTACTGTTGGGGTACCGCTTGGCGTGGTAGCCGTACAGCCGTTTGCGTCAGTCACCGAGGTAAGCGTGTATGTTGTCGTTGTGCTTGGCGATACGCTGATGTTCGCAGCACTTACGTAGCTGTTCACCGTGCCGCCGCTATAGACAACACTGTAGGGGCTCAAACCACCTGTCACGGTAACCTTAACGTTGGCACTGCTCCCATTACAGATCGTGGTCGCTCCAGTACCAGCAGCAAGGACTGCTGTGCTCGGGCGGGCGTTTACTGTCATTGTTATACCAGTTGAAGTCTGAGGCGTAGTACATGAGCCTGTTGGAGTCATTACGCAAGTAATCACGTCATTATTAGCCAAAGTACTTACAGAATATGTTGAAGCAGTTGCTCCACCTATCGTCCCACCATTTTTCTTCCAAACATACGTTGGCGTACCAGCATTAGTAGTGGTAGTTGTAAACGTTACAGAAGAACCTGAACATATAGTAGTTGCCGATGCTGATATAGACACAGAAGTCACTGACATTGTAATTGAATTGGAGGTAACCGTAGAGGTACAAGTACCTGTAGCAGTCATTTGGCAGGTGATGACATCTCCATCAACTAGCGTAGTTACTGAATAGGTTGCAGAAGTAGCCCCTGAAATATTCGTACCATTCTTCTTCCATTGATAAGTAGGTGTCCCCCCATTGGTAGGTGTCGCAGTAAAGGTAACCGAGGTACCTGGGCAGATAGAAGTCGCTGAGGCTGCAATTGCAACTGAAGGCACCAATACTGTAACCGTTGCAGTAGCTGAAGCCGAACAACCGTTTGGAGCATACGTTCCAGTAACGGTATAAGTAGTCGTAGTTGTTGGATTTGCGGTAACAGTAGCACCTGTAGTCGCACTTAGAGCAGTAGACGGTGTCCAAGTGTATGAAGTGGTCTGCCCACCAGCAGGACTTACTGATGCCGTCGAAGTCGTCCAAGTTGGGCTACCGCTTACTGTGGCTGTAGAAGTCCCCGTAACACTTACCAAGGTATTACCTGAACCCTCGTTCAACTTATAATAAGCTACTAAACCAGTACTGTTTGTCGGCACACTCGACCCTTTGTATGTATTAATCTCGGTAGCGGATCTGGCCACATTCCAAATCCTAATCTCATCCAATTTACCTGCGAAGTTAGGGTCTGCTACATACTGAGATTCTCCGAAATAATTGAAAGCCAAAGGCTTGGGCGTAAGATTATCGGGCCCAATTGTCATACTGGTATTCGAACCAATTTGAGTACCATTCAAATACATAATACCAGTATTCGTAGCACCATTGTAGGTTATCGCTACGTGATTCCAAGCATTTGTAGTAAACGAAGTAGTGGTATTGATCTGTTGCTCTCCACCATTACCCGTAGTAGTAATCGCGTATCGAGGAAAGCCGCTACCCGATTTAGGCGTAAAGAACATGTTCACTGTAGTAGAATTTCCAAAGTCAAATATCCTTTGCCAATATGTGGAGTTGTCCGTCCAATAAATCCAAGCTTCAAATGTAAAATCAGTTGCTGTCTGCAAAGGATCATCATTGAGTTGTATATATTGATTAGCGCCTGTAAACGAGATGGTGTTACCAGGCTCGCCTGTTGCTGTCAAGCTTACAGAGGAACCCGTACAAATAGTTGGAGCCGGGTTACTCACAGCCACCGTAGGTGTGGAATTCACTGTTACAGTAACCGACTGTACTGTAGCAGCACAACCTGCTGCAGTAGTACCTTTAATATAATAAGTTCCAGAGGTTTTTACCGCACTTGGGCTAGACAATGAAGCAGTGGCTGCGGCATCAGTCCAATAAGTATAGGTAAGAGCTGATGTACTACCTGAAGTAACCGCCGCTGCGGTCAAGTCAACTGTAGTTGGATCACAGACCGAAGCTGGGTTGGTAATAATTACCGTTGGAACTGGGTTTATTGTTGCCGTAACGGCTGTTCTTGTACTTGACACACAGCCTGTTGTTGTATTTCTTGCCTGAGCATAGTAGATCGTAGTCCCAGTGATACTAGGTGTCGTATATGTAGTTACTCCCGTACCACTCGTTAATACAGAACCTCCTGACGATGCTGCATACCAATCTATAGTAGCACCAGTACTTGCTGTAGCACCTATAGATACAGTACCTGTACCACAACGAGAACCATTGGTTGTACCAGACACTGTGGGCAATTGATTTACTGTAATAGTCGCTGTCCCACTAGGAGTTGTTGCTGTACAGCCATTCGCATCTGTGACAGAGGTAAGTGAATAAGTTGTGGTAGATGATGGCGATACACTAATATTTGCGGCACTGGTATAACTACTCACTGTGCCTCCACTATATACTACAGTATATGGACTTGTCCCCCCAGTAACAGTTACTTTAACGTTAGCGCTACTACCATTACAGATCGTAGTCGCTCCAGTACCTGCTGCCAAAACTGCTGTACTTGGGCGGGTGTTAACAGTCAAAACAGGATTATTGCTCAACACAGAGCCACAGGTACCTGAAACAAAAACGCTATACGCTTTCCCATTCTGAGTAGTGGTAGCTCCCGTTAACGTCAGCGTAGCTGATGTTGTTCCTGAATAGATACCCGTATTGGTTAAATTTGCACCATTTTCTTTCCACTGATAGGTAAGTCCTACACCTGTAGCAGCAACGGTAAAAGTTGCATTACTTGACGCACAAACTGATGTTGCCACCGGCTGAGTAACAATAGTCGTTGTCGGATTTACGGTAAAGGTGAAGCTTCGTGTAGTTGGACCAGCACAGGTAGCGTTGTTCGCTGTTACCACTACTGTCGCCACCACTGCCGCAGACGTACTGTTCGTCGCAGTAAATGCAGCTATATTACCAGTACCATTTGCCGCCAAGCCTATACTAGTATTGTCGTTAGTCCAAGTGTATGAAGTAACGTTAGAGCCTGAGAAAGTAATAGCAGAGGTATTTGACCCGTTACAAACAGTCTGACTAGTGACCGCATTTACCGTTGGTGCCGCATTTACAGTCATGGTCAACGAATTAGAACTGGCAGTATTGGTGGTAATACACGAACCGCCAGAAATTGAAATATTGCAGGTAATCTGGTCCGAATTGGCCAAACTTGAGGTCGTATAAGTATTAGATGCTCCCTGCTGCACTTCCACATTGTTCTTAAAAAAGGTATAGGTTACCGTTCCCGAACCCGTATTGGATGCCGTAGCCGTAAAGGTCACACTCACACCCGAACAAACCGTAGTTGAAGCCGTGGAGATACTTACTGCTGGAGTTGATGTGCCTGTAGCCGTTATCGCTTTTATCGACGAAATCCTCGTACACGAGTTTCTAGTTACCTTAACCCTGTAGTTGGTCGTCTGTGATACAGTTGGCGTATATGAATCACTTGTAGTGGCCGTGGTCAATGACCTTACTGCAGTCCAACCCGAAGTGGCCGTTGATGCTTCCCAAACATAGGTAATATTTCCCGTTCCACCCGAAATTGTGCCCGTAGACAAAGTAGTCGTACCCCCACAAGCAACACTAGCAGATGTTGCAGAAGGAGGGTTGTTCGTTATCGTCTGTGTACATGATGATGATACCGGATAAGATGATGAACCCGTAGCACTACCAAAAATAGTACCAGACCCAGAAGTCGTTCCTGTGACCTGAACGGAGCCTGTGCCGCCTGTAGTCATGGTAGATCCTGAACCTGCCGAAATATTTCCATTGACAATTAAGGAGCCATCAATTTTTATATTATTACTATTGTTTTTATTATCAAGTGATCCATTCACTATAAAAGTAGCCCCGTTAGCCAAAGTATTCACTTGACTACCATTACTAAACTGAACTACATAATTGGATGATGGATTTCCTGAAGGACCAACAGTAATCACCGCCGATGTGCCCGTTTTAAACGTGGATCCATTTTGTGCTGTAAATGAGGCACCACTTGGCGTAGAAGAACCAGGATCGGTTACGTTCAAATTCCCATTCACCTGTAAGGTTCCCCCACTGGCAATATTAAGCGTGCCCACAGTGACCGTGGTACCTGCCGCAATGGTATAGGTCCCGCCTGTAAGGTTTAAACTCGTACAGGTAACATCACCAGTGGTTGTATAACTACTGCTAACCGTACCACACTGGGCATAGGTCTGCTGTACACTGCTCAACATAAATACCAATAGCGCCACAAGAGCCATCAGCTGCTTGGGCACCAATCCTAAACCGAACACTCCCGTGTTCCCCTCACTCGCCACTCTCGTTCGTGCAGTGGGGCTCAACCCTCTTCCTTTCATAATCTTTCTATATCTTTCCATAACTTTAAACTTAATAGCTGCCTCAAACTTTAAAACTTATAAAATTACTATTTTTGTTTTTAAAATAATCATTTAAACCAGTTCAAATCACATTTCTGCATTCATTTTAAACTTTTAGAACTGTATAAATGTGTATAGTATAACACATATACGTGTTATACCATCTATTGGGTTTTATTTTTAACAAAAACGAAGTGTTAAACTCCGTAAAAACACGTAGTGTAAAATCCTGTCGGCGTCGAATAAAGCCATATAGGTGGAGCCTTTCTTTTATTAAACGGGAGTGGAAATTTCTTCTAAAAAAATTTCCATCAAGTATCTGTTGATTAGTTTCCATTTGAGTAACATTCTCTGCTCTTTATATACCCAAATATGATACCGATAAAATCCTAGAGGAAGACAATGTTCAACTCGTCTATGTTTACTGTTATATTATATATGTAAAACAACCCTACAGCCAGAATATCATTTATAAAAAAAATATACGATACCATTTCTGCCAAAAGCAATTATTCCCAATTTGACAAAAAAGATACAGTTTTTGGAATCGTTGGCATACTGGTAACATGAGCGAATAGCGAAGCATGAAGGCAGGACCCCTTCTTATATAATTAGGACAACAATGAACAACTTGTCCCGACCTTTTCGGGAGCCCTAGGTGAAACCTGTTCATAGTTGCCCATAGGTTTCACCACGCTGAAGACGTAGCAGGCTCTACGGCTATTCATATAAAACCGCTTCAGGGTTCATTCTTTGCTTGCAACATTCTAAGCCAACATTTCAAGTGTCGTTTTTTCTTAAATAACAATATTGCCATCAACTCTGGTTAATAAAAAAAAACATGTATCCAAATTTGAGATACAAGAAATTAGGGAATCAAAAAAATATAAATAAAAAAAGGCCGCTAGTTAGCGGCCTTTTCTTCTTTTAATTGGTTTTTCCGCCTCCTGGCGCTTTACTTGAGCCTTTGGTAAACCACTTAGACAAGTCCTCGTAGATCACCTTGGCCTTGGCGTCGCCACTTCTAGCCGCATCCCTCACAGAGCGGTAGTAAGCCGTCGCCTCGGCATAAGCATCGTTAGCCAAAAGCGCCCTTGTATCATCGATACCTGCATTCACCTTGTCAATAGCACTGTTCATGCCATCCATGATCAGTAATGCGGCGGTATCTCTGGCAAACTCCTCCACATCCAGATACTTGGGTACATACTCAGGGTCTGTACCTGTATAATCAAGACACTTTTTGATAAAAGGCGTGAGGATATCCCCAACCTTCAAAAGTGGCTCCTTACCCTTATCGGTCACATCGACCATATAAGGTTTAATCAAATTGGCGGCTTCGAGCATTTTCGCATGAAATGCTGCTGAAACCTCTGGCGGCAATACAATCGAGATTCTATTCTCCATATAAAAAACAATTAAGTTGAATTAAAGATAATAAGAATTTTTGAAGAAAAAACGCTACGAAATTTCAAGAATTTTATTGTGCAAAATCGAAATTTATTTATCCACATTTTAAGATCCTAAATATCGCTAAGAACCTTCCTCAAAACGTTCGTTACCTTACACCGAAGGCACATCTTGCTTGTGCAAAAGCACGAAGACATTCCGTACACGCCTCAACACCCCTACAAAACCAAAACCAATGCACTAACTAAGTAACTAGGCTTTAGCGATCCGACTTCGGACACCTACGACACGCTCATAGGCGCCAATTTGTCATTATTATCGTCAATCACACGCCTGCAGGTGTCATTGCAACGCTTTGAGGCGTTCATTCAACGCCTACGGGCGCCAATATGTCATAATTATCGTCGATCACACGCCAACAGGCGTCATTTCCACGCCTAGAGGCGTTCATTTAACGCCTCTAGGCGCCAATTTGTCATTATTATCGTCATTGATACGCCTGCAGGCGTATCAATGGTGCCTTTAGGCGTCATTTCGGCGGTATAAAGTACCCCTAATATGCTTTTCGGCATACCTTTTGCAATGGTATTTCAAGAACAAGACCCACTTCTTATAATAATAGTAAAGCTATTCAAGACGTAGGGAGAAATCATTGTTCTTTTGAAATGTAAAGACTCAGAATAGATCATTAAAAATATACAAAAGTATTAATAGTTAATTAGGTTAGGTTGTGTTAGATGGATCAGGAATAGGCTTTGCCTCTCTCCTGATTTTTTTTAAGCCACCGTTTTACTTTCGATTCATACAATCAAAACCGGTATTAGCGATACAAAACACAAAAAGCCGCTTCAGCGGCTTTTTGTGTTTTACTAAGACTTATCTACGCCTAGTGCTACAACATTTCATGCCTCGGATCCCTTTCTCCCCCTACAAATGAAAACCTACGCACATTGGCAAAATATTGAGTAGCAATTATTGATCCGCAGAACTAAAGACTCAAAAACAAAAGAAGTAGCCCAGCAGTTATTGCCATAATTAATACAATCAGCGCTCCCAGCTTCAGCATTTTTATGATCTCCCCCATATTGTTGCCCATATTTTCTAGCATAACCTCGTGAGATTACTTTTAATGAAATCAAACAGCCGTTTCTCTTTTTCCCAGAAGCATCGGAATTGTCCCATCATCGTCCCATATACGATCAGCAGCAGTTGATACGCCGGAAACACAAAGATTAGGTAAACAATTACTTTTGCCACAAGCGATGTATCATCATCGAAGCTCAGAAGGAGGAACAAATATTTTTTTAAATACACAACAGTACTACCTGCCAAGGTAAAAGTAACCAATATGGATATAACCGCCCAAAGACTGGGTACATTCCATTTCCTTTTCAAAGCATTTAATCCATTTATTTTTGTCATCTTTTTATGTTTTTAATATTAACGCATTTTTTGTAAGAAAAAAGGCCCTCTCCCAGTAGAAGGAGAGAGCCCCAATAGGTAGAAATGGGTATCATTTTAACGTCAAAATCCAGTCTGCCACATCACCGAGCTCTTTCTCGTTGAGCTGTGTTTGGGCAGGCATAGCTGCACCCTCTCTTTTCTTGCCTGGTTTTTTAATCCAAGCCATCAAACTAGCTTTATCATTCTTGTAGATAGCCGCTGCTTCCTTGAATGATGGACCAACGAGCGTTTGATCTAGGGCGTGACAAGCTTTACAGTTATTTTCATACACCACCTGCCCAGGAGATAGTACTGCCACTTGCGTAGTGTCCTTTTGGGGACTTAGCGCTTCTTTACGAGCCTCTTCCACTGCGAGCCTGTATTCCTCTGTTTTTTGCTTCACGAGCTTCTGGTGTGTTTCTAGTGAAGTGGCCCTATACAGATGACGACCATAGCCCATGAATATAACAGTAAACGATAGACAAGTGGCAATCCATGGAAAACGCCTACCTATCTTAGCAGGCTCTCCATTGATTTCCTTCCATATATATACCAATGCAGGAATAGAGATACTGGCACCAGTCACTATTACCAAAATCATGTGCCAACTTAGGCCTTTTTCAGGCAATGTGAGCAAGACAATGGGACCTATGAGAAACTGTGCCACCGAAGCTCCGAAAGTAATAGAGTAAAACCGCTTCTTGAGATCATATAACTTTAAAGTATTGAAAGTACCTTCAAAATCATAAGCCCTACGGCTAAACCACCAAAACAGGAAGAGGCCAGTAACCCCAAGGGAGGCCATTATAAAATGGAAATACCTAGGCCAAACATTGGGTAAGCCCAGTGCAGAAACGAAACCTTTGACCATTAACCATTTATCAGGCTGAATCATCAGATTGATATTGGTGAGAAAGATTAGAGGGATAAACAGGAACAGCCCCACAGCGAGCGCCAGTATAGCCAGATGCAAGGGCTTGTTATGCCGAAGTGCCTCATACGTGTATTTGTGTGCATACAATAACAGAAATGCCACAATCACCAAAGGTATGATCATGATCCACATGAGTCCTGTGAGCGCATTGGCTGTATAAAAATACAATGTATACAGAGTGTTGATCGTGAGCAACGGCGCTACACCCATTACTACAGCCATACTTTTGTTAACGGTAGTGGTTTTGGCAATCTCCAATGAAAGCTTATCATAGTCCTCGTTTTTTTTGACATAGCCCAAGGCCTCAAAAAAAAGCGTAAGCAGTGCCCCGCCAAACATGAGATTGACAAACAGTATATGTACCAGAAACGATACGACCAACAATACCACCAAAAGCTCTTCGGGTAGAGGCAATGGAAGGGGCAAATCTTTTGGTACAGGTGTTTGCTGTACCAAAAGCAAACATGCAGAAAATATATTCGCTAAAATGTTCATTTGTTTACGGATTAGAAGTCAAACTTTGATCTTTGGCAGTACCGAGCTCTAGCCCAGTGTTTTGTACACCCTCTGCGGGAGCAGAGTTAAACTGGATCCCCTTGAGGTACACTATGAGTGCGTCCAGCTCCTTTTCGTTACCTGGAAAAGGAGGCATATAGTATCTGCTCAAGTGCATGTTGGAGATATATGCCTTCATGGCGGAAGCTCCCCAAGGCTTGCCAGTGTTGCCATACATGTTGTCAAACTTTTCCACCAGAGAGTTTACACCACCAGTAGTATGGCAGCGACTGCACGCAATAAGAAATACATTTTTACCAGCTTCGTATTGATTGTGTGCGGTTACCTCTTTGGTACTTACAAAAGCACTATGTTTCAGTATTCCATCACGTTGCAACAAGGGATAATCCTCCACCCTAAAAGTGTTAGAATACATATAACCTCCTATTACATATGGCTTCCTAATGAACTCTCGCACGCGCTCAAAGTATCCAAGCAATCCAAACATCAATAATACAGGGATAAAAAAGGCCCATTTAGGAGGAGTGAAGCGAGGATATAGGAAGGCAAAGCCCACTATAAGCAATACACCGCCCAAAGAATACATGAGTACTTGTCGAAGAATTTCATAGTAGTTTTGAAACTGCTGCGTCCCTACTGCTACAGACATGTTTTTGAGCATACCCTCAGGAATCACCAAGTAATACCAGAACCCAGCAATTAAGGTAAAAGGTATGAAGGCAAAAATCCATTTGCTCAAAAATCTTACCGACTTTTTGCGAATCTCGCTGTTCTTGTCTGTGAAGAACATGGTCAAACAAAGTGCTACCGCCCCCCCCGTGGTCAGTGCCAGAAAAGTCCTAAAGGTAAGTTGAGGCACATAAATGGGATTTGTAAAACCGCTTAAGAAGGTCCTGTCGTTGTTCCAGTTGCCAGGATCCATCATAAAGCCCAAAATTGCTACAATGATCGCCATCGTAACCCAAGAAAAAATCGCCAAGGCATAACCCGTAAGTACATGGTAGCTCTTGCCTACCAATTGATGAGCCTCGGTTTTGTGTTTTTTCTTCCAAGTAAGATAATAGATCATGATGAGAATGACCTCGGTCACAAAAACGGTCCATTCCACGAACCATGCCCCGTAAAATACCCTGATCAGGCTGCCAATGGAATATGGATTGATTAATGATGATGAAAACCAAATCCCAACCCCAGTAAGTGCGCCCACTGTTGTGGTAATGATAAAAGCTACTGTCAATATTTTATAGGCCAAGCGATCCCATGTGGGATCTTTAAGACCCTTAATTTCCATGCATAACACTATGGGCACAAGACCCACAGCAAGGCCATGGTTGATCAAAACGTGTAATATGGCGATCACGGCTATCATGAGCCGGTCACCAAAGAAATCTAAGTGAAATATGGGAAAATCCATTTCTTCGTTATTTTTAAAGATTATTTGGAGGAATGAGATACCAAGAAGTCCACCGCTGTGCCCACTCTGGGGAATATTGCGATAGGGGACCATTTAAGATGTAGATAGACCAACTGTTATATAGCAACAATGGCCCGTATCCTAAGGATGGGGTATTGTCAAACAAATAAAGTTGGCCTGAAAGTTGGCCTGAAAGCTAGACTTGAGGAGGGTGTAGGTGCTCGTGTGCCCAAGCACAATGGTACAATGCTTCTAGGGGTATATAATAATAAAGTTTAGGAAAATGCCATTTCAAAACTTCAAACTTGGGTGCCGCTTGAAAATACAGGACAAAATAAGAAAAATTCCTGTTTGCCCTTTTTTCTTCAGAATCTTCTGTGTTGAGTTTTTCTATACATGAAATAAGATCATCGATCTTTCCTTTAATCTGGCTGAGATGGCTTTGGTGTGTTTCGTATACCAATGAGGCACCTTGGTCTATCAAGGCTGCAATTTCACTCCTTTTGTGTTCAAGAGTCAGTGCAAATACATACGAAAGTGTTGACTGCATCACCAAAAGCATCAGTAAAAGCAGAACCATAAAAGTCCTGATCTTTTTGATGGCACTATTTTCTATAGTATGGCTCAAATCGTTCTTCGATGTTTAATCAGAAGCTTAATTGTGTGATTTAATGAACACGTATGGCGGAAGTAACTTCCTCCATACGTGTCAGTGATTGAGTTTTACTCTACCATCATTTTTTCAATTTGCGTGCCTTGAGCCGCATTGATCCTAACCAAATACATACCTTTGTTCAGATCCAACGAGATCAGCTCTAAGGCATCTGCGCCTAGTGCCACAACTTTACGACCCTGCATGTCTATAATCTCTATGCTGTTTACTTTTAAGCCATTGCTAAACAACCTAAAGCTTCCTTTGTTTGGATTTGGAGCAAGAGTACAACCTAATGACAACGATGTCTCATACAATGCGGTCAAGTCTGTCTTGAGCTCACCAAGCGAATTGGAATACAACAAATTGTTCTCTGTAGTTACAAACACCCTTCCTGCCACGGTTCCCTTTGCCTCTACAAAAGAAATTTTACGTACATTGGTAAAACTGGGCAAGTTATATTGAGCACCTGCAGGTTGCCAATTGAGTCCAAAATCATAAGAAGCCACCAAGCCCCCTTTATAACCTGCAAATATAAAGTTCCCGTTACTAGCAAGCGACTGTATACGCACTGCGTCCAAACCGATCAAAGAAATATGCGGAATATTGATTTTTGTGGTAGCGGTCCAATTAAGAGATGCAGTGTCAGACAGCCAAACACCTGAGCCGTCAGTACCTAGAAACACCTTGTCCTTTTGCAAAGCCAAAGAAGTGACCTTTAGATTCGTCAAGCCCGTATTGGACACAATCCAGTTCATGCTAGATAGAACTTTACTGTACACTCCGTTAGACTCCGTTCCTAGCAATAACTTATTGTTGTAGAAAGCCAACGCACTGGCTTTGATACCCGACGCCAGATCATGCTGCTCCGACACCCAATCGTAAGAGTGGAGTGGGCTGCTGTACAAGTTGCCATTAGAACATATCGCATACTTCACACCATTGTTAAAGTACAATTTTCTGATATCCTTGTTTGGTAAACCATTGCTGGCAGCAGTCCAAGACTTGCCCGTATCTACGCTGAAAAATACACCTGCATTCTGAGTAGCTGCTAGTAGACAGAAATCTGCAAAAATCAAGTCGTTTACATGAAGACTATCGGTAAGGCCTGTGTTTGCCCTCACATATACAGCTACAGAAGCCGTCACGTTTTTAGAAACGAATACGCCCTTTTCTGTAGCAACTACTGCTATATCAGTACCAGTAGTAGTCCCCGCATAAGTTGCCAAATTATTAAAACCATTAACCGCAGCTGTCCAAGCAGTTCCAATAGCTGTTTTGGCAATTTTGTAAATACCTTCTTTTGAGGTTCCGGCCACCACTAAGCTCTTGAATGGCAATACAGCGGTAATATCAGTAGTGGACAAACCTGTATTGGCAACTGACCACGAAATCGCACTGGCAGGTGAAGTAAACACGCCCTTGTTTGTAGCAAGGTACCAACTGCTGCCATCATTGGAAATTGCCCTCACTTCGTATGAAGAAGGAAGACCCGATATCACTTTGCTAAACACGGGATCATTACCCGTACCTACTTTTGCCTTAAACAAACCGTCTACATTCACTACCAAAATCTCATCAGTGGTGCTGTTATATGAAACAGCACTTGTACCCGCTATGTGCAAGGTATTATCATCGTTAAAGTCATACCAGCTCTGGCCAAGATCATTTGATGCCCAAAGTCCGCCATCCAAGGACGCATGAATCACCCTATTACCAGCCTTCACAAAACCTGTTATTTCGTAGTGATGCAAAATAGGCCCATCTGCTTTTGTCCAAGTGTTACCCTTGTCGCTACTGAGGTATATTCCTGGCTCTCCACTGGTACCCGCCAAAAGTGTAATGGAATCTATGGCAATTAGGCTATTGATGTTGAGATTCTCAAGACCATTGTTTTTTTTCTCCCAATACCTGTCTGAACCATTCACATCAATCCCCGTGAATCTGTAAATTCCACTATCTGCCGTTGCCGCAAATAAATATGAACCCGTATGCGCCAATGCGGTAATCTTACCACTTTTTAGACCAACTGGCCGAGCCCTCCACGTCACCACAGTGCTGTCTGTGCTTTCGTATACACCACCCTCCGCAGTACCGATATAAACCGTGTTGCCATTGGAAGTTGCTGCACTTACTGATCCGCCGAAGGGACCTTTTGAACCAAAATGTGCCTCTGCACTAGAAAGGGCAAACAGAATGCCCAAGAAAGTATAAGTTTTCTTTAAAATGTGTTTCATTTGAATATTAAAATAATGTTGAAAAATGATACTGAATCACAATTCAGTAAAGGCAATAGAATACAGACGTAATACTCTTAGTGAATTTTACAAATAAATACATCATAAGGCACAGAGACGAACAAGGCCTACAATACCATAATTACCCAGAAAGTTTACATCATTAAATATGATCTGGAGGGGATTCGGCTATTTGCGGATAGCCAGAGTTTAGTGAAGGGACTGAAAAAGAAGTCTGATTGTCTTTTCGTCCATAGCTAGGTTTAAGTATCTCAAACAGGGCTACAGAGTGGCAGATAAAGTCTACTTTTAGCTCCTCAAGCATCTTTTGAGTACCAGATTCAGCAGCCTTACTCATTTTCTTGAGCTGGCATTTACCTTGGCAGGTATTACCTTTAACTTCACGTTTCACACACAGCGTCGCTGCTATATATTTTTGATGCGCTTTAAAATAAACATAAATACACTGATAAGTCATCATATTAAATATGAGCACCGCAACAAGTATATATGTCAGTCCCTTTTTGAGCACGGCGTAAAAGTATATACTGCAATCGGAAATACCAAGTAAAATGGCTTTAATTTGATGTAAGTACATCAATAGAAAAATAAACTTTTAGAGTATGTGTTAAATATTTTTTCATAGAGGTGCTCTAGATGTGTTCAAGTACTTTAGGAATGCTTAAAATCAAAAAATCAAACCTAAGAACTAGGAACATTATTTTGCCTGTTTAACCCAGATTAAGCATTAGACTTTGTAGCGAGACGAAATGATAGGAAAAA
>CAMFLX010000058.1 GCA_945957555.1 uncultured Cytophagales bacterium
TAGTAATGCTAGCTTGAATGAAGAAAAACGAGTATCGAAATGAATTTGAGGTAGCATTTTGTCGCAGTAAATTTCTAATGATTATTCTGGGTTTGAATAACGGCCTCGGCTTTATAAAAAATAAGGTGTAACAACGTTACACCTTATTTCACCTCTAAACATTCTTTGTCAGTTAATATGACACTCAAAAAAACACTCAATCATTAAAATTCATAAATACATGTTGTATTGCAATAAAATGGTTTGATACACGATTACTTTGAAACAAAATCAGGATACGCCTCCATGCCATGTTCTACATAGTCCAAGCCGTAAATCTCTTCATCTTTGGTCACTCTTAAGCCTATAGTATGCTTGAGCGCTAAGAAAATAAGCAGAGCGCCAAAAAAGGAGGCGAGTCCAGCTGCAGCCACACCTATAAGCTGGCTTCCAAGCTGTGAACCAGATGCTTTATTGCCTAAAACCCCAACAGCTACAGTGCCCCATATCCCACATACCATGTGTACTGATATGGCACCCACAGGGTCGTCGATTTTAATCTTGTCAAAAAACAACACTGCCAATACCACCAGTATGCCTGCAATAGAGCCTATGATCATCGAATCCAATACCCCCATACTGTCAGCACCGGCCGTTATGCCTACCAAACCGGCGAGTATGCCGTTGAGTGACATGCTCAAGTCATATCTTTTTCCTATAAATTTGATGACCACGGTAGCCAATAGTCCACCCATACATGCCGATAAGTTGGTATTAATCAAAACCTTGGATACCATATACGGATCTACTGATAGCACCGAACCTCCATTGAATCCGAACCAGCCCAGCCAGAGCATGAATACACCAATCACTGCCGATGTCATACTGTGTCCTTGGATGGGCATAATCTTCCCATATTCATATTTCCCAAACCTAGGTCCGAGGATGATTACCCCAGCTAAGGCGGCCCATCCTCCTACAGAGTGGACAAGAGTGGAGCCTGCGAAGTCATGAAATCCTAAGCGGTGTAGCCAACCTTCGCCCCATTCCCAACTTGCGATAATGGGATAAATAAGGGCCACGAAAAGCAAAGAAAATACCATGAATGAATTTAGTTTGATACGCTCGGCCACAGCACCTGAGACTATAGTTGCACAGGTGGCTGCAAACATACCTTGGAAGAGGAATTTTGTCCAATAGGTGAAATAAGGAGAATACATCTTTGTGGTGCCGCCTTCAGGCAAGTTTAGGCCAAATCCTTTAAACCCGATAATAGCCATAGAGTCGCTTGTGAAGTCGGGGAACATGAGTCCGAACCCGCATACACAATAGGCCACAAGCCCGATCATGGGGATATAGGTGTTTTTGAATAAAATATTAATTGTATTTTTAGCCCTTGTGAGTCCCGACTCTAAAGTGGCAAAGCCAAGGTGCATGATAAACACCAAGGCTGTTGCCAACAGTATCCATAAATTGTTCATTGAGAACGAATGATTTGCAATTTGATCATTAAGTGCGGCTTGTTGCACAGTCAATACATGGTTTGATGCTTTCAATGAATCTAATAATACTTTTTGTGCTTCTAATATACTTAGCCATTCTGGGCTTGATGTCGTAACTAAACTGTCTGTCATATAATATTATTCTGTTTAACCTATACTAATCCTCACACTATGATCTACCGGCGAAATATAGATCTTGCCATCTCCCGCATCACCCGTATAGGCTGACTTCTTTATACAATCTACCACCTCTTCACTGTCAACTTCTGGAACGACCACTTCAATCACACGTCTGGGTATAGAAGCTGCCGTATCAATAATAGAGGCGCCCCTGTAAGATCCCTTCTGCTCGTTCTGGAATGAAACCCCCTTTACTTCATAATAAATGAAATATTCAACACCAATGGCATGCAAAGCATTTCGCACATCTTCAAACTTCGAAGCTCTTATGATCGCTTGTATTCTCTTCATGCTTGCGTTATAAATTGTATTTTTAGAGTATCCTCTATTAGAGACATGAGAAGAACTCTACTGATACACGTGTTTATTGTTGAATAATTTTGATGCAAATTTATATAGTTAATAATTATTTGTTTTACATATTAATACCTATATATAGGTATTAATACTTATAAATAAACGTATAGGTGGTAAATATTTTATTAAATGTGAGATATGTCTTAATATTGTATTCTAGATCGTAATATAAATAATTTGAGAAACATCAGGCATCACATACTCGTCATTACCGTTAGTGACCTTAAGCTTGCCGAGAAGTTGCGCTTAGAAATCTCAGAGCTGTATAAGAAGAATATGGAAGCCAAAAATGGTTTCAAGCTCATTAGCCCAATTGTAGAAAGTTTGATTAATCATTATTATACCTTCTTTATAGCACCAGATGGGAGCAAGGAAGGCTATGATCTTTCGGAAGATGGAGACAGGATCCGGCAAAAAACTATTGAATTGCTAGAGGCCACCAAACAAAATGTGGATTCACATTCCCTTAATTATATAGAGATCTTCTATGGCGACGATAGTCTGCCTGCACAAATATTACATCAAGGATGAGATTTTTCAATAATTGTAAGGCATAGCAACATTGTGGAAAACAGTGCACATCTTGCTCTTTTAAGTACTATATTAATTATTTGCAATGGAATCTTTAGAAATCAGTATTCCCAAGCCTTGCGAGGCAAGTTGGAGCCAAATGACACAGGAGAGCAATGGTAGATTTTGTGGTACCTGCCAGAAAGTTGTGATAGATTTTTCTGCCATGAGCAACGAGGAAATTAAAACCTATTTTAAAAGCATAGGGAAAACATCGGTTTGTGGACGTTTTAGTACCATACAATTGTCGCAGCAGAATAAGCTTGGAGTGACTATGGCAGGTAAGCTGCCATTGAGTAAGGTGTTGGCAGCACTTACTCTTATATTATCTGGTTTGTTTTTTAGTTGTGAAAGGCATACCAAAGGTGAAGTTCTCGTGACCAATACTCTTAGGCCGACATTAGATTCCACAGTTCATGAAGAGAGACAGCAGCCCGATTCTTCGAGAGAGATCATTAAGCCCGATTTTCATAAAATAGGGGAAATCAAAGCGGTTCATTGAAAGGATAAGGTTTGGGTGGCTTGGACGAACATAGAGTCTTATATATATAGTCTGTTCATCACTCTGTTATGAATAATCGGCAACATTTCGAAAAACTTGTATAAATATTTTTATTAACAGAAATAATTTTCCTATATTTGCATCCCAATCGAAAGATTCACTAGAAATGTCAAAAGTTTGTCAAGTATCAGGAAAGAAAGCAAGCGTAGGTAACAACGTATCTCACGCAAATAATAGAACTAAACGTAAGTTTAATCCAAATCTTCAGGCGAAGAAATTCTACGTACCTGAAGAGGATCGTTGGGTATCTTTGAGAGTGTCTACGAAAGTAATCAAGACCATCAGCAAGAAAGGTATTTACGCAGTAATTAAAGAAGCAAAAGCTAAAGGTACTTACGCGGGAGCGTAAGCATAATGTAAAATTGTTATGGCTAAGAAAGGTAATAGAATACAGGTAATATTGGAGTGCATTGAGCATAGATCTAGTGGTCAAGCTGGTATCTCTAGGTACATCACTACCAAAAACAGAAAAAACACAACTGAAAGGATTGAATTGAGGAAATATAACCCTATCCTTAAGAAAGTGACTGTTCACAAAGAAATTAAGTAATCTTTAAATACTCTATAAGATGGCAAAGAAGGTTGTTGCGACATTAAAGAAAGAAGGTGCTAACAAGCAATTCATAAAAGTGATCAAATCTGTAAAATCAGAAAAAACTGGTGCTTACACATTTAAAGAAGAAATCGTACCACAAGAGTTGTTGCAAGACGCTCTTAAAGGTTAATAATAGATTTTTGCCGAAAGGGATCCCGCTGATGCGGGATTTTTGCTTTCTACCAATCATACCGAACCATAATACCTGAACCCCAAAAACATTTATTTTCAACGAATTAATCAATTTTTCAGTAATGGGTCTATTTAGTTTTTTCACTAGAGAAAAAAAGGAAGCGCTGGACAAAGGTCTAGAGAAGACCAAAGAGAATATTTTCTCAAAACTGGGCAGGGCTTTAGTTGGGAAATCGACTATAGACGATGAAATTCTGGATAATCTGGAGGAGATCCTCATTACCTCTGATGTAGGTGTAGAAACCACCCTGAAAATTATTGAAAGAATTCAGGCTAGGGTAGCAAGAGACAAGTTCTTGAATACCGAAGAGTTTGATAAATTACTTCGAGAAGAGATTATAGCCTTGCTTGCAGAAAATAAAACGGCCGACATTGAGGACTTTAGTCTTCCAAAGCTCTCTACACCTTATGTGATTATGGTCGTTGGCGTAAATGGTGCAGGTAAGACTACTACCATTGGTAAGCTTGCAGCACAATATCACAACGCGGGCTTAAAGGTGATTTTAGGAGCAGGGGATACCTTTAGGGCTGCTGCCGTTGATCAATTAAAGCTTTGGGGAGATCGTATAGGGGTACAAGTGATAGATCATGGTATGAATACAGACCCTTCCGCTGTAGCCTTTGATGCCGTGAAAAAGGCGGTAGAGATGA
The DNA here is from genome assembly GCA_945957555.1 of uncultured Cytophagales bacterium. Taxonomy (GTDB): domain Bacteria; phylum Bacteroidota; class Bacteroidia; order Cytophagales; family UBA9547; genus CAMFLX01. The sequence continues at coordinate 4,589 of CAMFLX010000058.1, forward strand.
AAGCTGATGTGGTGATCATTGATACTGCTGGTCGCTTACATACAAAGGTTAACCTTATGAATGAATTGACGAAAATCAAACGTGTGATTCAGAAATTCATTCCCGAAGCTCCCCATGATGTAATGCTCGTGCTTGATGGAAGTACTGGCCAAAATGCATTTATTCAGGCTCAAGAATTTACTAAGGCAACAGAAGTGAGTTCCTTGGCGATTACCAAACTAGACGGAACCGCCAAAGGTGGTGTAGTTATAGGTATCTCCGATCAATTTAAAATACCCGTGAAATATATAGGAGTGGGCGAGAAAATAGAGGATCTTCAAGTCTTTAATAAAGCGGAGTTTGTCGACAGTCTCTTTAAAAAATAATAGAACGGGCTTGTGTATTTTTTACAGGCAATTAGTTTATTTTTGTAGCAATCCAAATAAGCATTCAATTAGCAATCTCTGAATGAAATTAAATGTCATTTATGTTTTATGGTGTTTTAGTTTAGTGTCTTGTGTTGCACAAAAGCACAATAAATACACTCAAGATTACAAGAAAGGCAAAGACTTGTACGAAAACGGAGCTTATTCCGAGTCAATGTCTTTACTGTTGACTCTTAGTATAGAGCAATCTAATAATAATGTATACAAGGATGCCTCGTTTTTATATGCTCTATCAGCATTGAAAGCAGCTAAGTATACAGAGGCACTACAGATGCTCAAGCAAATAGAGCTCAAATATCCAGAATATTATACAGATGAGATCAATTATCACCAAGCTGTCGCTTATTTCTATCTCAAAGAGTACGACAAAGCCTTGTTAAAATGTACAAAAGTTTCTGGCTCCAAGTATAAGAAAGATATAGTAAACCTTAAGAACAATTTTATCTTTCAATACAAGGATACCGATCGTTTGGCAGAGCTTTATGACAGGAATAAAGAGGATAAAGATGTTGCATATATTTTGTATCAAAAACTTGCCGCAAAACCTATAAAGACTATTGAAGAAAAGGATAGAAGCTCAGCTTTAAGGGCTAAATTTGGTTTTGAAGAGATCAAAGGCCCTAGTGCTGGTAACAATTCTGGTATAAAGCATGTTGGGATTTTGCTTCCATATAATACATTAGGGAGCAATAGTCAGGCAAATACTCTTTTTTATGATTTTCATTCTGGTCTCAAACTTGGGTTTGATAGTTTAAACAAATCGGGTGAAAAGATCAAGATTCATTATTTTGGAGGCGAAAAGGACACTAATGCCCTTTTGAGTTTCTTGAATTCTGACGATTTTGAAAATTTAGATATGCTCATTGGACCTGTGTATAGTAATTTGGGGACTATAGCCTTTGAGTACAATACACTCAATAAGAGGACGGTGATCATTAATCCCTTTTCTAATTATATAAAAAATGGTTCAAAAAATGACCAAGTGTTTTTTAACAATCCCTTGGCAGAGACCATTGGCAGTAAAACTGCAGAAATGGCTCTTAATGAGTTTTTCCCAAAGAATGCGGTCGTCTTGTATGGAGCAAACCCTAAGGATTCTAGCTCTGCGGCGGCTTTCAAAAGTATCTATGATAGGGGCAAGGGGAAGGTTTTTAGTCTCAAGCCACTAAACAAAGCCAATATTTATAATATCAACAAATTTATCACCGAAAAGAATAAAGATTCTATTGGTGTGGTTGTTGCATTTACCAGTGATCCACTATCTGCGACTAATGTACTCACTGCTATGGAGGTTGTGAACTGTAAGGCCCCTCTTGTTGCACCCAAAGAGTGGCTGGATATCAACTCGCTGACATTGGCAAAATATCAACATCATAATACACATTTTATTTTTCCAAATTATTACTCTACTGAGTCAACTTTGGTCAAAAGATTTAACAACGTGTATTATGGTTTGAATGGTTTATACCCCAGCGAATACACTTATCAAGGCTACGATTTGGCGCTGTTTTTTGGTGAGCGTTTGATTGCCTATGGAGACGGTTTTTCTGAGATGATCAAGAAAGAGAATGGAATATACGGCAGTCTTCTGCAAGGTTACAACTACAATAATGCAAACAATAATCAAGTGGTTCAATTTGTCAAGTTTGAAGATAATAAGCTTGTGCCGCTCATAGATTTCAAGAAATAAAATGAAATTTGCTAATAGTGAACTTGCCTTTGAAAAGGCTAAAAAATTTATACCAGGTGGTGTAAATTCTCCAGTAAGAGCATTTAAGGCTGTTGGGGGGAATCCTGTATTTATACAGTCCGCTAAAGGGGCGTATATTAAAGATATTGATGGTAATTCATACATTGAATTGATCAACTCATGGGGTCCTATGATTTTGGGACATGCACATGAATTAATACAAGAAGCTGTGGTGAAGGCATTGGAACAGTCACCGTCTTTTGGAGGGCCGACAGAAAGGGAAATCCAGATGGCAGAATTGATCACAGAAATGATTCCCTCTATAGAGAAGGTACGTATGGTGAACTCTGGGACAGAAGCCACAATGGCATGTGTAAGGGTCGCAAGGGGCTATACAGGAAGAAGTAAGATCATCAAATTTGAAGGTTGTTACCATGGGCATGGTGATTCATTCTTGATCAGTGCTGGTAGTGGGGCTGTTACCTTGGGTGTACCCGACAGTCCTGGTGTTACACAAGGTGTTGCTAATGATACCCTTACGGCTCCTTTTAATGATATTGAGGCCGTTAAGAAACTTGTCGCAGCCAATAAAAATGAAATAGCTGCTTTAATCCTAGAGCCTGTAGTAGGTAATATGGGTTGTGTGGCCCCCAAGGAGGGTTTCTTGCAGGAATTGAGGAAGCTTTGTACTGAGCATAAAATTGTACTCATCTTTGACGAAGTCATGACAGGCTTCCGATTGAGCAAAGGTGGTGCTCAGGAATTATATGGCGTGAGTCCAGACATGACTACTTTAGGGAAAATCATAGGCGGGGGATTGCCTGTGGGAGCATATGGTGGCAAAAGAGAGATTATGGATATGGTGGCGCCTGCTGGGCCGGTATATCAGGCGGGAACATTGTCTGGTAACCCTTTAGCTATGGCGGCGGGTTTGGCGATGTTGAACTATCTAAAAGGAAATCCAAGCGTATATACAAAGATTAATGAAAGTGCAAAACAGATCGTTGCAGGATTTGAGGAGAACCATAAAGAGCTCGGTTTGAAATATACAATCAATCAAGTAGGCTCCATGTTTACTTTGTTTTTCACGGATCAGCCAGTTCGCAATTTTGACGATGCAAAAAAGAGTGATACAATATTGTTTGGTAAATACTTTCAAGGAATGCTGAGGGAGGGGATTTATTTGGCTCCATCACAATATGAGGCCTTATTCATTTCTAATTCTATAGGAGAGCAGGAGATAGCGAAGATTGTGGCAGCACATAAAAAAGTAATTACGACGTTAAAATAAGATCTAATGATATTAACAGATATTCAAATACTGGAGGAAATATCGAAGGGAACAATTAAGATAGAGCCTTTTGACAGGTCTGCCTTGGGGACCAATTCATACGATGTACGATTGTCAAAACATATGGCTACGTATAAAAACAGAGTCCTCGATGCCAAGCAACATAATGAGATTGAGCATTTCGAGATAGGAGAGGAAGGTTTTGTACTACAGCCAGATACTTTATACCTAGGTGCGACCTTGGAGTATACAGAAACACATGCACATGTTCCCTTCTTAGAAGGTAAATCGAGTGTGGGCCGTTTGGGTATTGATATCCATGCGACAGCAGGTAAAGGTGATGTGGGCTTTTGTAATTATTGGACATTGGAAATTTCGGTAAGCCAACCAGTAAGAATTTATGCAGGAATGCCTATAGGCCAGTTGATTTATTTTGAAATCAAAGGGAACATAGAAAATCTGTACAACAAAAAAGCTTCAGCTAAATATAACCACAAGACAGAAAAGCCTATGGAGTCTATGATGTGGAAGAATAAGTTTTAGTTTTTATAATCCATTAAATTTATTATTTTTATAGAAGCGTATAGCTGTACTATCAAAAATAATATTGTCATTGGGGGGGGACTATTACGAAATACTGGGACTGAAAAGAGGCGCTTCAATTGGAGAGATCAAGAAGTCTTACAGACATTTGGTAATGTTGTACCACCCAGATAAAAATCAAAGTCCAGAAGCGGTGGTGCAGTTCAATCTGATTCAAACTGCGTATGATACACTTTCTGACACTAATCTAAAACAGCAATATGATGCAGCACTAGATCGACTTATTGTCTATCACGAACAAATAATTGCGAAGCCTCAGCCTGAAAGTCACCAAGAGGTGCCGATAAATCCTGTAACTGGTAAGAAAAATTATAAATACTATCGAACCAATAATTATTCTAAGAATTCTACCAGTTCCCCACGAGAGAGAAGAACTACTAATATTGTTTTGGATCAAAGAGCCCGCTATTACTCGTCACGCTTTTGGTTTTTGCTAGTGGTTTCGTACACGCTCTCATTCTTTGTAGTGCTACCCATCGGGAGTTCATATTTTCCTAATAAGCTAGGTCTCTCAGACCTTTTCTTCAGTATACCATTGGGCCTATTCTGTTTAACAAGTTTGATTGATTCATACGCAGTTTCCAATACACGGACTGCGATCATACTGTCGTCTCATGACTATGTGAGAAGTTTTGAGGCTGGTATGAGGCTAAATATGGGTAGGATGGTTAAATTCTTTGTTTTTCAAGTCCCAGATCTGAATACTGATCAATTTACGAACAATAATTCAAGAGCTGAGACTATTCCGTTTACCAAAGATTTTGAACCCGTAATTCAGCAGAAATTCAAGTTCCACTACACACCTCTTTTACGTTTTTGTTTTAAGATTACACTGTATGAAAACCAAGACAAAGAAATCCATCCGGATTTTCGCATGGCGGGAAATCTTCATATCTACAGAGCATTATTGGTCATTGTAGTTTTGTTAAACCTATTTCTACATTCCATTCCTGAAGGGCTGGGTAATTTCATCGTTTTCGTCTCCTTGGTGGCTTTAATGTGTTTGAAAAATCAATCGCTGACCAGTTAACCGTTTACTGGTTTTATTTATTCTATTATGATCAAGTTTGAAAACGACAAGGGTAGTATTTTATATGATAAATCCGAATTGCATTTTTTGAGGTTCGGTACAGGTTCCCAAGTTTTGCTTGCATTCCATGGTTTTGGTCTCGGTAAGGAGTCTTTCCTTTCCGTTGAAGATAAACTGGGTAATGACTATACGATATATAGTTTTGATCTTTTTTTTCATGGACAAAGTTCATGGGCACACAAGGATATCCCTTTGGAAAAGAAGGATTTCATTAAAATGATCGATTTTTTTTTGACTCATTTTGAGATTCAACGCTTCTCCATTATTACTTACAGTCTTGGAGGGAAATTTGGGCTTTGTGTTGCAGAGGTTTTTCCTTCAAGACTTGAACACCTTATCATGGTTGCGTCTGATGGTTTTGTGATTTCGCCTTGGTACAAATTTGCTACTAATTACACTTTGACAAGAAAGGTTCTTAAGTTTTTGGTGTTTAGTCCAAAACTTTATTTCACCCTAACCCATCTTCTTAACAAACTCAGGATTATACCAAATGCTACTATAAGATTTGCAGAGCTTAATATGTCCACTCGTGGCTTAAGACGAAAAGTTTATCTTTCTTGGGTTGTATTTAGGAGACTTCGTGTTAATATTGACGTTCTTTGTGGGTTACTAAATAAACACAATGTCGTTGTAGAATTTTATTTTGGAGATAAGGACTTTCTCATCCCCATGAAGGCGATTCTTAAACAAAGCGGCACCATAGTCCAGAGAAAAGTAGCCGTTTTTAACTGTTCTCATAGTAAAGTGCTCTTAGAATATGCGAAAAGTAGAAATATTCAATAGCTTGAATATAAGTAGATAGTGCATGAATACTGTTTTTGAATATGAAATAAAACTTGGCAAATCTTCTCGATTATATGTTACTTTGTGGGCTATTTTGTCAATTACATGGAAATCATTTTAAAATACTTCAAAAATTTAGATCCCCAAATTCAAAGTAATCTTGCCAAGCTTTATGAGTTGTATAGCGAGTGGAATGAAAAGATCAATGTGGTTTCACGTAAAGACATAGATAATATTTATGAAAAGCATGTTTTACATTCCTTAGCCATAGCCAAATTCACAAGCTTTAAGCCAGGTACCGCAGTATTGGATATTGGTACTGGTGGGGGATTTCCAGGGATTCCATTGGCAATAATGTTTCCAGAAACGCAGTTCCATTTGGTTGACAGTATTGGGAAAAAGATCAAGGTCGTACAAGGAGTTGCAGACGCCCTTCGTCTCCAAAATGTAAAAGCAGAGCAGGCGCGCGTTGAAGATTCTAGCAGAAAATATGATTTTATTGTCAGTAGAGCCGTGGCTCCCACAGATCAATTGCATGGGTGGACTTTTAAGAAATTCAGGAAAGAATCAATTAACGATATTGCTAATGGTTATATCTTGCTTAAGGGTGGAGATTTGGCAGAAGAACTTCAAAAATTCAAAAACATTGTTTCAGAGATTGAACTCAATCAGTATTTTGAAGAAGAATTCTTTGAAACAAAAAAGATCATTTATATGCCGGCTAATTTTAAATTATAGTCTCTATTGTAAGGTGTTTTTCTTTCGACTTACGAAAATTTAACAAGGTAAAAGGAAAGCTCTTTTTACCCTATTAATTCAAATATCGGTTTTGTAATGATATTTTAGCAAAAATATTAGAGGACAAACCTCAAATACATGTTTACTTTTTGAGTTTCGATTGTATTTAAGGGTGTCTCAATAGTTCTGGGATGCTTTATTTGGATTATTTATAGAATTATTTATGTTTTTTAGGGTTGGATTGCTATCTTTACTTACTAGATATGGACAACTGGGAAGTATTATGCGTGTAAAGAATGTATTGTTATCCATTATTATAGGGGTATTTGCCTCGGTTTATTCGCAGGTTCTTCCAAATATAAATTCAGGGAACCCCAATTTTCCATTTCCGCAGTTTAAGGGATATATTGGCGGGGCTAATACATTGGCGAATAAAAATCCGGTAGGAATGCCACATGCTGAATTGGAGCAGAGAATGCGTGATGCCTATAGAAATATTTGTAATAATATGACTTTTACGGGGGAAACCGTAGGAGGGGTTAAATACATTAGGCCTAATAATGCTTTGCCTATTTCTCACTGCACCTGTGTCGAAGCTGATGGATACTATTTGTTAGCAGCAGTGTACATGGGGGATAAGACTACATACGATGGCTATTTTATGTGGATGCATGATAGGCAATTTCAAAAAACGCAAAGATATATTGATGGTGTGGTGAACTCTCCTGGTTATAATTATAGCCCAGGTATTTCTGGAGCAGGAAGTTTTGGTAATCCAGTAACGACTCAGGGTGGTGCTTTGGCTGGGAATTCTGCTGCTGATGGTGACGTTGATGTTGCATTGGCAATGTTGATGGCATGGAAACAATGGGGGGATATGTCAGGGATTACTCCGCCAGCTCCATATACGGGTGGTCAAATTTCTTACAAAGCAGAGGCGATAAAGTATATACGTACAATGGTTGATACCTTGACCTATGCACCAAGTTTGCCTGAGAAAAAATATATTTCCGGAGACATTGGTTTTGATGGCTTTATGAAAAGTGGAGATACTTGGAATGAATCTTCTTTGTGGGCACAACCCGGTCAACCAGGGTTCACCGTTAAAGTTGAACGTACTGGGGGAGACAAAAATTATGTGGATTATTTTGCACCTGCCTATTTTAGATCATTTGCAGATATGCTACAAGCAGAGTCTCAACCCGCTTGGAGTATAAATCAGTATAGAAGAGGAGAGGCATCATGCGATTGGGTCATGGGAGAGGCCTATAATCAGGGAATGATCCCTTGGGCATCTATGTATACCGTTTCTACAGCTAACGCGGTTACTTTTGATAAGGGAAATGCTGGTGGAGAAGGCTTTAGGTATGGATGGAGGACTATTCTTAACTATTTGTGGCATGGGGCACCAACATATACTTGGAATGCAACAACTCATCAAACGCAGGTGGGTAGTAATAACTATAATTTATTTATGGCACAGAGGTTTGCCAAGTTTATGAAAAACACGAATGCAGCGCCATATAGTAATCCTTGTTTTGACGCGAGTGCGAGTGTCCCTGGGTTAAATATTGGTGGACCAGCAAACCTTAAGTGGGAATACAACATGGATGGGACTGGCGCTGGTGCTTTTAGTTTACCAATGCCTTTAGGACCAATGAGCCCTTCTGCAGTAGTTGCAAATGATTGGGATTTGATGTCTCAGCTTTTCAGGCAGTGTGTTATCGTATTTGATGACGATGGAGGTAGTGGGGCTCAAAGAAACTTGACTGCAACGCCTCATTATTTTCATGAGTGGTTTAGGCTGTTGGGGATGTTGGTGCTTTCAGGTAATTTCCATGATCCATTAAGTGTGAACCCCGCTCCTAATATGAAGATTTATAAATCTGTTAATAAAACTTACGCTTATGTTGGCGATACAGTAACTTATACCATTTCTTATAGGAATTATGGTAAAAATGACGCAACCTCAGTAGAAATTAGAGATACTTTAGACGCGGGATATAATTATATTTCCGGTAGTTCAACGAAAACGTTATCAGTATCTGGGAATGTCTTGATCTGGAATATTGGAGCTGTAAAAGGAATGAATACTGGAGATGTTAATAAGACAAGAGATTCCCTAAGGTTTAAGGTGATCGTAAACTCAAATGCTCCTGATCGTATTTGTAATACTTCTACCATCAAAGAAGGGGGTGTGTTTCATTGGAAAAGCAATGAATATCCGAATAGGATCACGGATGTGATGGAGAGAAATTGTGTAGATATTCTACAGCAAAAGCCTGTCACATTGACAAAAACTGTAGATAAAGCCACTGCAAACCCAGGTGATATACTAACTTATACTGTAAAAGTAAAAAATAGACCTGTCGCATTTTTAAATGGTGGGCGTCCAGGGGTGATTATTACTGGTGCGACTGATGCGCTTACTGCGAGTCAAGATCAGCTAAACATAAAATATAGAATCATACATGGTGCTCATGAGCCACTCATTAATTATAAAAATTACAGGATTTCGTATTATGCTATTCAAAATCCGATCCCGACTTGGGCGATGATGACAACTGTTAACGAAGGAAGTAGTACCGCTCCCACATTATCACAACAAACTTTACCTTCTGGTGCTACATGGAATCATAGATTTATTTTGACTTTTCCAAATCAGCAAGCAACTACTACTTACAGATTAACAGATAATAGAGGCGATTTATCAAAGATACATGAAGGGGCTTCGACTCCAATGAGATTGGTAACTCAAATGAATATCGGGTATGTAACGCCTAAGATAAATGCCTTGGATGATTGGTCGGCAGAGACAGGGATTACTGCAGGTGACGGAGCGGCTTATTTTCCTTTTGCTAATGATTGGACAGATCCATTGAATCCTAATTTACCAGTTACTAAGGTGCATCCTGATGCTTGTAACACTATTACAACTACTGTCAAAAAACAATTGGCTGAAGAATGGGATGGGTATACTTGGCGAAGGATTTATGGTAATGCACCAGTAACTGGCAGAGAACTCACCAATATTGTGGTTAAAGACTTTTTGCCTCCAGAGGTTACGTTTAATGCATGGGTAAGTGGTCCCACAGGCAGTGTAAGTGGGAGCACAATTACTTGGCCGACAATTACACAGTTGTTGCCCAATGATTCTATTGTCTATGTATTTACAGTGAAGGTTAAGGCTTGCTCTGCATTTACCACCACGAATGACATCATCAATATTGCAGAGGCTAAGGCTACCAATGAACCTGCTGTAAGAGATACGGCTGTGACAAGTACCAGTTGCGGGGTAACGCCAATTTCATTATTGGATTTTAAAGGGTCTATAAGGAATACTTCAGATGCGGTGTTGACGTGGACCGTAAGTAGCGAATCTTCAACAGAGGTATATGAGATAGAGCGTTCGAAAGATGGGATTCATTATGAAAAAATAGGAATCATGAAAGCCAAGGGAACTGGAGGGATAAATAACTATACCTTCTGGGATCTTGGCTTGTCCGAAGGTAATAATTATTACAGACTTCAACTGATTGGTACTTCGGTTGTAAAGAGTAAAAGTATTGTATTGCAAGTTGGTGCTGAAAATCAAGTTTTAGTGTATCCTAATCCATTTACTGGTGAGACTAATGTACAAGTCTTTGGTGGAGAAGAGAATTTTGTGTACCTGAGCTTGGTAGATGTAGCAGGTAAACAAGTATATACTGGTCGGCATTTGACTGGTGAAAAAGTTGCGATTGGTAATAACTTGCCAAGAGGTACCTACTTGTTGACCGTAGATAAAGGAGATGAGGTTTTGCATGTGAAGATCTGTAAGGAATAGATAATGTTTTAAGAGGATTGAAACATGAAAAGCTGGCTAAAAGCCAGCTTTTCATGTTATGGGAGGCAACTTGTTTGGGACAGTTTTCAAATGATAAAATAGTTTCTCGAAGCAGATGAAAAGGGTCTGAACAACAGCTCAGACCCTCTTAGTTTTAGGTATAGATCTGTTTTTTAATTCTTGAGGTCTTTGGCTGTTTTGATGAGTTTGATAAATTCGTTTCTATAACCTTCAGAGTCTTCTCCTTTGCTAGCTTGGGCCAAGGCAATAACTTGATCGTAATTGGACGTACCTTTAAACTTGGAGTCTCTCAAAAGCATACCAAAAGAAGCCACTGAGGCTGAAAAGTTGAAGTTCTCAGAAAGTTTGGCATCATCCAGAACTTTGTTTTTGATGGTTTTACTGATGAGTTTGCTCGTTTCCTCTTTCGGAGATTTATATCTGAGTTTTAGTGTCATCAGTTCGTCGGTATTAGTAGTTTTGATTTCAGTTTTTTGATACTTCAAAGGATCAACTTTGGGGCTTATTTGTTCTTTGGAATCAGTAGTAATGATTTCATAAATGGCAGTAACTGTATGTCCAGCACCGAGTTCTCCTGCGTCTTTGGTGTCGTCATTGAAATCCTCGTTGTTTAATTTCCTGTTTTCATAACCTACCAATCTATAAGATTTGACGACTGAGGGGTTAAACTCTATTTGGATTTTTACATCCTTGGCTATAGTATAGAGTGTACTGCCTAGGTCACTAACCAGTACTTTACGAGCTTCATTGAAACTATCGATATAAAAGTTGTTACCGTTTCCTTTATCTGCCATACTCTCCATTTTTGAGTCCTTATAGTTGCCCATACCAAAACCCAGTGTTGTTAAAAAGATGCCATCCTTACGTTTTTCTTCCAACAGTCTGGTCATTTCAGCATCAGATGATTGCCCCACGTTGAAGTCTCCATCCGTGGCTAAAATCACACGATTACAGCCATTATCTATGAAGTTTTCTTTGGCAATTTTGTAGGCAAGTATGATGCCCTCACCCCCAGCCGTGGAACCACCCGCGTTTAATTTTTCTATTGCATCAAGCATTTCTGTCTTGTTGGAGGTAGAGGGCAGGACTACACCAGCGGCTCCTGCGTATACTACTATGGCAACACGGTCATGGCTTCTGAGTTGGTTCACTAAGAGTTTAAATGATTTCTTTAGAAGGGGTAATTTGTTTTGATCTTCCATGGAGCCTGATACGTCGATCAAGAAAACTAAATTCATTGGTTGAATTTCATTCCAATCGTATTTTTTCCCCTGAATACCGATGTGCAATAGTTTGTGGTCTATATTCCATGGGCAGGTTCCAAATTCAGTGTTTACAGAAAAAGGATCTTGTCCTGTTGGTTGTGGATATGTATAGTCAAAGTAATTGACAAACTCTTCGATACGTACGGCATCTACAGGAGGGAGGGTTCCGCTCTCTAAATAGCGACGACAGTTGGTATAACTAGCTTCATCCACATCTATAGAAAATGTAGAAAGTGGCTCATTTGTAACTTCTTTGTAATTGTTTTCTTCTATATAGTTATAAGCTTCGGTATTATGGGGCTGGTTGTTTCCTGTGGGCTCCTGAGCATAGTAGGCATCTTGCTCTGCATATACTTTGGAGGGGCTATAATATTTTTTTGTTTTAAGATCAGACGCTCCTTTGGTTTTAAAAGTATAGGTTGGGCTGGACATGTTTTCTTCCTCGTTTTCACTTTTTTGACCGAGGGATTCCAGCGTGTTGGTTTGCGATATACTTTCCTTTTTGCAAGAAGCAAGGAACAATAGTGTGATGAACAGTGCGGATTTGATGATGTGTGTTTTCATTTTACCTAGCATTTAAATTTCTTGCAGGTAAGATGTGGATAAGAGCATGTTTCCATAATTTGTTTCTGAAAATAATTTATCAAATGATTTCTTGCAAGGTAAGCTAATTACTATACTTTGATAATAATGATCTGTTTTACAATGAAATAAATATATTGACTGGTGCCTTAGGCAGGATAAATAGTTTTATGTATTTGTAGGCTATACTTCTTTTTGTTTTTTCTTTTTCAGATATACCTGATTAAGACGAATTACAATTTGTTCCAAAAGTGCAATAATCTTGTATAAATTCGGCACTATTTGGTGAAAATCAACCTCTGAATCAATCTGTTTTTTTACCGTATGTGTAAGTTGGTCCAACTTCTCATTATATATTTCTACCAATATGAGCTTGATGTTATTGAGCCTACTTCCTATCTCTGCTATATTTTGATCGGCAATAGCTTTTTTGATATTGTCAATTTCTGTATTAATATAATCTAGTCCATAATTTTTTAGATATTCCTGTATGATGGAATGATCATCGGCAATCATCTTTTTTAACCTATTTGGATCATATATTTCGCAGGTTTTATTTGTTATGTCTTCTGCTGGAGTTTCTTCTTCATTTTCTTTAGTTTCTATTACGATATTTAGTGTTTCAGCTATTTTCATAAATAATTCTTCCTCGGTGTAGGGTTTAGAAAGGTAGTCATTCATACCTGCTTTCAAATAGATTTCACTATCTCCTTTCATTGCATTTGCAGTAAGTGCTAGTATGGGTACTTCTGATTTAGTTTTATCAGCCAAGCCTCTTATAATGGTAGTAACCTCCTTGCCTCCTATGTCAGGAAGCATTATATCCATCAGAATCAAATCGTAAAGTTTTGTGGAGGCCAGTTCCAATGCCGTAGCTCCGTCTTCCGCAAGATCAGGTTCTATACCTTTTTCTTCAAGCAGGGATTTGCAGATCAATTGATTTACTGGGTTGTCCTCTACCAAAAGAATTTTTAAGTTTTTTAGCCCATCAAAGCTTGATGGTTGTAAATGGGTGGTTTTTTTTCTTTTCTTCCTGACAGGTGCTTTTTCATAAGAGATTATAAAGCCAAATTCACTGCCCTCTCCCTCTATGCTTGAGCAATATAGATATCCATGTTGTGCTTCAAGGAGCTTTCGACATATTGAGAGCCCAAGTCCTGTTCCGCCATATACACCCTTGTTTTCATGTAGTTGAGAATAGTTTTGGAACATGTAAAGGTGTTTTTCCTTGGGTATGCCTATACCGGTGTCCGAGACTTTTATTTCGATTAAAATATGTTCTGGAGTATTTGCAATAATATCAACAATGAGGCTTACTTCTCCTTGATGCGTAAATTTTATAGCATTACTGAGGAGGTTGGTGATTACTTGTGCCAGTCGATTGCTGTCTCCTCGCAAAGTTTCAATCGACACTGTTGGAAATTGTAAATTGAATTTAAGGTTTTTGCTGATGGCTTTAAATTTGAAAGCTTCCGCAGTGCCATGAATCACATCGTATAGGTCAAAAGGTACAGGTTCAAGCTGGAATTGCCCAGATTCCATTTTGGCGATGTCCAATATGTCGTTTACAAGAAAGAGCAGATTCTCAGCAGATTGATTGATAATCTTCGTGTATTCTAGCTGACTAGGCTTTAATTTAGTTTTAGAGAGAAAATTGTTGATATTCAAAATTCCGTGAAGAGGAGTACGAAGTTCATGACTCACATTTGCCAAAAACATCTCTCTGGCTTTTAGTGAGCGTTCGGCAAATTCTTTTGCTTTTTTAAGTTCTTTTTCAGCATGAATTCTTTCGGTAATGTCTTGGGCGGTACCTACTACATAAGGCCTGCTGCCTGGTTCGTCAACTTTATAGTTGTTGTAAAGCCAATACATTCTTCGTTCATCTTTACCGATAACCTGCATAACACCATTCGATCGACCTTTAGTATTGATTTCGTTGATATAGTGTGAAAAAGCTTCATAGTTTTTAGGCTCAAAGATGATTTTAAGGTTTTTGCCTATTAAATCCTCTGCATTACTGTATCCTAAAGATTTGTATGATGCGGGATTAATGCTTTGTATAGTGCCATCCATGCCATGTATACACAGAAGTGCTTGGTTGTAGAGTACTAGGTCTTGGTATCTTTTATTGATCACTTTCAGTGTTTCTTCTGCCTTTTTTTTATGATCAATGTCTGTGAATCTTACGAGAAACAAGCTTGTCTGTCCTAATTTTATGAGCTTTGCCTCTATTAGACACCAAAATATCTTGCCTTTTGGGGATCTGTATTCTATTTCTTGAGACCAGGTACCCGTTTGTTTAATTTGATTTGTGATCTCGTTGATTTGTATTTGTGAATAAGGCTCTTTTTGGAGCTCTCTACCTTTAATCTTTAGCAATTGAGCTTTGTTCTCATATTCAAATAGTTCTACCGCTCTTTCGTTACAGTCAATGATGGCATCATTAGTGGCATCGACGATAAATATACCCTCATGTGTAGTATGTATAATTTCCTTGAGCAACTTTTCGTTGGAGAGAGGAGTCGGTGCAATCTCAAAAAAGAAAGAAAGTAATCGAAGCCTACTATGATATATCTGAGCGGTGTAATTAATGGGAAGTACGTTTCCGTTGTAATCTTTCCATTTGCCAGTGACCTCGTATTGAGATTCATGTTTTAATTTTTCAAATAAGGTCTTGATGTGGTCCTGTGTGTTGAGAGTTGAGTCTATATCAGAAAATTTAACATGACCATGGTAGTTCTCTGGGTAATTCAGCAAAGACAAACTTGTGGTGTTTTGAAATAAGATAGAACCATTTTCATCGACAATTAAAAGTGCTTGCTTTATGCAATTGAGCCATTTTGAAGTCTCGTCGTTGATAGATGTAAGCGGCTCGAACAGGTTTTCTGGAAGCTCTTTTCCCATATATGTTAGTTTTATGATATAGAGTTGTTCTGGAAACGAAGGTTTAAAATACACTAAGCGGTTCGGAGAATACGGTTTTTATATTAAATACACTCGTTTACAGAACCCGATACAGATGACAAATTTAAAAAAAAATGTTTAAAAACAAAATATGTGATCTCGCAGAATAGATCATAGTTTTAATAGTATGTTGAAAGTGAAATGTTATATGAACGCAAGTTTTGGAAGGGATCGAGTCTTGTGGTATTTTTGTGATAGTTTCATATAAAGTAATGTCCATGCGAAATAGATTAGTGCTCATATTATTACTTCCAATTGTGGCTCTGTCACAGACCTTGGAAACAGTGATTCAAAAAGGTCACAGAGGTGCTGTGAGATCACTTGTAATCAGTCATAATGGCAAACTTTTGGCTTCGGGGAGTAAGGACAAGAGTATTGTATTATGGGATTTGCAGAGCCATAGGCAAATCAGGACATTGAACGGACATGAAGGTTCTGTACATAGCTTAGTATTCACGAAGGATGATCGTTATCTCGCTTCAGCCTCTGGAGATATGACCGCTAAGATATGGGACATAAAAACTGGGGAGGTGATTTATGAATTAGAAAAGCAAGATGATTATTTGCTTTCAATAGCGTTGCATCCTACCGAGAAAATATTTGCTGTTGGAGGATATCCATTTGAAGTTCGTATATATAATTATGAAACTAAGGCATTGGTTCGGAAAATCGAGTGCTCGCCAGACAAGGGAAGTGGTTATGGAACCAACCTGAAATATAGTGATGATGGCAAATACCTATTAATGGGTGAAGATAATAAGATGGGGAGGCTTTTTGAGACTCAGCATTATAGCGAAATCTATAAAATGCCTAATACCTATGGCTGGTGTGGTGGGTGTGGTACCAAAGTGGCATTTAGCTCTAATAGCCAGCTCATTGCTAAGTTTCCCCACAACGATACACTTAAAATATACGATGTGGCATCCCAGTCTTTAGTGGCGAAACTTGGTGGCTATAGTGACAAAGTCGCTGGAGTTGTTTTCTCCTCAGATCACAAGAAGGTCTATACTGTTGCAGACGATACAGTATATGCCTATAGTCTTACTCAACAAACACTGGAGCGGAAGGTCCCAATAAAAAAATATAAGTTGGGAGATATCAATGAAATAGTGCTTTCTGAATCTGATGGCACTTTATTGCTGGCTTGTGATGCTGGGTACATTGCAGGAATAGATTTGAAGTCGGGAGAGATGATTTATACCTACTCAGGGATCAATAATTTTACTGACAAAGGGGGTATGGATTATGATCCAGAGAACTACTGGGATTCATACATTGCGAAGTATGTTTATCTAAAAAATTATTTCCTAATGGTCAATAACGATCGCAGCTTTATAACGGGCAAAATGGGTAAAAATGCAATCCAATGGAATCTCGTAAGCGGACAGCCTGAACAATTTTATGGAGAAAACGATAAGGCGGTTATTTGTTTTGACAAATGGGAAGCACAAAACCTGATCGTAACAGGTAATGGAGCTGGGCAAATATGTATTTGGGATTATCAAAAGCATCGCCTGCTCAAAAAAATAGATGCCCACAGAGAGCCTATTTTTAACGTAAAATTTAATCAAGACCAGAACCAGGTCGTAGTCAGTTCTTGGGATGCGTCAATTAGTATTTGGGATTTAAAAACGTATGAAAAAGTTCAGGATTTAGACCTGAGCAATAATTATTCAGCCTTTTCTTTCAATATGGTAAAGAATGGTTTGTATTTGGTCGTAGGCAAACTCGATAAAAAATTGCAACTTATAGAGCCTGAGACTAAAGAAATTGTGCAAAACTTTTTGGGGCATACAGATGTGGTTTCTAGTATTGTGGAAAACCCTAATACTGGTGAAATTCTTACTGCTTCTTGGGACGGGACAGCTCGTATTTGGAACATTAATACGGGACTTATGTCCATGAAGATCAAAGCGGCCAAGGGCACTTTGCATTCTGCAATATACCATCCTGATTATACACGTATCTATACCGCAGGGTCTGATGGTGTCATTAGAATTTGGGATAGTAAATCGGGTAAGCTCATTGCTTCGCTTAGAGGTCATCAGGCAGAGGTGACCCAACTGCAGCTCAGTAAAGATGGGAAATACTTGTTTTCGTTGAGTACGGATGGGACATTGAAATACTGGAAGTTAGATACCAACGAAGAACTTTATGAGCACATCAGACTTTCTGCAAAAGACTGGATGGTGAAATCGCCAATGGGCTATTTCAATGCGACACAAGGAGCCCGTGGCATGATAGGTTTTGTGAAAGGATTGGATTTTTATAAACCCGACCAGTTTTTTGATAAGTATTATCGTCCCGATTTATTGGAAAAAATATTCAATAATAAAGTGAAAGTAGGTAGTATAGACGATGAACTAGACAAGACGTATAATGGAGAGATCAAGCTCGCTATAACCCCTGAGCCTGATGGCAAAACGGCTACTCTATATGTAAAGATTCCTCAAAAAGATATACATCTGTTGGACGAAGTAAAAGTGTCTCATAATGGCAAGCGACTTTCTCAGCCGATCACACACCAAGCCGATTCTTCAAGAAGTTTACATAAGACAGTAAAGCTTACGGTGAATTTAATATCAGGAATGAACGTGTTTTCCGTACACCCTATTTCTAAAAATAAAATAGAAGCTAGAACTACGGAAATTAAACTGTTCTCAGAAAAGGCTATGCATGAGACCAACTGTCATATCATAGCTATTGGGATCAATAATTATGCAAGTGCAAGTATGCGCCTAAGGTATGCCAAGGCAGACGCTGAGGCATTTGTGCAAAAGTTTTCGGAAAATGCAGGCTCCTTGTATAAGAATATTTACGTACATGCATTGTATGACGGTACAGCCACTCGTAAAAATATTATAGATAGTTTGGAGCGATTGAGTCATTCCATTGCTACCAGCGACATACTCGTGTTTTATTATGCAGGGCATGGGAGTATGGCCGAAGATATGTTTTATCTCATCCCACAAGATTGCCAGAGGCTCTACGATACCGAAAAGCTCGAGTCGCAAGGTATTTCGGCAAAAGAGCTTCAAGACTCATTTAAAAAAATTAAAGCTCTCAAACAAGTAGTCATTATGGATGCATGCCAGTCTGGGGGCTCATTGACTACCTTGGCCATGAGAGGTGCAGGGGAAGAAAAAGCAATGGCGCAACTTTCTAGAAGTGCTGGTGTACATATATTTGCATCGGCTGGTAGTGAGCAGAATGCGAAAGAAATTGAAGAGCTACATCACGGACTATTTACATATGTTTTGATTAAGGCACTTTCTGGGGAGGCAGATGGTAGTCCTAAAGATCAAAAGATAACAGTCTACGAACTCAAATCCTATATTGATGATCAGGTGCCAGAGCTTAATAAGCAATATAACGGCAGTGAGCAATATCCATATACGTTTTCTTTGGGACAAGATTTTCCGGTGATATATCCATTGAAATAAAGAATATTATTCTGTTTTATGTGATTTTTGTTATATTTACAGAATAACATTCTTTTATGAGACTATATCAAGTTGACGCCTTTACTGCTGTTCCTTTCAAGGGAAATCCTGCAGGAGTACATGTTTCTTCCCTTCCTTTGTCTGAAGAGCTGATGCAGCATATAGCCATGGAAATGAATTTGGCAGAAACCGCTTTTGTATATAAGGAGTCTGGTGTCTACGTCATTCGTTTTTTTACACCTACTACAGAAGTGCCTATATGTGGTCACGCAACACTTGCGGCAGCTCATATCATGTATACTCAAGGGATCGTTTCTCCTCAGGATCGCATAGATTTTAAATCCAAATCGGGTCTTCTATCGGTGACCTCAGGGCAGACTGGCTATACGCTTGATTTTCCCACATATTCGGCATTGCCAACAGCTACAAGTGAGCTATTGGCGTTCAAAGAAACCTCGTTGATTCCCGCTAAAGAGTTATATAGAAGTACTAACGGCTGGTTTGTGGTTATTTTGGAAGATGAAGCTGCGGTTCAAAACTATACCCCCAACTTTTCAAAACTAGAAGCCTTGTCATTACCTATAGTGCTCATTACGGCACCTGCGTCTACTTCAAGTATAGATTATGTGATGAGGCTCTTCGCGCCTTCAATGGGAATTCCAGAAGATCCAGTAACAGGTAGTGCCGAATGTGTTCTTGGGCCTTTATGGAGGCAAAAGCTAGGAAAAGATACTTTTGTGGTAAAACAGCTTTCTAAGAGAACAGGAATTAAGCACGTAGAACTCCAAGGTGAACGGGTTTTGATCTCGGGGGAGGCGATCACGATGTTTGAAATTGATACATTGTTTTAATTTCTTTGTAATTTTTTATGATTTGTAAGGGCCATATTGTGAGTTGTTTATCATGAGTTGGGCATGTATCCTTAAACCCGAAAAACTCAATAGACATTGTTATGAGATTCATAATTGCAATATAAT
>CAMFLX010000059.1 GCA_945957555.1 uncultured Cytophagales bacterium
CCATACTGCTCTATAAGCAAGGTGAAAACTATCTTGCGCAGCGCCTCACCGTCGAAGCCGAATACTTGCTTAAACAAGCTATTAACAAAGATGAGAAATTTGCAGAGCCCTATTTCCTTTTGGCACAATTATGCAAATTCAACTTTGACCTAAAAGGATCTAAAGATTATTACGAAAAAGGCCTATCATTACAGCCAGAAAACCCTAAATTTAGCATTTTCTATTACGACGTTGCAGATATTTATCTCAAAGAAGGGGATTACGATAACGCAGAAAAGTATGCAAAAAAATATGTCAGTAGTAAAGGCTACAACAATAAATACATCGGAGAAGCTACAAAAATCATAAATGACTGTGATTTCGCAAGAGATTTGATAAAACACCCGCTTAGTTTCTCCCCCATACAATTACCCGATTACGTAAATTTCAACTACCTGCAATACTTCCCCTCTGTGACTGTAGATGGCAATACACTAGTATATACATCCTCCAATTCATTTAGCCTCACCGGGAACGAAGATCTTATGGTAACGCAAAAAATCAATAATACCTGGTCAAAACCGCTATCTATATCCAACAAAATAAATAGTGTACGAGAAAACGAAGGCACTGCAAGTATTTCTGGAGATGGAAAAACACTAGTCTATACTGCATGTGGCCGTAGAGACTCTAGATGCAACTGCGATCTATACATTTCGAATAAGATAGGAAACGAATGGAGTAGCCCCATCAACATGGGCCCTACGATAAACTCAAATGATTGGGATTCCCAACCCTCATTAAGTGCCGATGGACGTACACTTTTCTTCGTTTCACTACGAAGAGGAGGGTTTGGAGAAGCCGATATCTATATGAGCAAGAAAAACGAACAAGACGAATGGTCTACGCCAACAAATCTTGGAGAGAAAATTAATACTCCACAAAACGAATCGTCTCCATTTATTCATGCTAATAGTACAACTCTCTATTACTCCACCAATGGCAAACCCAGCCTTGGAGGGATGGACATCTATATGACCGAGCTTTCAAACAACGAATGGACAGAGCCACGAAATTTGGGCTATCCAATCAATTCCAGTAAAGACGATCAAGGCCTTGTTATTAATTCTGACTTCTCCAAAGGCTATTACAACTCAGACGTCATTAAAAACAATAAACAGCTTACGGTTCTGTACGAGTTTGACGTCCCAATTGAAATCAAAGGAAAAACACACTCAAACATAGCAAAGGGCACAGTAAGCGATGCAATCACCCACAAAAAACTTGCATCCTCCATTGAACTAATAGACTTATCGTCAGGGGCCATCGTCTCAAGTGTTGTCTCGGACGAAATTAATGGCGATTATACACTCGTTTTAAACGAAGGCAAGGAATATGCGCTCTATTGTTCAAGAAAAGGGTATCTATTCAAAAGCTTATCGTTCAACTATACTGGCAAAAACGATTTCAATGCATTAACACTAGACATAGAACTGGAACCTATAAAAAAAGGTGCACACATTGTGTTGAACAACCTATTCTTCGAGTCAGGGAAATATGAACTTCAGGAAAAGTCAAGAACTGAACTCAATAGACTCATTAGCTTTATAAAAAACAATCCCAATATAAAAGTTGAAATATCAGGACACACCGATGACATCGGCACCAATGAGTCAAACCAAAAGTTATCAACCCAACGGGCAAAGTCAGTATTTGACTATTTAGTTAAAAATGGAGTATCACCGATAACTATAACAGGCAAGGGTTATGGCAACACAAAACCAGTAGTACCCAATACTTCCGACGAAAATAGACAGCTAAACAGAAGGATTGAATTTAGCATCATTGAATAAATTAAAGAGTAATATTGTTTTATTTTAATTGATTTTCCCCTTGTTAAACCACCCCAAAATAGCTATATTTGTATATCTTACCTTTTATTCATGTTAATAAATATTTTAACATAAATAAAATTTCCAAATGAACAATCAATATTGTGAGGCAAAAACTATGTATGAAATAGATACAATGGTTTTTATGTGGAGAAGTAGCTCTTCGGAAATGAAAGAATGTGATTACATAGCGAGCATTGGATTACTTTGCGAAATGCTCAGTAAGACAAGGCCGTCAAAATTATTGATCAATTATGCTCCATTTTCATACCATCTGAGTACTGATCTTATTTCATGGACAGCAGATACTCTATATAAGAGAATGAGAACTTTGGGTGTTGAGACTATATCAGTTACTACTCCTGAATCAGAAACTATTTTTAACAATATAGCACCATTATTTTGCGAAGAATTTACACACGATTTGACTTTGAGAATTTTCAATCAGATGGATCAAAGCATGGACTGGCTTTCATCACACAAGAATAACAGTTCGAAAGTTCGCAAAAAAAGCCTCTTTATTTAGAGGCTTTTTTTGCCTTCAAAATCTCATCAAGAACCCCTCTTTGCTTTCCATATCTCTATCGCAGGCTGTACTAAAGACAAGACTATAATCCCCATTACAACAATTTTGAAATTGCTCTTTATAAAAGGTACATTGCCAAAGAAATAACCTATTAGTGTAATTCCAAAAATCCATAAAAACCCACCAATGACATTATATGAGATGAATTTCCGATAATTCATAGTACCTATACCAGCAACAAAAGGGGCGAATGTCCTGATAAATGGGGCAAATCTTGCATAAATCACAGCTTTCCCTCCATGTTTTTCGAAAAAATCCTCTGTCTGTTTCAAGTGTTTAGGATCAAGAAACCGCCCAAACACCTTGGCCCCGAAATATTTACCAATTAAATAATTAAGAGTATCACCCAGTACAGCAGCTGCCCAAAGCAATAACATCAACAACCATACATTTAAACCCTTACCATGAAGCTCTTCAGTTCCAGACTGGGCTGCCAACATGCCTGCAGCAAACAATAAACTATCTCCTGGCAAAAATGGCATCAATACCAAACCCGTCTCTACGAATATAATTAAAAACAATATACCATAGACCCAAACATCATAATTAATGATAAACTCTTGAAGATGTTTATCAATGTGCATTATAAAATCTACTAATTCCATTAAAATAATTTTAGGCCAAATATATGCAAAAAAACATTCCTTTAAGATAAAATGCACGATGAGTTACATTTCAGTCAAAATCCCTCAACTTACTATTCTAGGAGCATTGATATTAATGTCTATAAAATTATTAGATTTACACCTGATTTTATTGAGCCCCAACTACGTATAACCAATAAGGGATCTCAACGTAGAAAATACATTCATGAAAGATCATAGTACATCCAAAGAAGAATTTGAAGAGGAAATAACCGCCAAAGGAAATTTATCAATTAATTTCAGAGAATTATGGAGTTACAGAGAACTCTTGTTCATTTTTAGCTGGAGAGATATCAAAGTTAAATATAAACAAACATCGCTTGGTATCTTGTGGGCTATTCTCCAGCCTTTAGCAATGTCAATCATATTCACACTAACGATTGGACGATTATTACCCAACATCAACCAAAACGTTGTCCCTTACCCTGTTTTTGTATATTCTGGACTTATTTTCTGGTATTTATTTTCAAATGGCATCACAAATGCTAGCAATAGTATGCTTAACAATGAAGGTATTATAAAAAAAATATATTTCCCAAGACTCATCATCCCCTTTTCTAGTATATTAATAGCACTTTTCGACTTTTTTATCACATTTGTTTTTTATATAGCAATTCTCATATTTTATCACGCGGATATCGATTTGATTAAATTCATACTCTATGTCCCTTTGGCACTTCTTACAAGTCTTTTATCAATATTTGGCTTTGGCACCTTTTTGGCAGCACTAAATATCAAATTCAGGGATTTCAGGTATACCATTCCATTTTTGATGCAGTTTTTAATGTTTGCATCTCCCATTTTTTACCCCTCACACATCATTAAAAATGTATGGATGGCCTTAATTTTAAAGCTAAACCCAATGAACGCCATCTTGGAACTATCAAGAGGTGTTTTTTCAAATCAAGATCCAGATTGGCAAACCATCATTATAGGCTTACTAATTTCAATTGTAAGCTTCTTCTTGGGGCTTAGCTATTTCAGAAGAACGGAAGCCTATTTTGCAGATATTTCATAAGCATGAAACCGATATTAGAGATACAAACCATCAGCAAAAAGTTTAGCATAAACAAACAGCAAGAACCTTATTTGAGTTTACGCGAACATTTAAAAAAAATCTTCAAGTCCAAAGAAAAACATGAAGATTTTTGGGCACTTAAAGATGTCTCTTTTGACGTTTATCCTGGAGAAAGTATTGGTATCATTGGTAAAAATGGGGCAGGAAAATCCACGCTGCTTAAAATTCTTTCAAAAATTACCCCTCCAACAAGTGGGAAAATCATATCAAGAGGACGTATTGCCAGCTTGTTAGAGGTAGGGACGGGATTCCATCCAGAGCTCACCGGAAGAGAAAATATTTACCTCAATGGATCCATATTGGGTCTTAGGAGAGCCGAGATCACCAAACATTTCGACGCCATAATTGATTTCAGCGGAGTAGAGCAGTTTATCGACACTCCTTTAAAACGTTATAGTAGTGGAATGCAATTACGTCTGGCATTTGCTGTTGCTGCACACCTAGAGCCCGAGGTTCTTATTATAGATGAAGTTTTAGCTGTCGGCGATGCTGAATTTCAGAAAAAATGCCTTGGAAAGATGGGGGAGGTTAGTAAAAGTGGAAGGACTGTATTATTTGTGAGTCATGACCTTGAAGCCGTAACTAAATTATGTACCAAAAGTGTGGTTTTACATAAAGGGCGAATGGAATTCTTTGATATTAGTCTCAAAGCCACGGAATTTTATCATAATCTTAGCAAAACAAGCGATACCAATGGTAGCTTTTATAATCAAGAAGATCAGATCTTCTTTGAAAAGATAACTATCCCGAACAGAACTATCAACACAGGCGATGATTTAGAAATTGACATAGAAATCCTGCAGAAACATCTACAAAAGAACGCTGTTCTAAATGTAAATATTACCGATCACATGGGGAATTTAATAGCACATATGATTAACTATGACGACAACCATCAAACCATCCAAAGTAAAACTATCAAAGCCACTATCAATGAAATTAATTTACCGATAGGTATTTATAATTTATCATTTTGGGCGGGACTCGATTCTTTCACTCCAATAGAACACCTCCCTAACATATTATCATTCGAAATAAAATCCGTTGGACATTATATTAAACGGAATTCAAACGTCCCACCAAATGCAAGAATGATTTTAAAGTCCAAATGGGAATAAGAGCTATTAAGATTTTCTAAATCTTTTTTTCCAGTGGTATAATATATCTTTATAAACCTTAATAACTTTGATGGGATGAGCCAATAAGAGATTCAAGAGTATTTTATCCCCATCGGCATACCTTCGGGCATCATAGTAGTGAAATAGCAACCATTGATTCCATTCAAAATGTTGTTCTACATATTTTTTAATTTCTAAAATCGTTTCAGGATTCGGCCGTTGCTTTATCTCATTCAAAAGCACTTCCATATTTTCATCCACTATCTTCTTTTTTACTCTGTGCCAATAATGATAAACCTCAGACTGACAAGTATGCAATTCCGTATTGGTTTGCAATACTAATGAAAATGCAAACTGCTCACAGGCATGATGCTTTACCGAAGAATAGAGAATGTCTGTAACAGAAAAGACATCAACCAATAGATTATACTGGCTCCTAACCAAGCCTATAACTCCTGCGTTATAGGATGCGACAAGTTCATTATATGAGTAATTTTTGTTCTCAATAATTATGCTATCCTTCGAATAATAATCATAAAATTCACGTTCTATCGTACCCTCTTCATTAAATCTATAAGATGAAAAAAGGTATTCAAATTGATGCATTAGTGAACTTCCCTCTTGAAGCTTTTCAAGGCATTCATACAAATCCGCCGTTACTAACATATCCGAATCTAGATACAACACAGTTCCATCAAATCTTTCAAAAGTTTGCTGAATTAAACATATTTTGATTCTATGTACAAAATCCAAAGGCCCCCTCATCTCAAGAATCTTATCTTCGCTTAAGTGGATTAATACAATATTAGCGGCTATGCTATATTCGTCAAATTTATCTTTAAAATAATCAAGGCTATCGGTATATATTATTAAATTTGAATTTGACTTGCTCAGCCAACGATTCGTTATTAAAAGAGAATGAACCGCAAGAACTGTTCTTCCGAGGTTGACCTTGTCTCCAAAAGTAAAAAAAACAAAATTGATTACATCCATCAACATATTATATCAAGTTTTAAATAAAACGATTTTTGATGAAATCTAAAATATATGATTGCTTCATTTTCAATGACGAACTAGACCTTTTGGAACTACGACTAAGTTTTTTATTTGACAGTGTTGATTACTTTGTACTATGCGAAGCACCGCGCACATTGTCTGGTAAGGACAAAAAACTATATTTTAATGAAAACAAAGCTCGATTTGAGAAATATAATACTAAAATTATTCATTTGATTGCACCCCAAAATCTTAATTTAAAATTATGGGAATATGAATATTTCCAACGAAATTATTTAATGGAAGGTCTAACAAGCTGTAATGACGATGATATTATTCTCATATCAGATGTAGATGAAATTGTAAATTTAAAAACCGTACTTCAAGTTTGGGACCAAAGGAATCCCGCACTTATAGAATTACCGCTGTATTACTATTTCCTAAACTTGAAATCCAAAATCACATATAGAGTCAACTTGATAACCCCTTATTCATTCATCAAGGGTAAGAATATCGGCGAAAGGAATGCTACATACCCTACTTGGACCCATAATATAATAAAATGTAAAAAAATAAATACAGGATGGCATTACAGTTATCTTTTCGGTTTCGAAATAGACAAGTACCATTCAAAATTAAAATCGTTCTCACATCAAGAATACGACACTCCATTTTACCTAAACGAGGAACGTATAAAAAAATGTGTCAAATGGGGAATCGATCTTTTTGGGAGAAAAGACTTTTTATACAAAGTGACAAATATCAAAAACAACGAACTGTATGAATTTGCAATTCAAATCGGCCTTGGCGACAAAATTATCTATCCATTGCGATATCAATACTTCACAAAAGAAGGTTTGAATATCTTGATAAATTGGGAAATACAACCGAGATTTGACCGTTTAGTTTACCTCACCAAATACTATGCTAAGCGAATCCCTCAAAAACTTTTTGAGAAATAATGGAAGTATCGATCATTATCATAAACTACAATACCTATAATTACACATCCAAATGTATACAATCTGTATTGACACATACACAACAACTACAATTTGAAATCATCCTAGTTGATAATGCTTCTACTGAGTGTGATGCGGAAATATTCAAACAACAATTTCCAGAAATCCACCTTATAAAAAGCAAAACAAATCTTGGTTTTGCTGGAGGCAACAATATGGGGATAGGGGCGGCAAAAGGCAAATACATACTTTTACTAAATAGTGATACAGAGTTAGTGGACAATAGTATCAAATATGTGTATGAACATTTCCTGAACAACCAACTTCTGGGAGCAGCCACTGTAAAAATTACTTACCCAAACGGAGTTGTCCAACCGGTCGCAAACCCCTTTTTTTCTCTTGAAAGACACTTTTTGGAGTCCACAAGATTGTGCCACATATTCAAACAAAGATTCAAAAAGCTAAATATCCAATATGACTATGAGCAATCATTCGAATGTGATTGGATCTGGGGTACTTTTTTTTATTTCCCCAAATCCAATCTTAAATTCACGGGAGGGAAACTAACTGAGACTTTTTTCATGTATTGTGAAGACATGGAATGGTGTTTGATTTTCAAGAAGTTGGGTCTAAAAAACTATTATATTTCATATACCTCCATCATACACTATATCGGCAAAAGTAGCCCATCCAAGAAGAGGAGGCAACTACTTTCTAGGAGTCATCTACTCTTCATAAGAAAATACCACGGCATCTTACCATTCATACTAGAGTACCTACTGCTAACCATCGACAATCTTTACTTCATCTACTATGATATTTTACAAAAATACAAAAGCCGTAAATGAAAGGACACGCGATTACAGCAAGTCCCAATTTATTTAAATACATTCATCTTGACCAAAACACCAGTATACACATAAATGTTAATTTATGTAACTTTACTTTTATATTATCATCAACAAAGTATTATGTTAGAAGAACATGTTTCTGTGATTATTCCCACCTACAATGGCGCACATAAGCTTTCAGGAATATTAAATCTACTTAAAGACCGTTCGGATCAATTTGATGAACTTATTGTAGTAGTTGACGGCTCCACAGACAACACAATAGAACTTCTTGAATCATTTCAATCTAGTATCCCAAAGCTTAAGATTATCCAGCAACAAAACCAGGGACGTGCTGTAGTAAGGAATACTGGAGCTAGAGAGGCTCAAGGAAAACTTCTTATATTTTTTGATGATGACATGTTGCCTGAACCACAATGCATTAACACCCACATATCCCATCACTCTAAAATCCCAGGTTCATTGCTTTCTGGTGGGCTTTCAGAATTCGTAAGCAGCAAACCACACGAGATCCAACATTATAGGGTATGGTCGAGAACCCAATGGAATCAAACATTAAAAAAAGCTAGGGAAATAATCTGCACAGAGACCAATATTGGAATTTCTGCTGCGAACTTCTCTATTCCAAAACAATTATTCGAAGACATTGGGATGTTTAATGAAAATCTAACTGACGGGGAAGATTTTGATTTAGCATATCGGGCTTATAGATTAGGCCACCCTATCTATTTAAATTATGATGCTTTTGCATGGCACAATGATGACATAGATTTCATAAAGTATTTGTCGCGAACACGAGAATGTTGGGCTGCTAGCAAATTGCTGCAAAAAAAGAATCCAGAACTATATATAGATTATTATAAACCCAGAGAAAAACAATTAAAAAGTTACAGAAAATATTTTTACTTTTTTTTCACTTTTAGATTCTGGACAAAAGCTATCCAGAAAAATAAACTATTATTTTTGCCACAAAAAATTAGGTATAAGCTTTATGATATCGTAATTCTAGCGAATGCCGCATATTTTCCTCATAAAGTCTAGACCCAATAGCATGAAAATCTCAGTTCAAATCCCAACTTACAATCAAGAAAACTATATTGAAAGAGCCATAAAAAGTGCATTAGCACAGGATTATGATAAAATTGAGATTGTGGTATCAGATGACAATAGTACTGACAATACCTTCACAATCGCTCAAAAATATGAAAGTCCTATTGTAAAAGTATATAAAAACAAATCCAACATTGGAAGGGCAAAAAACTATCGAGAGCTATTATACCACAAAATAAGTGGAGATTGGGTAGTAAATTTAGATGGAGATGATTATTTCACAGATCCAACATTTCTTTCTACTGCTGTAGAAAAAATTCAGAGCAACAGTCATCTTGTCTTTTATCAAGCTTGCTTGGATGCCAAGAGCTCAGAAAGCGTATTCCGCTTTAAGCACAAAATACTCGGGGCAAAACGAGAGGGAAGTATGACTGGAATTTCTTATTTCATAGACTTTCATAAAAATGAATTCTTTGGGCATTTATCTACAATATACAATGTACAAAAAGCAAGAGAACTTGAATTTTACCAATATGAAGGTCTAAGCACAGATGCCGAATCCCTATTGAAACTCGCTTTTCACGGAGACGTATATCTAGACAACAGAAGTGTCGGGGTATGGAATATTCACGAACACAACGAAAGCCATACTTTCATTAACAAAAATGACGAAAATTTAGAAATGTTTGAAAGAATTAAATTATACTCAGAACCCTTTATCGGGTCAAATGCAGCACTTATTTGGTTCAATGAAGCTCTCAAAAAAAACCAAGAAGCTTACCTCACTACTCTGGCTAGAATAAATTTGTTTTCATTTTTAAGATATTCAATGGCTCATGGATGCTTTAACAAGCATTTTGCACTAACTCTCTTAAAAAGTATGTTGAGACGTAAACTATAGTATCAAAATCTAGTCCCTGAATAAAACAACGATAAATTCTCAAAAAACGGTATGCACAATAAATACAAACTTTCGATTTTACAAAAAATATTGTTTCGACTAAAAAAAAACAAACCAATTAATACCTTTAGACTAAATGGCAAAAGCATTGCCTACAATTTTGCACCTTACTGGTTTAAGCATAGTTACCAAGAAATATTCGAACAAAAGGTTTATCAATTTACAACGAAAGAACATCTTCCATACAAAATAGTTGATTGCGGTTCAAATATCGGCCTTAGCATTATTTATTACAAACTTAACTATCCAAACAGTACAGTTATTGGTTTCGAAGCAGATCCTGTAACCTTCCAAATACTGCAACAAAACATCTCAGAATTTCAATTCAAAGACGTCTCTCTCTATCAAAAAGCCGTTTGGGTACATGAAAAAGGCATAATGTTCAAGCCCAACGGTATGGGCGGAAGTATACGGTTGACATCCGGCGAAGACAGTTCTTCAAATATTTTATGTAAGACCATAAGGTTAAGGCAGTTTCTTGGAACACATATAGATTTTTTAAAAATTGATATTGAAGGGGCAGAAATTGAGGTGTTGCAAGATTGTGCCGATCTACTCAACAATGTGGACAATATTTTCATCGAATATCACTGCTACAAGGGGCAACAACTTCAGTTAGACATACTTTTAGAGACGCTAAAGGCTTCTAATTTTAGATATTACATCAGACAAGCTTATGAAAACATGAAACTCCCCTTCGTAGAAAAAACTGGGATCTATATGGATATGCAATTAAATATATTTTGCTTCAGGTAATTAATAATTTGAAAAAAGTCATCTATTGTATATCGGATATTAACACAGCACTTGCATTTGAATGGATAGCAGACAAGATAGATGCTCAAAAGATAAAGCTTGTATTCATCCTTATCAATTCAGATAGGAATTCAACTTTGGCCCAATTTTTAATCAAAAAAAAAATAAAGCACTACCATTTGAGTTTCAAAACTAACTGGAGCTATTTGGGACTTATCTGGAAAACCTATAAGATTCTTAAACAAGAAAATGCACAGGCCATACATTGTCATCTACTCAAAGCAAATATAATTGGCCTTACAGCGGCCTATATTAATCGGATCCCGATAAGAATATATACTCGACACCATTCCGACTTCAATTATGTCTATAGCAAAAAAGGTATTTTGATAGATAAATACTGCAATAAAATTGCTACAAAGATCATTGCAATTTCTAAAGTTGTAGAAGACATCTTGCTTCATAAAGAAAAAGTACCTTTTCAAAAAGTACAAATTATCCATCATGGCTTCGATCTCAACTATTTCAAAAGTCCCTCATCAAGGATATTAGATAAATTAAAAGCCCAATATAATCCATTACATAAAAGTCCAGTAATTGGGGTCATTTCTCGATTTACGGAATATAAGGGCTTGCAGTATACCATTCCAGCGTTTCACAAGCTGTTAGAGACCCATCCGAATGCACTATTGCTGTTGTTTAATGCCAAGGGCGATTATAGTCAAGTTATAGACCCTCTTTTAGAGCAATTGCCCCGCAATAGCTACCTTAAGATTGGATTCGAAAATAATCTTTCAGAAATCTACAGGCTTTTCGATTGTTTTGTACATATCCCAAATTCGTACTACTCTGAAGCGTTTGGACAAGTATATGTAGAAGCATTAATTTGTGGTATACCTAGTGTGTTTACCATTTCTGGCATTGCCCCTACCCTTGTGAAAAATGAAATCAATTCACTTGTTGTAGACTATAACAGTGTTGATGGCACCTATAAAAGTATGTGCAGAATCCTAGAACAAGAAGAGCTACGTGAACACTTGATTAACAACTGTAAGAATACTGACTATTTTGAGTTTTCTTTAGAAAGGTATATATTTAACTTAGAAAATTTATATCATTAAAACAAAACAAATGCATCCCATTAAATTCTCCATCATTATTCCTACATACAACAGGGCAGATTTGATTCGAGAAACCTTAAACTCTATATTAAAACAAACTTATCAGAATTGGGAAGCTATAATTATAGATGACGGAAGCACAGATGGCACAGAAGAAGTGGTATCAAGTATTAATGACCCTAGAATCATATACCATTATAAGAAAAATGAGGAGCGGTGTGTAGCACGTAACGTAGGAATAGAAAAAAGTATCGGAGATTATATTACGTTCATCGATTCCGATGATGCCTATTATTCGGAGTGCCTTGAATATGCATACAAATATCTACGAACGAATCCACAAGCAGAGATTTTTCATCTCGCCTACGAAGTTCGAGATAGGAACACCAGTCAGTTGTTATCCAATTTCAGCCGTCGCAATGATTATATACTCAATGAGTCTTTATTGAGTGGTAATATCATGAGCTGCATGACAACTTTTATGAGGAAACACATTGGTCGTAAATACAAATTCTCTTTAGACCAAAGACTCCTTTTTTCGGAAGACTGGGAATATTGGCTTAGGATAAGTACAGAATACAAAATCTATTTCCATAATAAAATTGGAGGGATTTTATATGAACATCCCAAAAGAGGAGTTAACCAAATCAGTATAAAAAAACATATTGCTTCTAAAAGTTTTTTCATGAAACATATTTTGAAAAACGAGGCAATAGTTCAAAAATATGGTAACAGGCTTGACAAGCTAAAGATACATGCAAAACTATATATTGCGTTACAATATGCACTTACAAAAGAAAAGAAATTAAGTCTACTCTATATATTGTCTGCCATTAAAATATCATTCTTAAAGACAATTAATCAAAGGATATTCTGGGGTACAATTAAAAACATCTTATTTGTCAAATGATAAGATTTTCGATCATTATACCTACATACAATAGGGCACACACTATCTCAAGAGCTATAGATTCCTGCATCAAGCAGTCTTATACTAATTGGGAGATTATAGTGATAGATGATGGTAGCACTGATTCTACTGCGGAAGTATTAAAACCTTATATAATGCATAGCCTCATTATATACATATATACTCCGAATGTAGAACGTGGTGCAGCGAGGAATCTAGGGATTAGAAAAAGTTCAGGAACACATGTTACCTTTTTGGATTCCGACGATATTTATCACGAAAATTACTTGCTCAATGCATTTATGTTAATCCAAAAGAAGGCTCCTATGTTTTTCCATCAATCTTTTGAACTGGTAAATGAACATCTAAGGGTAATTCGTAAAACAAGAAAGCATAAAAAAGAAGACCTCTTATCTGGAAATTTCATGGCTTGTATGGGAGTATTTGTACAAAGGGAATTACTTATCACGAATATGTTCAACGAAGATCGAACATTAGCAGGATCCGAAGATTACGAATTATGGCTTAGACTTTACTCTAAAGTAGGCTTAGTTACATCCAACGAAGTCCAAGCCGCTCTGGTCATACATAGTCAAAGAAGTGAATTAAATATTGATATAGAAAAATTTTCACGAAGAATCTCTTTGCTTATTAAATTGATTAAGGATCAAGGCAATTTCAACGAAGGTGAGACCCGAATTATCATTTCCAATATTTATATGTATTCAGCGATAACGTTACTGGAAATTGGAGAAATCAAAACGGCTGTAAAAGAATTTTTAAACGCTGTAAAAGAAAAAAAGCGTATTTTGCAGACTTATAAAACCATATCTTTTTGGTATCATTTCACCAAGAAAGTATTAGGCAGAATTAACTATTCGAAATAGATATTGAAAATGGAGGTCAAAATAATTTGTCCATACACACATGAAGAACTATACGAACGCCCTGATGGACTTTTTAATAATCTGGGTATTAACAAATATAGGAAAGTAAATGGCGCCTACAAAGTGGCCCCAGAAGAAAATTATACTGACAACTTTGGACTAGAGTGGAACACGTTTCAAAAAACACAAATAGACAAATATAACGGCACCTCTGTTTCCAGAAACAGATTCTTCTTTGAGACCAAATGGCAAAAGGACAGTTTAGGCAGTCAGAATATTCTAGAGGTAGGAAGTGGCGCGGGTCGATTCACCCAAATCATATTAGACCATACTGAGGCCCATCTTTATTCTGTGGATTATTCCAATGCGGTGGAAGCAAATTTTAAAAACAATGGCCCACATGAGCGACTACATCTGTTCCAAGCTAGTATTTATGAATTACCCTTTGAAAAGGCTTCGTTTGATAAAGTTTTTTGCTTCGGAGTTTTACAACATACCCCAGACGTAGAAAAATCAGTAAAATGCCTCATAGAAATGGTGAAACCGGGGGGAGAACTTGTTGTCGATTTTTATCCAATCAAAGGTTGGTATTCCAAACTTAATGCTAAATACATGCTACGGCCAATCACAAAAAGAATAAATAACGAATATCTACTTCGAATCATTAGTAAGAATATTAACTGGTTAATTAAAGTTTATAAATTCAACAAAACAATAGGGCTTGGTTTCCTTAACAGATTCCTGCCAATATGCGATATCGATGCCACTTTTCCAAAAGAAATACAACATATAAAAGAATGGGCAATATTAGATACTTTCGATATGTTCAGCCCTGCTTATGACAACCCACAAAGACTTGAAAGTGTAAAATCTTGGTTCGAAATTTTCGGCATGAAAAATGTCAAAGCCGAAATGATCGAATACGAAAAAGGCTTAGTTGCGGCAGTAGTAAGAGGTGAGTCTTAATATTTTTCCTTGAAATTGTTAATTAAGTATAAAAGCCGCTGACATTTACGATACTAATACAATTATCACTCTAAACTCCTCGCAAAAATTGCCTATTTTTGTGCAAATCAATTATTAGATATAGCAAATTTACGCATGAGCATAGAATTAGAAGATTTTGAGATACAGGACGATGACATAGAACAGCTCTATGAACACCATAGTATCACCGTAGACAAAGGACAAACTTTGTTAAGAATCGACAAATTCTTGATGGACAGGTTACCTAACGTAACAAGAAACAAGCTCCAGGATGCAATAGATGGAGGTTTTATCAAAGTTAATGACAATCTAGTAAGACCAAACTACAAAGTAAAACCAAACGATGTCATCAAAGTGTTGCTTCCAGAGCCTAAGCGCATGGAAGAAATCGAACCAGAGGATATTGATCTTGAAATTATCTATGAAGACGATCACTTGCTTGTAGTAAACAAACCTGCCGGCATGGTAGTACATCCGGCATATCAAAATTGGTCAGGCACTTTGGTAAATGCATTAGCATTCCACTTCAAGGATCTTCCCAAACGAGAAAATGGAGAAGGAAATCCAGGCTTGGTACATAGAATAGATAAAGACACATCTGGCCTATTGGTAGTTGCCAAGACAGAGCTGGCTATGGCGCATCTTTCCAAACAATTTGCAAAGCATACCATAGAAAGAACTTATTTTGCTTTAGTCTGGGGTTCTGTAGAAGAAAGATCGGGCACTATACATACCAAACTCTCTCGTAGCGAAAACGACCGTAGGGTAATCACAACAGTGCCTCTGACTAATGCGTTAGGTAAAGAAGCTATTACCCACTTTAAGGTTTTGCAAAACTACAGGTATGTTACCTTAGTACAGTGTAATCTAGAAACAGGGCGCACACACCAAATACGCGTCCACATGAGACACTTGGGGCATCCGTTATTCAATGACGCCACATATGGCGGAGACAAGATTTTAAAGGGAACTCAGACTGGCAAATACAAAACTTTTGTGGAGAACTGCTTCAAAATAATACCAAGACAAGCTCTACACGCTAAATCTCTAGGCTTTGAACACCCTCACACAAAGGAATGGATGCAATTCAGCATAGATTTGCCATTAGACTTCAAGTTGGTTCTTAAAAAATGGGAAAATTACGTTAATTTAACT
The DNA here is from genome assembly GCA_945957555.1 of uncultured Cytophagales bacterium. Taxonomy (GTDB): domain Bacteria; phylum Bacteroidota; class Bacteroidia; order Cytophagales; family UBA9547; genus CAMFLX01. Next base: position 15,934 of record CAMFLX010000059.1, read on the forward strand.
GAGAAAAATGAATAAAGGATTAGTCCTTTATTTTTTCACCTTTTTATTTTTACGAAAAGCCCACGGCGCGGTAGGATTGTTATCCTGCCACAGTCCCAATCTTTCTTTTCTAGCTTTTATCTCCAAGAGTTGCATTCGAGTATGTACTGAATATTCTTTATAGTCCCAAGCTAGACCTTTTCTCACCAAAAACTCATTAAGCTGGGTGCTGTCTGGCAAATAAACAATAGCAACGGATCTTTTATATTTTTCTCTCTTAAGAACCTCACATTTAACCCTGCTTCCAAAAATCATCTTTGACGTAAAATCTTTAGCCGCCTGATAATATGGTTGGCCTTTTTCTGGACAATCTATATAAGCGAGTCTTATTGTTAGTTGCGATTTGTCATCTAATAACAATACAAAGGTATCCCCATCTTTTATCTTAATTACCTTGCCATCTACATGCTGAATGGCATACAATGGCAAAGACAGAATCCAACAAAAGAGTAGAATCCATTTCATTAAGGTCATTTATTTTAAGGGAGGTAACTCACCAATAATCATATTAGCAACCTTTTGCATATTAGCGGTCAGTATTTTCTGAATATTATTCTCATTACTTTCATAATGGATTTTAATCCTGTTACCAGAGATTTGCTTGCCCGTATTATCAAAAATAGAGAAATGAGTTATGAAATTTCGCTCATAGTTTTTTGTAGTACGATCCAGACAAGTTGCATAATTGGTCTTAACTTCAAATTGATTTACAAATATATAGTAATCAATCTTGTACTTACTGTTGAAATATGGGAAAAAATTAGGATCACTAACCTTCACTCCATAATATTTAGACTCATCTTTAGCCAAGCTGGCACGGCTGTTTCCGAAGGGATCGTTGGTGGTTTTCTCTACATGTGTTTTATCAGCTTCTTTAAGTTGTCCTTCCTCCATCTGAGTGCGTTGAACCTGAGCATTAGGATTATAGAGCGCATCTTGATAATTATACGACACGTTTTTATAAATCCTATTCAAATCGGTAAGACTGTCTTTGATTCTTCCTCCCAACAAGTGAATGGTTTCATAGCCTTGAGGCTCAAGGAGTGCATTTAAACGCCTTCTAAAGGCTTGACGAATCTTCGTATGTTCCATCTTAGACTGTTTGGCAATCTCCATATCAGCATCAGAGAAATACAGATATGGATCAAAAGGAATGATCAAAATTCTTTTAACAGCATTATTATAAGTTACTGCTTCCACAACAGGGATCTTAGTATCAGAAGCAGCCGCTGTTATTACGGTTTTATCTTCGTACTTTTGAACCTTTGGTTTAGAAGAAGTTTCACTTACCTGTTCATCCTTTGGGAGATTCTTGCTTGGAGTTGTCTGTTCTGTCTTAGATTCACCATTATGTTTAGGTGTTTCTTCTTCTGGTTTAGGCTCGACCTTTTTCTCATCAACCACCGAAAACTCCTTTTCTTCTTTTAGAGTTTCAGATTTCTGGAGAACAGCCTCCTTCCTAGATACCACTATTTTCTCTCCCATCTTCAAGGGTGCATTATTATTCAACGCCATCAGATTTGAGACTGTTGTCTTATATTTCCGAGACAATGAGTAATAAGTCTCTCCCTCTGCAACTGTATGATATTCGGCAGTACTCTCAGTGTCTTTTGTAGACTGTGCCACTTTAACCGCTTGCTCTGTTTTGGGACTTTCTTCTGCTTGAGGTTTTTCTATAGTTTGAGAGGAAGAATTTTCTTCATTATTCACTGTAGATCTGCTTTCTACTGGTACTAAAAGCTCCATTCCTGTTTTAATACCATCATCTACTTGTGGATTCAACTCAATTAGTTTAGCAACAGAAGTATGATATTTCTTCGAAATACTATATAAACTTTCCCCATCGCCAACCACATGCTTTGTGTTTTCAGGAGTTTGGCCATATAAAAGTTGGGTAACGACAAATATTGAAACAATGAGGAGGAATCTTTGCATTTGTACTATTTTAATATAATGATTAACAAATCTAATAAAAATACGAATACAATCGCGGATACAATTCAAATAATCTTTATCCACAGAACAGTAAGGACATATACCTACGCCTTAGCTTCCACCCATAAGAGACGTAAAAGAGTTTAACTATTCTTCAAAACCATTTCCTTGAGACACTCTACCCAAGTTGGGTTTGTATTTAGACTTTCAACCAAAGTCCATTTTTCTCCCCCTAATGCCAAAAACTGATCTCGATAGGTTTCACCAATTTCAACAGTTGTCTCTAAGCAATCAGCCACAAAAGATGGTGAAAATGCCAATACCTTTTTGATTCCTTTTGCAGGAAGCGTTTTGATGATCTCATCGGTATACGGTTTAATCCATGGTGTCTTTCCAAGCCTTGACTGGAAACATACAGTATATTGATCTTTACCGATCCCCAAAGCTTTGGCCAGATGCCTTGATGTCTCAAAACATTGTGCTCTGTAGCAGTATTGGTTATAATCGGTATAGGCTTCGCAACAGGTACCAAGTTTACAGTGATTATTACAAGACCCTTTCATGATTTGACGTTCTGGCAAGCCATGATAGGTAAGCACATAATGATCATAGTCATCCTCAGCCATATATTTTTTACCAATCTCTGCAAATGCTTTTATGAACAATTCATTATTTGCAAATGTTGAAATGAAATTTATATCAGGAATGACCTGAAAGTCCTTCATTTCCTCCCAAACCTTCTCAATAGTTGAACCAGTGGATGCAGATGCATATTGCGGATACAAAGGTATCACAACAAGCTTCGTAATACCCCTGTCTTTGAAAAGCTGCAATGCCTCTTTGATAGAGGGGTTTTGATAACGCATACCCATTGATACCAAATAATTTTCCCCTAACGATTCCTGCAGCAGTTTTTGTAGCTGATAGGCATATGTTTTAATCGGAGAACCTTCTGGTGTCCATAACTTTTGATATTCATGCGCAGATTTAGGTCCTCGTAATGGAGCTATAATAAAATTGATCAATGCAAATCTGTTCAAATATGGAATGTCTATAACGCGCCAATCCATCAGAAACTCCCTTAAGTACTTTCTCACGTCAGAAGTTTTTGTGCTATCAGGAGTACCTAAATTGATGATCAAAACGCCTACCATATTAAAATCCAGTTTATTTTTAGAAACCGAATGTAAAATTAAATGTTTTCATTTTGAAATTAAACATTTAATAATAGTTCAACTACGAAATAGATTGATTCCAAAGAAGCGAAAATGCCTAAAAAATAAAGTCAAAACATCTTTCCGTAAACAAAAAGAGGCTGTCCAAAAAGGGCAGCCTCATGTTTTTTAGTTCAATTTAATACTTGTTTTTAGGCTATGAACCAATATAAATCTTGGAATAATTTAATTGAAAATTTCATTTTAGACCTTTTCGGACAGCCTCCTTTCAAATTATTTGAACAGATGTTAAATCGAGTATTGATTTGCAGCAATTAAATATGCCGCTATTGCCCTTCTTGAAGCCTTTACGTTGTGACCAGCATATTTAGTAAATCTCTTCACACCCATAAGCATCATACGTAGTTCGTCTCCTTCAGCCATTGAAAATACCGCATCTTTTGCAGCTTTATTCACCTTGTCTGCCGTATCGTGGCAAAGTGTTTTTGTAATCTCGATCTGAATCTTAGTGGCAGCCTCGCCTTTGGTTGAAATCAGTTTCTCTGTCCTAAGTAAAGTCGATTCGGCGACATAAGTATCTATAACCATATCTGCCACATTCATAAGGATCTCCTGCTCGTTGGATAGGCCCATCATAAACTTCTGAGCTGCGGCGCCAGCAGTCATCAATATAGCTTTCTTTAGATTTGCTATTAATTTATGTTCTTGTGCAAAAACACCTTCAGGTTCATCTCCAAAATCAGGAATAGACATCAATTCTTTTTGAACTGCCATTGCTGGCCCCATAATATCCAGTTCTCCTTTCATGGCACGCTTCATAAGCATATCCATCGTAAGTAATCTGTTGATCTCATTGGTACCTTCAAAAATCCTGTTGATCCTTGAATCCCTATAAGCTCTATCCATCGGATAATCAGCAGAGAAGCCATAGCCCCCATAGACCTGAACCCCCTCATCAACCACATAATCTAGCATTTCAGAGCCTGCCACTTTTAAGATTGCACATTCTACGGCAAACTCTTGTGCTGCTCCCATTAAAGCCTCTTCAAAAGATTTGCCCTTTCCCATTAAGTCGTCTTCTTTGTGTCCAATATCGGCACCAGCCCTATACATTGCTGATTCTATAGCAAAAATTCGAATTGCCTGCTCAGCTAATTTATGCTGAATTGCGCCAAAGTTTGCTATGGGTTGTTTAAACTGGTTACGTTCCTTGGCATACTGAATGGCGTGAGTTGCTGTTTTCTTAGCAGCACCTAAAGCTGCTGCTGCAAGTTTAATTCTGCCTATATTGAGGATATTGAAGGCAATCAAATGCCCCTTTCCAATTTCTCCAAGTACATTGCCTGCAGGTACTTTACAGTCGCTCAAAAACACTTGACGAGTAGAAGAGCCCTTGATACCCATCTTATGCTCCTCGTTACCTAAAGATAATCCTGGTGTCCCTTTTTCTACTATAAAACCTGTAAACTTGTCTCCATCAATCTGTGCAAAAACGATGAATACATCTGCAAAGCCAGCGTTGGTAATCCACATTTTTTGTCCGTTGAGAATATAATGCTTACCATCCGCTTCTAATACGGCTTTAGTTTTTGCAGCTAGCGCATCAGACCCAGAACCTGGCTCTGTAAGGCAGTAACTTGCTTTCAACTCGCCAGTGGCGAGCTTAGGTATATATTTCTCTTTTTGCTCTTTTGTGCCAAAATACAATATCGGAAGCGTACCAATCCCTGTGTGTGCCGCCATAGCTACAGCAAATGAATGTCCTGCGCCAACGGTTTCGGTAACTAACAAGCTGGTATTGAAATCCTTACCAAATCCACCCAAACTTTCTGGTATGGAAATGGCCAAAATCCCGAGCTCTCCAGCCTTATCAAGGAGCTTTTGCATAAGTCCTTCCTCTTGTACATCTATTCTATCAAGGTGCGGTATTACTTCATTATTTATAAAGTCTTTACACATGTCACGCATCATCCCTTGTTCCTCGGTAAAATCCTCAGGGATAAATACATCAGATGGATGGGTACTTTTGATTAAAAATTCTCCACCTTTCCCTACTTTTATTTGAGTTGACATAGTCCTAAAAATTATGTGATTATTTATACGAATGATTACGATTTTCTTCAGTTATGGTTTGGCTTTACTCGCTAATATTTAGACAATTTGATAAAAAAGAAAAGGGAGCTTGAGCTCCCTTTTCAATATGATCGTTTTTTGTTTCTATTAGTCAACAGTTACAAGCATCTCAACCCTCCGGTTTTTAGCCCTACCAGCCTCAGTATCATTAGTATCTTTAGGCTTGGTATCACCGTATCCTTCTGATGTAATCTGCTCATGATGTACGCCTTTTCCTTCTAAGTATTTCTCTACTGCAGCGGCTCTTTTTTTCGACAAATCCAAATTTTTCTTAGGATCTCCTTTGTTATCAGTGTGTCCTTCCAAATGCAATTTATAATTTGGATTGTTCTTAAGTACAACTGCTAAGTCATTTAAAGAAGGGTAAGAAGATTTAGAAATAATATCTTTTGCTGTTTCAAACTGAAGGTTATCAAATGCCTTTTGCAACTTGGCTCTATCTTCAGGCTTCATGTCAGGACACCCCTTGTTTGTTCTCAAACCAACCTTATTAGGGCATAAATCTTCGTTATCAAATAACCCATCGCCATCAGTATCTTTAGCAGATGCTGGACAGCCTCTGTTTTCAGCCTTACCAAACTCTTCTGGGCAAGCGTCTTCTGAGTCCCTTACACCATCTTTATCCGTATCCGGACAGCCCTTGAATTTAGGAATTCCAGCAAATTCAGGACATTCGTCCTCATTGTCGGGAATTCTATCTGCATCTTTATCTCCCCAGGGACATCCACCATTTTCTCTAGGACCTTTCTCATCCACACATCTATCTTCGTAATCATAAATATTATCAAAATCGGTATCAAATGGGCAACCGAAAGTGGTTACTTTTTCCCCTTTAGGTGTATTTGGGCACTTATCTGTATAATCACTTACTCCATCTCCATCCTTATCTCTTCCCGTAGGCTTAAAAGAACCCTTGATATAGTCCTTTTCACGCTCTCCTTTGCTTGATTTTTTCTTGTACTTAGCAGTTTGCGCAGGGTTTTGGGCAAACACCAGATTACACACGAACAACAGAACACATACACCCAAATAGTTCAATTTCATATTAAAATAATTTAATCTTGCTACAAATTAAGACAATTAAAACAAATTATTAAAATTTTACAATACTTCTTCCAATATTTTTGACCAGCACATAGGCTTTATCGTTTTTAGAAAGAAAAGCTCCGTCGTATTCTACTGAGGCAATTTCTTTGCCATTATATGCCAAAACTCCATATTTGCCAAAACTTTTCACCACAATAAAATACTTGGCGATATCAACTATTTGGTCATACTTAGTAAAAACGATCTCATTACCATCTTTACGCATCACGCCAAACTTACCGCCACTTCTCACCAAATAGTTATGTGTATCAAATCTTTTAATCATTTCAAATTTAGCACCACATAGTTCCTTTCCATAATATGAGAGCAATAAGTATTTTTTGTTTTTCACAGCAATGGCGACACTATCACAGTAAAAACCAATGGAGTCGTAATAGGGCTGGGCAAGCATTTTTTCCCAACTGTCTACCAGGGCCCATTTGCCTTTGATCATTACGGAGGCCCTTTCCGACACTACTTTGTCACAAACTTTAAGATACTGTGTTGCAATGGTAAGGCCACCTCTTTTGTTGATAAAGCCGTATTTATCGTTTTTCTTAACTTTGGCAAATCCGTTTTGGAATAAACCGATTTCCTGATAACGATAATTGGTATCCAAGAGTTGTATTCCTGTAGTATCCACAATCGCCAAATATTTAGATTTACAGAAGAAGGTAAAGATGTTTTCTGAGGAATCTCTTTGGAAGGTGCTATATAAAGGAGGAATAATAACGCGTCCATTATAACCAATCAAACCTTCTAAGCCTCCCAAAGTAACCTTGCAATAATGATGAGAGGAAACTTCCTGTAAGCAATCGTATAATGTATCGGTGAGGATCCTCCCACTCCTATCCATAATACCCCAAAGTCCATTCTTTTGAAACTTCAAGTACTTTCTACTAAGCCACTCTATTGTATCATAACTGGGCTCCGTAAGAATACTCGGCAATATATTGGCCAAGCCATATTTAGGGCCATTTTTATAAATGAGAAGACTATCTTGATAGCAAGCACTCTCAAAAAGCCCCTTAAACAAGGTATCACAAGAGAATGCTCCATATACCTTATCTCCAAACATAACAATAGGTTCTTCAACTGGCAGTCGCTCCATTACAAAATCTCGTTGTATACTTACAGAATCAATTCGCTTTCGGATCTTTTCTATACGATTGTTGTAACAAATCAAATAATTGTAGGTCTCCTCCACTACACTATCAGCCTCTACCTCTGCCACCTCATCGCCAAATACAATTTTAAACTTTTTAAAATTTTCGACTATCGTATTTCCGTAAGCATTTACGATCACGGCTTTATGTACGGGGTCTAGCAAGATTCTATTGGTGAGCGTTAATAAGCCAACTTTGTTGTTCAAATCACTCAGCAAGAGTGTATCATTTATCAGTGTTAACCTATCGTACAAACAAGGAACTACTTGCTTTTCACCTGTTTCATACACCCCACATTTACCAGAATTATAGACTTTTACAAAATGCTTTTTCAGTGGCAATATGCTATCATACAATGGGGGCAGCAGGATTTTCTTCCCTGCAATTAATCCTTTTTTACCATTGGAATCGTACAAAATGGCTTTTCTCTTTACCAAATCGAAGGAGACTGGGAGCTGGGCACTTGAATAAAAAAAACTGAGATAAAAGATAAAAAGGATGAAGCCTTTTATAAATATTTTAAAATCACTTTGGTGCATTTTGAACTTCAAGCCTTATTGTATTGTAATGTGATTGTAAAATTAAGACAATCTCACGCAAAAATATATTAATTTTGGACACTGGAAGCGAAAAATAATATGCTCGATAAAATAGAAGAGGCGATTGAAGCCATTAAAAAAGGGGAGATCATTATTGTAGTAGATGATGAGGACAGGGAAAATGAAGGCGATATGATTTGCGCTGCAGAAACCGTTAC
>CAMFLX010000060.1 GCA_945957555.1 uncultured Cytophagales bacterium
GTCCTAAACTGAATGATTTAATATCATCCCAATCTAAAGGATCATCATAGTCCCTTTCCCTCTTATATAAGTAATACCATGTCTCAGGATTACTCTTATCATTATTTACATGATTTTCAGGTTTCGGGTACTTAAGATTTCCACTTCTAACATAATATTGATTATTCGCCTTTTTAGATCCAACAATTCTGCCAAAACCTAGTGACGCTTTAACTTTTTGCCAAAGATTAGGACCTTTTGCTGCTAGTCCATCAACATCATTATAAAAAATTGGATTATTATCCAAAGTTACATACGGACTTTGCTCAGGGAAAATTACTGGATCCATATTCCAGCGTCTACCAATTCTACTATCGTACTCCCAGAACAAAGCAGTAGTATGACTACCTTCAATTTCAGAAGATTTTTCTTGACCATTATAGCCATAACGGTAGTTGTTGTAGTTCCTACCCACCATAGCCATACCAAAAGGATAGTAGTGTGTATAGCTCAAGACTTGGGCATAAAGTCCTTCAGGTCTCGTTGCAGAAGCTAATACAACCGTTGTATTGGTACTCGTGCTAGGATACACCTGATACACCAAGTCACTGACCACCGCACTTACGTTACCTAAATGATCAACTAGTTCATAACTTTTCGCCCCCACTTGGCGTGTAAAGGTAGGATCTGTAACTGTATTGCCATACTTCCTGTAGTTCTGCACATGGTAGTAAGGCACAATGTTAGCTCCTACTGCTTGCTGTACCGTACCGGCACTACCATCGTTGTTATAGACCACAAAATAGCCATAACCTAACCTAGACACTGTAGCAGGCTTCATGTCTACACCTGATGTACTCGTATTATAAAAGGCGCTTAAGTTACCATCTAGTCTTCTGGTCAACGGTAGATAAGCAGCATCAAGGACATTTGGACCAGTAGCAACCGATGTGATACCCCTATAACTTGTTACAGTTTCCTCATAAATGGCATCGAACTCCAACTGATAGGTTCTTGGCTGCACATAACCTGTGGTGGCCTTAGCGGGTTGGTTATCCAAATCTGAAATTTTGTAGTCCGCCCCTATCTTGAAGGTATTTACTGTTGCTAATCTGTGCTCAAAGAAGCCCAATCTGTTGTTATCAAATGTAGTCATAGAGAGCATCTGTGTCCTTGGACTGATCTTGAGCTCTACATTATCCACACCTGCATCCTGTGTATACAAATCCACAGAAGAGACCACGATACTTGCCGATGGCTTAGTGATGGTAATGGCCAATAAAGTCTGCTTGAATAATACAGGATCAAACTTGGTGGTATATATCACCACTTTGTTCTGTGCAAAATCCTCCACTACTGCCAAACTATTTCCATAGTTTACGGTGCTTGGCACCAGTTCTATGTTCTTGCTCAATACTCCATTAACCAAATTGATGGTGTGGTAGTAAAGCTTTTTGTCAGTGCCCCTTGAGATCAACATATAGTCACTAGACCCAGGGATCTGTACCACAGCTGATTTTGCATTAGGATCCATGTTCAAGCTTCCCGAGTTCTTCATCAATGCGTTGGAAGAATTGAACATGAGACATACATTGGACTTGCCCATGTAGCTCCTAGCCACAAAACCTGAGAACAATATGTTTCCAGCCTTGTCCTCAGCCTGGAAAATGTTCCTGTCCACACTGGCTGGGATATTATTTATGGTACTACCCGCATCCATATATTCACTGTTGGCAGTGTTGAATGTTTCCGTAGCATACTGCAGGTATCTATAGTTTCTGTTTATAGTACTCACCACCTGCGACTTGTCTATGTGTTGCAACCATTTCAAGTTGTTACTCTCCGAACGCTTCTGTACATCCTCATACAGGTACTGGCTGTCCATATTAGCCCTAGAGGTAGTAAGGTTTGCAACCTGCTTGTTAGGCGTATACATGCCCAACCTGCTACTACCATACAAGTGTACCTCCTTCTGTGTAAAGGTGTGACCCAGTCCATCATAGCCCCCCGCTGTGGATTTCTCGTAAACGGCCATCACATTACCTTGTGCATCACGCACGTAGGCTGTAGTGGTAGACCAATACCCCGGCCCACCATCAAACTTAAAGGGGATTACCTCCTTACCAATCCTATTTCCCATAGCATCATAGGTATAGTTAATAGTGTTTGCTATCAAGTGGATACCATTGGGCCCATAACCAGAAATTGGATTTATTGTAGATACCTTGCCTGATGCATTCCAAGTGACATTAATATTACCTTGGACATCCTTGGTTAAATTGCCGTTGGCATCATACTCATAATTATCTGAAGATTCAAGAGCTTGGTCTATTAGATCATTACCGTATGTATAATTAGCAGCATCGTCAACACCTCGCAATTTATTATTTAATGGCTTGCTATTTACATCTAAATTATATTTATAAGTAAACTTGTCCATTTCCTTACCTATCCCCGCGTTGTTGATGAAACCATTCCGATTCAGCGTCAGGATATTGCCGTTAGCATCGTAGGTGTATGCAGTCTTATAGTCTTCCACTGCCAAGAATGGTGAACTACCTGCTGGTACTACATCACCCCTAGAGGTATATTTGAAAGCCTCAGATGCTACGATCCTATTGAGTTCGTCATAAGTAAAGGCTTGGGAATAGGTATACTGTGAGCCAGTAAATACCGGCAATGTAGCAGCTTCTGTGGTATTGGCGCCCTTGATCCTGCGAAGTTCCTCTGGTGTCCTTGAATGCCAGGCTGAAATGTTGCCATTGAATAGATCTTTTGCAGTAGTTCCTGTACTCGGCAATATGCTCTCCATGTAAGGAGAACCTGTCCTTTTGAAATCACCCACATAATATTGCAGCATCATGGCCCATTCGTCTATGGCTACCTTGCTGGCTGCATTGTTTTGGTCTGCCGGGGCACCATCCTTAGAAGGGTCATTGTTTGCCCCAGGATTATGCCCGTTGATCGCCTTGAGCCAACCATGGATGGTATAGGTATAGTCCAAGCCCTGAACGCGGTCCTCTCCCATAACAGTACGTTTGAGTGGTCCATGTTTAAAGTATTCATAAGAAGCATCCTTATCCCATATTTCATTGTCTCTGCTGGTGTATACAGCTGTCAATCTATTGTCTGCATCATACTCGTACCTGTGGTAGAAGGCATCAATCCTTCCCTTGTTGAAGCTGACCTTGGTTACCTTGTTGCTGATCAAGTCATAGTCGTAGGAGATTAGGTATTGCGAGAAGCCTGGAATGTCTTGGATGATCCACTCAACATTACCATGAACATCATAGCTATAGTAAGTTACTGCTCTACGGCCTTTTGTGTCAATGCTGTAAGTATAACTCACTCGATTCTGCAGATGTCTCTGAGTACCTGCTATCTGTAACACAGTATTCATCGGTTTACTGTAAACAGTCACGGTATACTCTGTCTTACCTGCAGTTGGGAAGGAAGCATCACCTATGCCATCTAAGTACGTAGTTGTATTCAATTGGTCAAATGTAGTAACTCCTGAAGGGTAATTGGCCTCACCAGCCTCAATGATCCTAGCAAATTCATCGTATTTGGAGTAAGAGAACCTACCTGTTATTGCCTGTTGCGCTGATTGACTGAAACGCAGTTTATTGATCATATCGTAAAGATACCTAGATCTACCACCGTCAGGAGTAGTCTGCTCTATCAATTGACCTGCACTATTGTAAGTATACAATGTAGCCATCCTATGGTTGGTTGCCGTATTCCTCAAGCTCGCCAAATTGGCCTTGTAAGTCGTAATCTGTGCAGCGGTCGCATTGGCAGGAAGGTCAGCCAAGGCAAGTGGTTCCACACCTGCTGGAGGTACCGTCTTGATCAAATTGCCACTTCTGTCATAGTAATACAACGTATAGTGATGGAAGGCATGGCTGTACTGCAAGCTGAAGGTCTCCCTCTGTTGCGGTTTGATACAGTTCTGCACATATTGCTCCATAATTTCGCCAGACTTCTGGCCCTTGCAACGCTGGAAACTCATCTCCAGAGCCTGTGAGATCATCGTAAACTGTTTCTTCACTGGATCCACTGGTGGCTCCCATATACAATCACCATCAGGACATGGGTTACATGGAGGATTGGCACAAACCAGTGGCTTTGGTGGTTGTGGAAGCACCCATTTTACATAAACAGGCTGTGGTGCACAGGTATATACAGGAATATCCAAGGCTACAAACCAGTTCTTAAAATTATAGTTGTAATTCTTGGTAGAAGTGGAACCAAGTGTACCAGAAACGTTAATGTTCCCAGTAGAATTTGAAGAACTCGTTATATTTGATATAAGAAGATATCCGTTTGTTGTCGACTGGGCTAGCGCCAATGGATAATCCAAGTCAGGCCCACCAAGAGCAATGTCATTTCTAATATTTCCGTTTTTATCAATAACAAAAATCCATGAATCCGCATTGCCCCCATAAGCATCATAGCCCCATCCCGCATCATATGTATATATATTTTGATATTGAGAAAAATTATTGTCGGACCTATCAGATGATGCATCAAATGGTAAGCCGTCTGACCCTAGTTCACTTTTACTAGTTGAAAAAGATTTGGCTCCAACAACATAATAATCGCCATACTTTATGATGCCCCCAATCGGATATTCATCTTTTTTCCCACCAAAAGTTTTGTCCCAAACTTTATTTCCATTCTTATCAATCTTAAAAATCCATACATCCAGTCTGTCAGAACTTGGAAAATCACTTGGTGCACCATTCCCTCCCAGATCGTTTGATACTATTAAATCACCCTGATTGTCAGACCTTGTAGCTGCAGCTATCAAATAACCTCCATCATCTGTCTTAATCAATGAATTGGTGCTAAAATATCTTTGTAAGATTTCATCCTTATTTCCACCAAAAAGTTTTCTCCAAATTATCTTATCAAAATTTTTATTGATTTTGGTAACTAAAATATCCTTATTTCCATGGGTTAATATATCAACGGTAGGAGAATTGGAATTATTATAAACTTCTGAAACAACAACAAAAGTATTATCAATATAATCATAGGTCACATAACATGCAGCCCAATCTTCAGTTAAAGAACTACTAAGTGAAAGAAACTTAACTGGATTTGTTGAAATATAATTAAAGGAATTATCAAGCTTAACTGCTACCAAATTGATCTCATTATTATTGGATGATGCTCCGGAACAATTACCATACATATCATTCAGTAGGACTATGTAACCGTCAGTGTACGGAACAATTTTTGACAAAAACTCTGTTCGAACATCAATTTTTCCACAATTAACATTTAACGGATCTATTACTAATGGATCTAGTGTTTTTATAAGGGTTCCATTTGTATTATAAATATTCCCATAAGAAAAAACATAGTCTAGGTTATCATTTCCTTTAAAGGTTTGCTTGATATAATTTGCCCCCCCCGTATAAACAGAACTTTTAATAATTCCAGAATTTCTATCAAATTCAACAATATCAAGACCGTTTGTTACAGATTTAAAATCACCATCTGAATCAATAGTTATATTATCTGGAGCTTCAACATAAGTTGGTATAGTATTCTGCCACTTTATAGTAGGCTTTCCTACACTTTGTCCACATGAAGAATAAACAGCCGACTTGTCGACCAATTTATACCCCACAGTACTTGAGCAAGATGTAGTACAGTATGGCTTCAAAAGGAATGTACCATTGATGATCGCATTCACCGTATTTCTCTGTTTCACAGTACCAGGTGATACAGTTACCCTTCTCTTATCCGTCTGTGTCTTGAGCAGATCTTTTGCATCGCATGCTGAAACACCCTTCAGCAAAGGACTTGCATTGGTCGGGTCTACCAAATAGAGTCTTGTTCCTGTTATCGTTCCTAATGTAGAACTTGCCCCATTGTAGGTAGTGATTTCCTTGTTCAATCCAAAATATGGACTATAGGTGCGGGTTCCGGTAAATGCCCCAAGGTCGATTTTCGTGATACAGCTCTCCTTATATTCTCCACTTACACCAGTAGCGGTGTAGATATATCTTACTTTCATCTCCAAAACCACCTTTGGCGCAGGGTCGCGCATTGGAATGGTTGAAACAGGACCAGAAAGGGTCTTCCATAACCCGTTCTTAAGTCCATCATATGAATAACTGTACTCTATCTTCGACAAGGTGATTGCTGCAATGTTTCCTCCATTGCAACTTGCACTGGTTTTTGCGGCAGCTAAATATTTGTATACTTCCGAGATCTTGCTTGGACTGTTATAGGTTCCCAATCCATCTGTAATAGTGAACACTGGGCTATTTGAACTCTTGTCGACCAAGGTTACCGTAGCCTGTGTAATGTTGATCGAAAGGTTGTCCGGGGTTGAAGGTGCATAGTTCTTACCCCATATCACTTCCACGGTTTTTCCATTACTGAAGGTATACAACGATTTAATGTAGAGTTGATAATACTGCTTTGTGCTTACATTCAATGTGAAGTTATAGGCATTAGTACCTGAGAGGCTCGGATAGATACCGGCCCCATTCGTAGGAATCACTATATCTGTTGCCGTCGAACTTGGAGCCCTCTTCCATGTGGCAGGAATATCCAGATTGGTACGGTAGTAGATCTGGGCCTTCATGGTAGGTAATGGGTTACATTCCAATACCTGCTCTGTGAGGACGCAATCATCTTTACAGCCTTGAACCAAGCTGTTTGCCGTGCAACATATGTCATCTGTGGAGATGGCTGTTGCCGCGGTACTGTATGTAAGCTCTTTCAATGACACCTTGTCAATTACTAATCTAGCACCAGCTGTACCTGTAGATATAAATCCGAGCGCTGAATAAACACTTGCAGATGCAATGGTAAAATTAAAAGTAACAACTCCAGTTTTAAGTGAACTATTTAAATTTTTTATTTCATATGTAAAGTTTGCAGGAGTGTAAATAGTAGGATTCCATAGACCCAATTTAATCCTAAAATCGGTGATATTTGCTATATCTAAGATCTCAAAACTCAATGCATATGTTTTAGCCGTGCTTTGACTTAACAGATACGGTATATTTTGGTAAATAGGATTTGCAGCAATATCTACATTACCATTCTGGAATGCTGAGGCAGGTATGTCTATTGGAAGTGTGCTCTTGATATACCTCCAATCTCCTGAAGCTTTCGTTGTGTAGTCACCATCATTGCCAGTAACGGGTACCAAGGACGGGTCAAAATTATAATTCTTAATTCTCTCAACCCCATAGAGCTTCTTTGGATTTGCAAAATACTGTCCGTCGCCATCTGGATCGTAGAGCATTGCAACCTGCGCATAAAACAGGTTGTATTTCTGCTCACATGCAAGGTTACAGTCGTTAAGGAGCTTATTTCTTATTTCCCTGATCTTGTTCTCGGTCTCTGCGAGGGCAATATCGTCAACTTCCAAACTTCCATTAGCCCTATCAGCTGTCACTTCATCGTCGGCCTCGTCACATTTTTTGAGCATGTTATATTCCACAGCATTCAAGTATCGATATACTGCAGGTGTAACTGCGATCTGAGAATAAAGCCTCACCTTGAGTGCATTGTATGTGGTACTACCACTGCCTAGGTATTTGGCATGCGTGGTTCCTATTGCCTCTGTCTCAGGCATGCAGATATTTGGATCTGTCGAATTAGCCATATAGGATCTACATAGAGCATCCTTCACCGATGTAATCGTAATGTCTGGATAGGCTGATGCAGGCTCCAGATTGACGACTGGCTGTTCCCCGTTGAGTGCATCAACCTCCGACTCAAGCTTGGTCATGTTAAGGCCAGCGTTCATGTCAGCGGTACAGAACATCGATTCGCAGTTGCTGTTCCTTGGGCTGTATGTAAACAACTTATAGGCTTGCGTCTTGATATCCCCACTAGTAACATAACCGATATATTTATATCCGACATTGGACAGATGTTCATCGATTGGTTCCTTCTTCACCTTGGCATCCATATTTGCAGTATTCACACCATCCAAGTTGACACCTGGGTTGTCAGTACTTAACAATGCACTGGCTTTCGTATTATTCATTGCCGATCGCTGATCTGCCGGGATCGGTGCAAAATATTTCTCTACGATTGACTTCCAGGAGTTCTGTATAGAATAGCAGTTCATGTCCTGAAATATCTTGTATTTGCTCTGGTCTCTAGCAGCGGCAGTGGTCAAAGTAAGGCTGTCCACTTTCCAAAGCAGGTAGTCTGCCATCATGTTGTTGGTCATATCCCTAAACTGATCCTTGGTGTAGGCAGGCGTCACACTTGGGTTGAATTTTTTCAGAAGGAAATCTATGGGGTCCAATGCTACCGTATAGCCTGCGCCCTCTGTTGGATTGTTCAGTATTGCCTGTTGTGTATAGGAAACCAAGGAGGCTCCAAGACCGGTGGTATTGTCGGTCAATGCCGCCCTATAGGTGGCATTTGAATACATCTGCTCATGATCCGAGATGCCATCTGAAAGTTCAGCTTCAGATAGATATTCCTTTGGTGAACATACGTCAGGCCTGTGCTCATAGAGCTGTACATACATGGTACAACAAGAGGTGACAATCTTGAGTTTCATATCGTCCTTGATATCCTTATATGTAAGCATGGATGGATCTCGGAAATAAGCTCCAGTGCTCGTCTTTTTGGAATTTGCCAGTAATGCGGTTTGGTTACCATCCACATCAGTTCTAATCAGTTCCACATAAGTGCCAAAGTTTGGCTCCGAAGCCCCAGCAGAAATATAGGAGGTCAAAAGGTTGTCAAAAATAAAACTGTTGACAAACTTCATGGTACCTAAAGCCATTTTGGCTTTGATCGGATTGACGATCTGGTTATCGATCACCGCGTTCATCTTTGCCTCGATGTCATCTGCAACTTTCTTGGCATCGTTCTCTGTTGCCTGGCGAATAACCTTAAACAACCTATAACTTCCCCCAGTAAGCGAAACTGTAGAGGTAGAAGATAATGGTGCCTTAGTCCACGAAGACAATGTAAACTTGGAAGTTGCCGAGTAGTCTGCAACTTTTGCGTCCATCGATGCTTGGGTGGGGTAAGAAGCTGGGTTCAGCCATTCCAATAGAGGATTTGCCGTATTTCCCGATGTACCGGCAGTATTTGCCAGCGTTCCCGTGTTCAAATCATAGATATATACCTCAACCTTGTAACCACAGGTCACGCAAAAATTCTCACACTGGCTCAACAGAAACTTCGTTGGCTGGAATGAGTAGTCGATCGTTACCGACTGTGCACCCACAAGATCAAAATCCTGTGTACTCACTATGACATTCCCATTGATCTGGTTCTCTATTTTGTCCAGAATGGTCCTGTTGGAAAGCACCTTGTATTTCCCATTAAGAATAGTTGGATTTCCTGTACTACCGCCTTCCAGCTTATCCATGGTCGAAGGTAGCTTTTTCAGTGGGTTATTTGGGTCATCGTTGACCAAAAGACAAGTAGCTATGGTCTTGCCACTCCTGTTGGTATAAGAAACCGAAGTGATACCATTCTGATCGGTAACAGATGATCTGTAAACACCTTCTGGTGTTTCATCACCAAAAAGTCTGATGAGCTCGTTTGGCGATGCAGCTGCGGTATTCTTTTTAGTGGTCTTGCCACCAAATGGCTGATGTTGACCGCCCACACCACCTTGCTCCACGATCTCGTTATTGCCATCATTGCTGTATATGACACGGGTGAAGGGGTACTTCTCTGCATTCGGAACCCTTGTATCAGGATTCATCTCTGAATAATATGTACCCAAAAGACTGTTGTCACTTACTTTTGCATTGTATGTTCCTGCAAGATATTGATTTGGCAAGCCTACCACAGTCTGGTCTGGCTTGACGTCAACACTCCATGGGCCATAAGCAGCATTGGTAGCATCCTCCTTGATGAATTCAGGCCTGTAGCCAAATTCCTGATTGGGGTCGAGTACCGGTGCCGGCAGTGTTTTGATGGCAATCCTTCCAGAATAGTCGTATACATTCTGTGAGATGATCAGGCTTCCCTGCTCGTTACTTGTCCCCTTATTGGAATTGAGCTTTGATTGGGTCTGCCTCACTTCCTGCAGTCCATCTGCTATTGTAAAATTCTCGTGGCTCTTCCCGTCTTCGGTAAACACCCTGTTGTAGATGAAGTTCTTGTCATCTTCTAGCTGGGTATAATAAAAAACAGATGGCCCGTATCCGTTTGGAGACAGTTTGCCTGTCAGTGTCAAGGTAGCAGCACTTGGGGTATTGTCGCTACTCCAGTTGCTCCAATTGTTACTGTTTCCAACACCACCCGTATTATTGTTGCCGTGTGGCATGACACGCCATGTGTAATATCCTGTTCCCTCAGCAAGTTGAAGTGTGATGTTGTCATTGATTGTTTCCAAGGTAAGTGCCTTGGACCAATCCACATCAGCCGTAGCATCAAATGTTGTTGATGTTGCTTTTAACGGATCTGTATTGTAAAGCCTCAAAAGTTGGAATTTATAGCCGGCCACTGGACAGGAAGGTGTAGACCATTGGAACTGGATCGGCTTGGTATCCACAATATTCGGCAGACTCAGATTTGTCAATGAAGTCATCCTAAGCTGTGGAACTGTCTTGGACAGATCCTGCAATATATCCGCCTTTACCTCTATCATTGACCTTATTGCGTTTAAATCCACAGTAGTTGGCGTACTGCTGCTCTGGGTAATATTTTTTACAGAAACGGTTACAGTTTGAGTCCCAGCGGGTAGTGTTTTCGAATACAGTGCCTCAGGGAATTTACCTGTTATGTTGAGTGTTTTTGTCTCGATGGTGCCTATCAGAACGCCTGAAGCGTTTTTATAACTTAAGTCTAAGGTTATGTTGAAATTAAAGTCGGCCAATGCAAGCGTTTTGTCCAAACCGTGTTGAAAGGTCTCACCTGTGCTGACTAAAACCTTAAGAATATTGTTGTTTACGGTTTGTTTACATGCCGTAGCAAAACTGAAGTTAGTAAGTGTGTTGACTATCAGATCCTGAGAGATGGGCAAAACGGCAGGAATATTGGAAAAGCCGATCGACCTTACCTCATTCACAATATTGTTGTCGGCCTGTTTGGCTATTCCCAATGCAAAACTCTGAGTAGTAACGTTCTGGTCGTAGGCGTAATAATAGTCTCCTGATCTTACGAGACCAACAACTGATCTGTCTGTTGTTGTAGACCAGTTTCCATCATTATCCACTACCAAAACATTGTAATAGTTGTCAGGTTTGCTGCCCATAGCATCTATTGCCGTAGTATGGAACCCGATGTTAAGTGTGGAGGTATTGTTTAGCTTCTGAACCCTGAAAGCTTTTGAAGAGACATAAAAGGGAATATCGCTATAGGTGCCAGTAGTACCGATTGTTTGTAAGGTCGTTCCTAAGGTATAACTTCCACCATTGTCAAATACCACAAGGTGGTCATAGGTTTTGAATGTGGTTGTAAATATATTGAACTCATTGCTTACTGTTGCTGATGGAAAATTATAGTTCAAATCAAGCAGACCCGAGGTTGCCCTAAAATTGGTATATCCAGATAATGACTGCTGGTTGATAATGCCTAGCGTATAGTAATACCCCTGTTTTAGGGATAGGTTCATTGAGTATACATTACCAGTAGGTGACGTCAGCGCATATACTTTGGCGTTTTGCACAAAGGCTGTTGAACTGGTAGCAGTACTGCTTTCTATTATTACTGGAACCTGATAAGACTGTAAGGTGATATAACCCATTAGGCTTTGGAAAAGCCTCTTGTCAAATGATAGTACGGCTTGGGCATTGGTACCTGTATAGTTGAACCACCTGTCAAACCTCCTTAAATTTGCATCGTTCAATGTATTTGAGGAAACATAAGTTGACGCAGTATTTAAGGTACCATGTGAGATAAATGTATTAGGAATAGTGCTGAGCGAAGCTCCTGTAATATTAAAGTGAATAAGATCCAAGGCAATGGAAACTTTTGAACCATTTGGAAGATTCACATTGTTAACACCTTGTGTACCCGATACGAGTTGTGAAGTGGTATAAATCACGGCATCAGTCAGTACATCATCCCCGTTAGGATCCACGATGATGTTGTAACCCATATTGTAAAATGTTCCCTGTGGATAACTAGCCGTAGTAAAGCTTAGCGAAAACCTTTCTACATTGCTTGCATCACCGACTTTGGCTATACACCACTTTTTTGATGATACTTGAGAAAATTCGATTGGGTTCTTTGCTGTGTTATTTGCCGCAGTAAATGTATTGGCTGCAGTTGAGGTTTGAGTGAGCGAAAGAATTCCAGGCGTCGTCCCAGTTGATGTTCTTTTAACCGTGAGGGCATCTAGTGTAATAGTGGTGAATGATGGAAGTGTGGTAATATTCCACGCCAACACTCCAGATGTCAAATTATTTGCGGCTGTACATGTCGCCTCAAGATATCCGATATTGATTAAGGAATTGACTGGAATGTTAAGTGCCGCTGTACTATATTTTCCACTGGCCAAAGTCATCGGATATATCCCACTCACTGTTGTGGCATTGGACTTGACGATGATGTAAGGGACCTTCGATTTGGTATCCCCAGTCAACAACGATTGGTCAAAAGAAAAAACTACAGCAGTGTTGCCTGCATTGGTAACAACCTTCCACTCCTCATTTCTGATCTTCAGGCCATTGTAAGGACTTGGAAGGGAGGTGACCAAACTGTAGCTTATTGCTCCTTGATAATCGTGTGCTATGGCAAAGTTTGTGGCATTGGTGGTACTTAGTTTCAATACGCCAGAATTCACGGATCCAGTAAGGCCATAACCAGAATTGGTTTGAACATAGTCATATTTATAGACATCTGTACCCGAATAATATTTCCTATAAATATAGTTTTGAATGATGGCCTTTTGAGCTGGTGTGGTATTAACAGTAAAACCAAAGACCTCAGCAACCGCATAATTAGTATAAGGTGCTGGACTAGTTGGGTCATTCAGTGCCAATTTGACGAAATCAACAAGTCCTGTATTATTCACCGCCAAGGTAGTATTACTTGTGTTACTGGTGCCAAAAATCGTAGAAGCGGTACTGGTACCAGTCTTTGCGATAGTTGCATAGTAAAGTTGGTCCACGTTGCTAACGATAGGTGTAGCGGAAGATGACATGGTAGCCAGTGCATTATTATATACCTGCAATGAACAAGGTGCTGTCACAGATGCTGGATATGGTACCAAAAGTGATACAAAATTGTTGCTGTTTGCAACATTGGTGATCTTAAATAAACGCATAGCTTTGTTGCCGGCAGTGGCATTCACTCCGCTTGCCTTTGCAACGACCCAAATCTCGTATCCACTCTGATTGCTTCTAGCAACTGACAGGTTTTCCAAAAGCGAGCTTGTCGAAGGAATGGAATAAAATGGCATGTTGTCACCAGTTGCCGTAAATCCTGTTGAGTTGTAGGTAAGTGTCCCCACAACAGACGGAGAAAGAAAATTGGATACGTTAACCTTAGAATCGTTCCATTGTGTAACTACACCTGTGGTCTGTCTCACATTGCTGGCATTGTACCAGAACAACATATTCGTGGAGGGCAGTCCTCCTGGTCCATCACCGATTGTTTGAGAATACATGAACTGTGAAACCAGCAAAAATGTTATGGTAATTAGGTTTCTAAATTTAAAGCCCTTGTTTTTCATATATGACTTATATTATGTTATTTCTTAGTGTTTTCAAAAAATTTATAGCTGCGGTATTTTTCTAGGAGCCTACCCTTGTTCGTTAAAAAAATCCTTCTGACTTCATTAGTATATTCAGATGGCCTAACCACCACATTTATTGGACCATATCTTAATGTCATGCTTTTTATTTCGCTTTTTGAAGTATAGAAAATAACGGAACTTTTCAACAATCCCTTTGTTTGGTCTATGACATATTCTATGCTTTCTATCATAGCCTCATCTTTAAGCTCTTTTTTGGGAGTACAGACAACCTTTAACAACCTTGATCCAGACTGTACCATTTCTGAGCATTCAAACAAATCAATATTTGCTAACATTTTTTCGCTTAATCCCAACGAAATCGAATCGCTCAGTTTGGAGAAGAGACTTTTACTGTGAACGATCACCTTTGTCTTATTTACCAAAGTAAAACTATCAACTGTGTCAGAGATGGATAAGATTTCACTATTTTTTGCAACAAATAAATTTTTTCCAAATGAGATCTCAAGATTTGACTCCGGATTTACGGAGCTTTTTCTTGTCCTGAATTCGGTGTTCATTGAGATAACAAATGACTTAATCATCCCATTTGGAACCGTTTTTGACATGTTTGAATATTGTGGCAATATCTCCATCAGCCGTTCCCTGCAAGCCATAGAGCGAGCTGTAATTTGTCCATAGATAGACATTGTCAAGAGATGCAATATAATATAACAAAACGATTTCATCATCTAGCAGATTCTGGACTGTTGTACTGGGTTTCAGATATGGTCTTAACTCCCCTTTCTGTCTCTACAAGCTTCCTCACCAATTTTCCTTCTGCGTCATATTGGTAAATCAATGCAAAATGCCTGTCATCAAATGTTGCTAATAGTTTCAAGCTAGCATAATCATAAACATATGATGTGGTTTGCGACTCCGTTGGCTGAAGTTTATAATCATCCATATACATGATCTCAGAACTGCCGTTACTCAACTCAACTCTTATTGGTGAATTTACAGTTATAGATCCTGTTGGGAAAACCAAACTTGTTTCAAATAAACTCCATTCGCCTACTCTTGCTATACTCTTTGTAGAAATCGTAGTATTTATAACTTGCGCAGATGCATCATTTTTCTTAACAGTTGCCACTAGGGCTTGATTTGTACCAGAAGCTGACTTACTCCAGTATCTCAACAACAACCCTTTGCTTAAAACTTGGGCATTTGCCTCAATACCTCCGGTCAGGGTGGGATCCAAAACTTGTGATGGATTGATTAGAACACATTGGTTTCCTGTGTGGGCAATCTTCTTGTCTGTAATGATGCCCGATCCAGACTTGTCTTCGAAACTAGCAAAAAGTATATTGGCAAACCTCGCGTTCTGTGCTATAATTGATGGTACGTTTTCTCCATGGGCAAACTTGGCAGCAGTCGGCACATTGATGATGTTTTCCTCTTCAAGTACTTCACCATGAGGTGAATACTTTACTACTAGGTTGCCTCTTACCCACGAATTAGAATTGTTGTTGGACAATGTTGTATAATCAAATTTTTGATATGCATAATAACCGGTGTTATAGGCCTTGGCTGATGCCAGCAATGGGCTTGCCTTAAAAACATAAGTGCTTGATTGTCTCCATTTTCCCTTTTCGCCTGTCAAATAGACATTTCCTGTCGTTGTCCCATACAAATTCTTATCATATGCAGACTGTGTCCATGTATCTGTAAATACCGTAGCCGATGCCGAAATCACATTTGGAATGTTTGTGAACGGTCCGTATGCTACACCAGAATTACTGCTATTCATATCATCATTGCCATAACAAGTAATTTCTCCTGCCATTGATCTGAGTGCATTTCGATTCCCGCTATTCAATACAGTAACATTTTGACCTCCTGTTGGCACGGTACCAGTGATCGCTACTGAAAACGAAACAACATTGGTACTGGTATTGACCCCAGTCACAAAACAAAGTATGCCTCCAACTGATAATAGATCACCAACGAAGTACCTATTTATATTTGCTGTTGTAAATGATGTAGCCGAAACAGTTTCTGTTTTTGACCATCCTTCATTGTTCGATCTCAATCCGAAAGAAGGATAGACATAGTGAGCTGGGATTTTATAACTTGTGTATACCCCCTTCTGCTTGGTGTTATTGATGGTAAGGTCATTGTATTCATCCGTAGTCACAGTCGCAATAGGATCACCGGTAAGCCTATCAAACAATCTGTTTTCTGTCCTGTAGGAAAGACCATCCTTTGTAACCGTGGTTCCTTTCAAATAGGATTGATAATGTACTATCTTGCTTGAAACCGCCGACTTGAGTTTTCTCTCGGAATGAGAGTAATGTCCAGACAACCACAATTGTGGCAATACCACTATGGCCAGATAACCTACGCTGGTATTTATATTTAACCCGAAATTATCGGTAACGTCCTCCACGTTCTTAGCCTCTACAGCCACCTTTTCCTCGACACCCAATGTCCTATATTCTACTACGCCAGCAGAGTTGAGAACTGGGATATTCTTACCTGGTTCGTAATAGTCAAACTGCT
Organism: uncultured Cytophagales bacterium; assembly: GCA_945957555.1. Lineage (GTDB taxonomy): Bacteria > Bacteroidota > Bacteroidia > Cytophagales > UBA9547 > CAMFLX01. Next base: position 16,181 of record CAMFLX010000060.1, read on the forward strand.
CCTGGTAGGCTACCTTATGGTAGTTTTCATTGAAATCTGCTGGGTTTGCTGGATAGTTGCCACCAAATCTAACAGTTCTCTTTGGCTTGCCATGCATATCGTTTGTTATGAAGGTATAATTTTGAGCCGCTGATTGAATCTTGTAGGAAAGATTGACCAAAATCGCTGAGATATTAGGTAAAAATGGATTCTTTTCGTCTACACCAGAATAATCGATCTTGAAAGATGGATAGTCTTTAACCGTATAGTATTCGTTTACAGTAAAGCCTGGGGAACTGGCCCCATTATATATGCTTTTGGTTACCACCCTCGAATAAATCACTGAAGGCCCAGGCAACAAATTTTCACCTATCGGTCCCTCAAACTCATCTTTGTCTTCACCAGATAACATCTTTTGGGCAAGATTCTGGGGCATTCTTTTATCCAATGAATAAACCAAGGCATTTTCTTCCTTTACAGGTTCATTTGTCGCAACACCACTGGACGTGCCATCTTCTTGCTTATATAAGTATTCTGTTCCGTACAATGTCTCTTCCGCGGCTGTCAAGCCTGCATCATACATCATGATCCTCTTCACCCTTATGCCCCCACCCAGCTTGGACTTTTTCTGGGGCATTGGCAATTTCAAATATGAATATACAGGATTTATCTTTTTGCCCACTTCCCTAGAGACATTCTTGAAATTGACAAATAGATTGCCTACCATATTGGTTACTAGATCAATGGCAGAACCATCAGCATCCACCACATCAGGATTGTTACATTCATTATTCACATTGAGCATGGCTCTGTTGTTCAGATAAAAATCTCTGCATGCATATTGAGGGCTTGAAATACCATCTTTTGTATCCAATGTTATTGAAAGTGTCTTGGTCCCGGTATTATAGCTAGCACCATTCATCTTGCAATAGCCAGTTATGTATTCCGAACCACATGAACTTACCTGTGGTACATTGTTATCATTGCGAACCAGATTATACAAGAACTTGAAGTAAATCTTTTTACTGGGGAGATATGTATATTGAGTAGAACTATAATAAGCATTTAAATATGCTGCATAATCCGTAGCTTCCTGTGCACCTTGGGTTGTATTCGGGTCTATGCCAAGATCCGCCAAATTAACCGTAAAGGTCTGCGCACCACCATCCTGGTTGCTTGTATTATCAACAAGACTCGTTAAGGCATTGGCAGGCAGATTTTGTACAAACTTATAGTCATGCTCTTCATATTGAACCAAAATTTGTCCACCTGAAGGCAATTTGATTGTCTTTAGATTCCATGCTCCAGGATCAAAAACCACCGCACCCACAGTTCTTGCACCTTGATATACCCAAGGCTGCATCACCATGTTTCTTGAATTACCATTATATGCCAAGTTGTTCCATGCGTCTACACCATTTGGATCATAGTTGGGATTTTCATCATAGTTCTTGTTAAGATCTGCCACAATAAGAGGATAGTTTGCATTTACTGCACCATCCGACCTGAAATAATTGCCCACCGATGTTGGTGATGGGGCCAATTTTTTATATTCATAAATAAATTCGTAGGGACTAATGGTACTCTTTGAGATACCTTCATACTCAAACCATACCTTCTTTAGTGTAAGTTTGCCGGCAGTACCTCCAGATATGTCGATCCCATTTGGCAGATTTTTACAAAGCGACGTTGCCGCATCATAATATTGGAAATTTACAGTCTTTATTGGTTTTCCAATAGTCTTAGTAGGATCGGTTGGATCCTTCACATACAACTCTATCTTTTTCAGATATCTCAAAGGTTTTAAAAGATCACGTGCTGCTTTATTTTGTCTCACATTCAATCCTTCTCCTTCTGCTGCCAAACCATCATATCTTGGCTCCGTAACTGGGTCATTCAATATAAAAACCGCCTTGTGTGTCCTTGTCTCTATTTCTTTTACATAATAGATCTCTTTTTCACCTCTGGTAAATGAGCCCATATCATCTCGAACATCGGACAAAGTACCCTTTTCATAAGTAAGACCATTGTAGGGCATCCTCCAGCTGTACCATGATCCATTGTTAGATGAGTTTCCATATTCCTTGTCATATGTAAACTTGGTCCAACCGCCAAAGTCATCGTTACTAGGACCGTTAAATGTCCTATCTATATAATCGGGTGTGGTAATTTCCGTCAACAAATAAGTGCTTGCATATGGGCTAAATGACTCATGTCCATTCGAAACGTTATTTGCGTTATAATGTACAACCCTGTTGATAGGCACACATGACCCTCCACCGCCTTCGGGCCTAAAATAAGACTTGCTTTCTTCATTTCTCGTATAAACAGGTATACCATATACATATCTGTTGCCATCCTCATTTACTGTAGATAGTTCTCCAATTAGATCTTGATAATCAGTACCCGACCTCGTAACTTTGGCTTCAACATCAGCTCTTTTCTGATACATCCTTTTATATGTAGCTGATTGGTCAGCTACCAATTGGGCATTTGTATGATGGCCAATAAAACTACCTCTTTCATCCCTTGAGTTGTCCAAAGCCACGTCATTGCGAAACTTTACACTAGGGTTCAACCCACTCCCTGATAGATATACATTATTAACATTATCATCCAAGGTATGCCTTTTGTTACCTGCTTTGTCACCTGAAAATACAAAATAAGGCTGTTCCATGTCAGTTGGTGAGATACCTCCAATTTGCACCCCCTGTGATGAAACCTCTAGATCCTGTTTCCCTACACCTACAGCCACTCCACCTCCAATATCTAGGCCTAGCTGAAGGTCACCATTCAAGTTAGCAATGACAGAACTGCTTTTTTGGTTTGGTGGAGAAAAAACAGGTACTGGTTTCCTATTTAGCTTAAATGCCCCACCCAAACCTTCACCTGTTACGTTAAAATCATCTTCTGCGCTAAAAGGCACAGGCATAAATATATCCCTTTTGTTGAATGCTGCTTCTTTTTCAACCGAATAATCCAACAATGCATTATTTGGTTTGTTAACATCGTGATAAAGCATCCCATAAGCATTATTTGAAATCTCATTGCTGGGGTTTTGGGTGGTTACGTTTCCAGAAACGCCCAACCTGAAAGGAATGTCCAAAGGCGTTGCGGTAAAACCCACCGAAAATGAAACATTCACTGAAGATCCCGTAAATGATGAAACAGAAACAGGATATTGTGGATCATCAGTCATGTATCCAGCAAAAGAAGACCCAAGACTATTCAATGCAGACTTGGCACCAGAAAGCTTACTGTCTGCCTTATCAAGCTTTGTAATCTCATCCTTCTTTGATTTAATCTGATCTTTGTCTTTACTCTTTTCCAAATTCTTTAGATCCTTTTTGAGTTGTGCCTTTTTGGATGCCCTAGCCTTTTTTGAACCTTTCTCCAACAATGCGGCAGGATTGATATTTACGGAATAGCTGCTCCCTACATCAGAGGCATTGTTGTAACCTATGCTTAGCAAACCATCAGCAATTCCAACAGAAAGAGAGTTGATAGCAGCATAACCTTTATAGTTATTATACCTTATGGACCTTGATGCATCCAAACTGAAAAATGTAAGAATGTCTACACCAGCTGTGGGTCCAGCAGTAATAGAGGAATTGTTTTTTGTAAAATTCAAATTCTTGACACTACGACCATTATAATCATCTGGAACACCCTTCTTTGCCCTGTTAATGGCTCCAGGGTTAAGTGTCCATCCATACCCTACCCAAGAGGCATCCTCATCCATACTTACACCACTGTGGTAAGAAAGTGACATGGCATAACCTCCTCCATTAGGACCAGGGACCTGCAAAAGGGGTAAGTTGTAGTTAAAGTCACCCGACATCGGATTCACCATATTGGTTGTTGCAACTGGTTCGAAACTGGTGTATTCTGGTTGAGCAGGACCTGAAGTAAGGGCAAATGCAACCGTAGGTAAAAAAATCTGAACCGAGTAGATTATTAAAATGAGTAGAGATATACTCCTTTTTTGGATGGTTGTCAATTTATTGAACATATGGATTGTGAAATGTTGTTAATTTTTTTATTATCAAAAACAAAATGATTAATTCCTGTCTCAAATATTTCATCAGTAAATATCAAGTCTAACTCTCCTGCATTCGAGAATTCCTTTTCGACGCTTTTAGGGGCAAACACAAGATTTATTTTTATTTCCTTTGTCAAACCGTAGGTATTCTCTGTATTGAACAATACTGGGGTATACATCTTGTCACTTCCATCCAGAGATAATTCGACAAGTTTGTCCATTTCAAAATTCAGGTTAAACACGCGCTCCTTATATTCTTCAAACTTTGTGATCTTTTCGAACATAGTTGCCTTGTATTCGTCATCGTAATCTTTTAATGGTGCTATCGTCAAAACAAAGTTCATATCATTGTTCTTAGTGACTTTTTCCTGAGCCAGTAGATGCTTAGGTAAATACTCCATTTTCACCTCAAAGCCAGATACAACCTTTGAAACAACATAATCACTCTTGTGTTTTGTATAGTATTCCAAACATTCCTGACGACTTTTTGCTTTCGAACAGGAAGCGAAAAATCCCAATAAAAGAAATATTGAAATCAAGACCTTCATCATTCCTTAGGTAAAGTTTTGTATTGTGCATTCAACTCCTTCAAAACCTCATTAGTAAGATCATGAGTCTCATTTCCATATATGATATTACCCGTAAGATTAGTACCATATATCATACTATACCCATGTCTCTTACCATAATCGGTTATGAAAGTATTGACCTGGTTCAATACCCCTTGTGTGAGTTTTTGATCTTCTTCACTGATTTTATCTTCCACCACTTCGTTATACTTATCCAAATTCTGTTTTTGATAGGCAAGAAGTCGCTTCTTTTCTTCCCTTTCCGCACTGTTGAGTTTCGAATAATTAGTATTAAATTCAGCCAGTGACTTATTAAACTGTTGCGTAAGCGTATCTAGGTTTGCTGACATCTCTCCAGAGTTCTTCGAATATTTTGCCTTAGCCTCTTTTGTTCCCAAATAACCTTCAAATAGCTCCTTTGACTTTACGAAACCAAGTTTTGGGGTTTTGTAACTTTGATAGACTAGGCCTATGGCAGTCAAAAAAGACATGGTCATGGCTATGATGCTTATGATGAATGACTTGTTCAAAATGATTTTCTATTTTAAAAAATAACCAGTTATTGACATAGCTTGATTGGCTTGATCCTTTACTGCCAAAACAAACCGATAGCTGCCAGTTGCTGAAATACCTGCAACCGATATGGGATTTACGGTACTGCTAGTTGATCCCAACAAGGTTGCTCCATTATATACGTCCAGTTTTGTTGGGGTGATCCCTACTGGTGTTGTAATTGTAAAAGTTGTTACGCCAGAGGGTAAGGTAACCCCATCTGATGAAAGGTTCGTTACGTATTGCTCAAAAATCGGAATGGGCTCTGAATTCCTAAAAGTAACTGTATAATTGTTAATGAGGTGGTTATCGCTATTGATCAAATCATTTGTACTCAAGTCTCTAACAGCATAAGGCTTCCCATCTGCGCCGACCTTAATAAGAACATTGTACGGGGTTGACTCAGCAGCTGTATTGCTAATGAACAATGGAACATCTTCATTTACATTAGGGTGAACTTTAACAATGCCCGCATTTGTTCCAGATAATCCACTTGTGAATGCATAACTCCCATCCGTAGCAGAAGATAAAGTACACGGATTTCCATAAACATCAGTAGTATTGACGATCAAAACATTTTGATAACTAAAACTAACTAATATCTCAGGTTGTTGTTTCAAAAGCTTCCCACCCGTACCTATGCTTCCATTTATATAAGTAAGAGTAGTACCATCACTGTTCGCAGTATAAGTGGTGGCCAACTTTTCCCAAGGGGTATATACTGCACCATTCTTATAGGTATAACCCAACGCATGGTTACTGTTACTGATCTTTGTGCACTTTGGGTTCATATAGAACATGGTCAACTTATCCAAATCAAAGAGATTAGCCGTAGCAAGATTTACAAGGTTTGCATCAAGCTCAGCAATCTTCCAATATTCGCAATTGCTCACATCAAGAGCACCGCCCGTAAAGTTTGAATTCAACAATTGTGGATTTTGGTTAAAATATGTTACCGCAATGAAGTTTGCAGTACCCGTATTACACGTGATTTCTATCGGTGCATAATTCGTTGCCGAACCTAGAGGCAAAAATTTCTTAAGTGGGAGGTTTGTAGCATCATTGGACATAATGACCAACCCTGCTGCTATATAATTATTGTTTGTAAAGCCATTGATCGCATACCTGTTCCTATATATAATGAGCCTGTTGGTTTCCGAACCAACGATTTTCCCACTAGTCAAGTTTACATTGATTATGTCAGTCGCATTATCAACTGAATAATTCATAAATAGTGGGGAATTGAGCTGAAGATATCCCGATGTCTTGTTTATGTCCAATCTATAAAATGGCACTAGTGAATTACTTGTATAAACCTGATTGCCCGTAGCTCCATTAAACACCGCATATTTAAAGCCATTTACATTCGAATTGGTGTATGCAGTAATAGGTGTAGTTTGAGTAATCGTTAGATTTTTTTGGAAATTAATAGGTGTGGTGGCGACACCTCCTAACAGTGTGGATGTTGTAAACTGTGGTGTTGAAAGCGTGACATCTCCTGCAAAGGTAACTGCTGTAGTGTTGGCAACCTTCAATACGGCTGTACTCGTCGTTATTGATGTTGCAGCAGCAAAGGTGGATGCATTTATAGAAACATTGTTACCTGTAAGACTGGTAGCACCCGTAAAGGTAGATGTTTTATCCAAGATTATAGCCCCTATTGTCGACAAGTTGAGCGTTGTAGTGCCCGCAACACTCGTCTTATATGCCTCAAATCCCCCTGCCGTATAAGAAACCGGCAAAGTCAAAGTTGTGAGATTGCCAGCTGCGATGTTAATTGTAGGTTGCTTTGTCGCGCTATATTTACCAAGAATAATGTTAGTATTCTTAGTAAATAAGAGATCTAGTCCATTATTTAGTGTAAAGGTCGCATTACATTGGTTGCCCAAAATCAGATTCGAAACATTAGTACCAACTTTCGATTCCCCATTCAATGTCAATTTATCCTTAAAAATAGCAGAATAACCATCATTAGTAATTCCTATTGAAAAATCTACATTAGTATATTTATTTATGGTAACGGTTTTCCAGAAAGTATCAGACCCTGCCGATTCTCCAAATGAGGTAGCTACTGTATTCTCATTAATGGTCAATGAGAAAGTACCTCTAAAATTATTAGTACCTAACTCATTTATAAAATTATCTGTGGCAGTCACTGAATTCACCTTATATACTAGGTTAGTATTAGCATAACAGTTCAAGCTCCCATAATTCCTAAACTTTGCTGTGGTGATATTAAGCGTAATCTTATCATTTGGTGCAGCAGCACCAATAGTAAAACCTAAGTTACCAGTACTTGTACCAAATGTTACATCTAAATTATTAATACTAACAATCGAATTAAGTGTCGTTGACGAATTTATGATACTACCTGATTGCAGATTCACACTACCATTTATTGTAAATGTTGGAATTCCATTCAAATCCAACGATTTTGAACTAGAAATCGTAAGAGCATTGATGGTTAATGCAGAAGTAGGTAATAATGGCATTACCGTCCCCCCTGTTATAAATATATTATCAGTGCTCAAAGGCAACACAGTAGGAACTGAACCAGAAGTAGAAACTAACCTCCAATTTGAAAGTGTAGACCAAGCATTGGTGGTTCCCACCCAATAGTAATCAGCTGATCTAATAGCACTGCTGGCTCCAAGAACCAACATGATTAAAAAAAGTCTCATCTATATAAAAAATTTTCGGTCAAATATGAAAATTCCAAGGTTGGTAACCTCAGTCCTAACTAATCATTGTTATTGAGGTAAATATATATACATGTTTCGATAAAACCAAACAATTACACGAAAATTAGTAAATAACCTCAATTCGGGATAAGGAAAAACATGTATTGCTTATATCCTTTTGTTTATG